>CAJPKC010000131.1 GCA_905370255.1 Streptococcus oralis
CTCTTATATGGCAAGTCGAAAATATTGATGGTATCGAAGCCATCCTCATTGACAAAGATGGACGCTTAGCTTGTTCATCTGGTATCCAACGATAAATAATTAATAATGCAAAAAGAGAAAGGAAAGCCCATGCTTAAACTTATTGCTATTGTAGGAACTAACTCAAAACGTTCCACAAACCGCCAACTGCTTCAATATATGCAGAAACACTTTGCTGATAAAGCAGAAATCGAATTGGTAGAAATTAAAGATCTACCTGTATTTAACAAACCAGCTGACAAACAAATCCCAGCTGAAGCTACGGAAATCGCTGCTAAAATTGAAGCCGCTGATGGAGTTATTATCGGTACTCCAGAATACGACCACTCAATCCCAGCTGTTCTTATGAGCGCTCTTGCTTGGATTTCATATGGTGTATTCCCGCTTTTGAACAAACCTGTCATGATTACAGGTGCTTCATATGGTACACTCGGTTCATCACGTGCTCAATTGCAACTTCGTCAAATTCTTAATGCTCCTGAAATCAAAGCTAATGTTCTCCCAGATGAATTCTTGCTTTCACATTCTCTTCAAGCATTTGATCAAAATGGTGACTTGGTAGATCTTGATGTCATCAAGAAATTGGATGCCATCTTTGATGACTTCCGTATCTTTGTTAAAGTTACTGAGAAATTGCGTAACGCACAAGAACTTCTTCGCAAAGATGCTGAAGATTTTGATTGGGAAAATTTGTAAGATAGGAGATCGAAAGAATGAAATTTGTTGGACTTGTTGGATCAAACTACGATCAATCATATAACCGCAAACTCTTGGAGTTCATCCGCCGTCAGTTTAAATTTAAATTTGAACTAGAAGTTTTGGAAATCGATGAAGTTCCAATGTTTAACCAAGACGAAAAATGGGACGAAAGTTTCCAGTTGCGCCTTCTTTACAACAAAATTACTCGAGCTGATGGTGTGATTATTGCTACTCCAGAGCACAACCACACTATTTCTGCTTCACTTAAGTCAGTCCTTGAATGGCTTTCATACGAAGTTCATCCATTTGAAAACAAACCAGTTATGATTGTGGGTGCTTCATACTACGATCAAGGAACTTCACGTGCTCAAGTTCACCTTCGTAAAATTCTTGATGCACCAGGAGTAAATGCCTACACATTACCAGGTAATGAATTCCTTCTTGGAAAAGCCAAAGAAGCTTTTGATGCAAACGGAAATATTATTAACGAAGGAACTGTTAAATTCCTTGAAACTTGCTTAGATAACTTTGTCAAATACGTAGGAGTCGTATCTAATTTGAAAAAACCAAAACCAATTGAACCAGAAGACTTGGATTGTGGAAAACCAATTGCCACAACTATTACAGAAGTTGATCCAGATGATCCAGAATGGGTAGAAAAAGTTGCAGAAATTACAGGTGCTGTTTCAGGTGATACATACGTTAAACTTGACCATGGTATCCTTACAGTTAACCAAATCGATATGTTCTTGAAAGCTATGCCTTTTGAATTGACATATGCTGATGACAACAACCAATTCCTCTACTACAACAACGCTCATCAAGATCCAGAAACAATGTTTGCGAAACGTGTACCACCTCAATCTGGTAGCCGTATGTCAACAGTTCACGGTTCACTTCCACCTGCACGTATGAAAAACGTTGAGTGGGTTATTGGTACGCTTCGCAATGGCAACCAAGAATACGTACGTACAATTGTTCCTGGTTCACCTGCAGGTGTTATCAATACTCACAACTACCAAGCTATGTACTATCCTGATGGATCATATGCTGGTATTAATGAAATTGTCTTTAACTTCCAACCATGGCTTGACTGGTACTTGAAAGAAACTGGTCAACGTTTGGTAGGCGGTAGCGGACCTTTCGCTCCTGCTGCAGGTCATGGTGATGCAGATGCTACTTCTGGCGCTTCTGACTCAGCCGATGGCGGCCACGGTGGTGGCGCAGATGCTACTTCTGGTGCTAGTAACTAATAACTAACAAAAAGGAACCATTTTGGGTTCCTTTTTTATAATAGAAATCTCGGTTCGCACACACAAACCGAGAATTTTTTTATTTATGAATTCGGATCATCAAGACTACGACCGTGTAAACCTTTTTCTCGCTGCACTTGACGAAGTTTTTCAGGAGTCACATCATTACCATCTTCATCGACGATTTTGATTCCTTCAACGTGATGACGTACTGAACGACGATAGCCTTCGATGTATTCTTCACGAAGTTTGGCTTGTTCTACTTTTTCTTCCGCAGTCAAGCCTTCTGTTTTTTTCTTTTTAGCAAGTTCATTAATACGAGCGATTTTTTCTGGTGTCATATTTGGACCTCCAATCTACTTTTCAATTACTATTTTGTATTAAGAAGATTAAAAGCAACCACTGTTTTTGCTTTATTGACAAGTTCAGCTAGAATAGCCAAACGATTATTCTTAACATCAATATCCTCTGCCATAACCATAGTATTGTCAAAGAAGGCATCGATGACTGGACTAAGAGCAAATAGTTGTGTTAATTTATCGCTTGCTGAACCTTTCAATTCTAGGTTATCTACCGCTTGAGCTAGTTCTTTTTCCTGTTCATTTTCAAAGAGACTTGCATCAACTTTGACTGAACCTTCTGCCTTTTCTGCTAGGTTAAAGGCACGAGATAATGACTCAACTGATGATTTGTAATCTTCAGTTTTCGCAGCTTCTGAAATAGCTTCTGCTGCTTCAATCATATCAGAGACAACAAAATTTGAACTTGCGAGAACAGCTTCTTTAATATCTTTTGCAGTAGAACCCATCATCTTATCAACACGAGCTTTAATGAAGTTAAGCACTTCTTCTTGATTATCATAAGTTAGACTTTCAAATGATAAGGCATAAAGGCTCGCAATCAATTCGTCCATTGGAATCTTCCAACCAAAGTCTTCCAAGATTCGAACAATTCCTTGTGTTGCACGTCGAAGAGCATACGGGTCGTTTGAACCTGATGGAATCAAGCCAACCGAGAAGAAAGATAAGAGAGTATCTAATTTATCAGCTAGTGCAAGGATAGCACCAACTTTAGACTCAGGAAGGGCTCCGTCAGCTGAATCTGGAAGATAGTGCTCGCGAATGGCTTGCGCAACTGTAGGATTTTCACAAGCAAGCAGAGCATACTTCTCACCCATGATCCCTTGAAGCTCATCAAATTCACCAACCATACCGGTTAAGAGGTCAAATTTATAAATGGCTGCAGCACGAGCAAGATCAATAGATTCATCAACTGATAGACCAGCTTTTTCAGCTAGCAGGATAGCAATTTGCCCTGTACGAATCATGTGTTCACGAAGTGAACCAATCTTTTCATGGAAGGTAACGTGTGAAAGTTTAGCAACTAAATCTTCAATCTTGAGTTTTTGGTCTTCACGCCAGAAGAATTCTCCATCTTCCAAACGAGCAACCAAAACTTTCTCATTTCCTCGAATGACATTTTCCAAGTGTTCAGCATTTCCGTTACGAACTGAAATGAAGTTTGGTTTTAGATTTCCTTCAAGATCACGGACTACAAAGTAGCGTTGATGAGTTTCCATTGAAGTAACCAAAACTTCTTCTGGAACTTCTAGGTATTTAGGATCAAAATTACCCATAAAAGCAGTTGGATATTCGACCAAGTTTAAGACTTCGTTTAAAAGTCCTTCCTCAATTTGAACTTTAACTCCTTCTTCTGCTTCAATAGTCTTGATCTGCTCACGAATCATATTTTCACGCTCAGTGCTATCTGCAATAACAAATACCTTTCGCAAGTCACTCTCATAAGTATCTGCATGCTGAATTTCTACATCGTGACCCAAGAAACGATGTCCACGGCTAACTCGTCCAGAGTGAATATCCAAGAAATCCAAATCAAGAGCTTCTTCATCCAATAGGACTATCAATGTATGCACTGGACGGATATATTCAAAACTGTTATTTGCCCAATGCATGCTAACTGGGAATGTTAAGCCAGCTAAAACATCTGCGACACCTACCAAAACATCCTTAGCTGGCTTTCCTGCTTCATGTTTCGTTACATAAACATATTCTTCCCCTTTAATTTCACGGAATTCGATATCTTCTACAGTCAATCCTTTTCCACGAACAAAACCTTGTGCTGCTTTAGAAAAGTTTCCTTCTGCATCCAAAGCAATTTTCTTAGAAGGTCCTTTAAAATCTTCAGTCAAATCCGTTTGTTGGTCTGCTAAACCAAGTACACGAACAGCCAAACGACGTGGAGTTGAGAAAGTTTGAATGCCTTCATATGAAAGGCGGTTTTCATTCAAGAACGTTGCCATTTTTTCACCTAGTTGTTTTTCACTTGGTGTGACAACGTAGGCTGGTAACTCTTCAAGTCCTAGTTCTACTAATAAGTTTTTTGTCATGTTTTTTCCTTTACACAATTAATGTTCTTCAACAAGACCTTTAGTAGTGGGGGGCGCAAGCAAACCTTCGGTTTCATTGCTAACTGTCAAGCCTTAAGTCTCGTCAGTTCCCCAGTCGGATAAGAAACTTCTTATCCGACTTTCACTACAGCGGTCTTGTTTTATTTAGCGACCTACGGTCGACTTTCAGTCATTTATTCCTGTAATTCTGTCTATTCTTCCTCTTCTGCTAGGAGTTTGGCGCGTGTGGCTTCGTCAAGAAGTGGGTAACCGAGTTTCTTGCGTTCTGCGACGAAGGTTTTGGCTACGACACGGGCCAAGTTACGGATGCGGGCAATGTAACCGGCACGTTCTGTAACGGATACTGCTCCACGAGCATCAAGCAAGTTGAAGGTATGTGAACATTTCAAAACGTAATCATAGGCAGGGTGAACAAGTCCCAATTCCAAAGCACGTCCTGCTTCTTTTTCAAATTTTTCGAAGTTTTCAAGAAGCATATCTTGGTCAGAAA
>CAJPKC010000132.1 GCA_905370255.1 Streptococcus oralis
TTTAATCTTTTTCGTCTTCTATGCGCCCTTATTTTACAATAAGCGTAAACTGTTGAAAAAAAGAGGAATTTTTTATAGTCTACAACTTGTAGGAATGGTAGCGAGTATGGCTTGGGTAAATAGTGTGGGACAAGAACTTTACTGGTTCCCAATCATTCAATCATCCATGGTATCAGAGTATCATGACGTAGTGGAAAAACATTATGATAAATTGCTTGTTTTTGGCGGTTATGGAACACTTGTCAATTCTCAACCGAGCTTGGCTACGATTAGAAGGAAGCCTGATCAGTTGATTGAAAATACAACAACCTTAGGCAACTGGCAAACTTTTTCGCCACATTATTATCAACTAATGAAAAAGTATAATGTTGAGGAGCCTAGTAATCTTCTTTCTTCTGCTATTGATAAGGAGAATATCCTATTCTTTTGGTCACCTTCTTCAGGAACTATACGGTGACTAGCCTTGAAGTGAATACGATATTCCTTGACAAGACTACCATCCTTAGCAAGAAGACGGACAAGAGTAGGAAGGTTATCCTGACTAGACTCAACAACCGTTGTCACACCGTGACCACTTGCTTGAGCAGTCACCTGTGGTTTAGTGCCATTTAAGCTTACTGTATAATCTGAAACCGCAGGATCAAAATTTTCCAATGCTTTTCCAGCAACCGAAATAGTCACTGAAGGAGTTTCCACATCGTTTGCTTTAGCAGGAGAGTAAGCACTAAATTCGACCATTGCTAGACCATTAGTTGTAGATTTACGAGTCATGCGTGCTCGAATAGCTGTTGTCTGAATTGGATCAAAGGTAAATTCGATTGGTTTACCAGCCACGATTTCTCCAGATGCCTTATAAGGAATTTCTTGCCAATTTTCTGCCTTGTTAAACGGATGATCCGCATTTTCCTCATAACGTGAAATAGTGCTTGGTTCAGAATAAGTTGGTCCAACATATCTTTCGAGTACCATTGTCGCTGGTGCATCTGTACCACTGTCTTTGAAGAACTGAATGGCTACTTTTCCAACCGATTGAGGTGTAATCTGACCATTCTTCTTAAAGAGTACTCCTACAGATACCTCTTGGTCTTTTGGAGTACGAGACCAGTTGGTCCAACGTCCATCTTCATTAAATCGACCATCGTTGATATAGAAGATTCTATCATTAGAAGCGGCCTGGGTATCGTTTGTGGTAGACGCAAAAGCTTTAGAGTCAGTCGCATTATTGCTTGCATTCTCTGAGATAACTTGATTTCCTCTTGCAAGAACGGTTACTTGCATCTTAGTTGTCAGGTCTGTTCCTAGGATATGACCAAGCACTTCAAAGGTACCTTCTTGGTCTGTCGCATGTTCAGGGACTGCATCCCATTCTACGGCTAGTTTATCTGTTGTCCAATCTGTTTGTGATGGATAATAGACTGTCACTTCTGTAGGTAGTTGAAGCTTATCACCAACATTTAATGTCACAGCACCATTTTCTGCAGCTGCTGGTTGTGTAGATTCTTTTTCGCCATCGCGGAAGATACGGTATTCTTTCAAGATGGTTCCGTCTTCTGCCTTCAAAATGAGACGAGTTGCTCCTGTTGAACTCGTGGCAGGGACAATCGTTACTACACCATTGTTGCTAGCTGTTGCAGTGATTTCTTTACTAGTTTGAGCAATATGGTAGTCTGTCTTAGCTGGATTGAAATGTTCAAGATTATGACCGTCTACTTTGATCGTAATGTCTGAACTTGTAGCACTTGGAACCTTATTTCCTAGGATTGTAATTTCAGTCAAACCGACACCAGCAGTTCCATTTGCTTTCTTCATGCGAATACGAACTGCATAGGTCTCAACCTTGTCAAATGTAAAGTGGTTAGTTTGGCTTGCGGATAGTTGGCCTGGTGCTTTGAGATGTTCAACTTCTTTCCAGTTAGCAGCATTGTTAAATGGATGTTTGGCATCTCCTTGAGCATGATTGACATCAGTTGGCAGATCTGGAATTTCTTGACCAACATAGTATTCGATGACATATTCTTTTGGAAGTCCGATTGCACCATCTGTGTAGAAATCAACTGAGAGATTATCGACAAAGCGTTTGGTTAAATCTCCTGAATTACCAAATAAGATAGACGCCCAATCATTATCTGTACCTGTTTGCCATGTAGTCCATCGATTCTTGACATCTGTATTGGCTCTTGAAACCGTCAAATCGTTCAAAGTATTAGCTGAATCATCCCCACCGGTATTGGATACAATAGCAGCTGGCAATTGAGAACCAGTCCATTGTTTCGAAATATTATTTCCAGCAACAACTTGACTAGAAACACGAACATGAGCCTTGGTAGTCAAATGACTTCCAACCAATTGACCTTTGATTTCAAAGATTCCTTCAGTTTGACTAAAGTTGGCTGGAACCTTGTCCCAAACGACATCTTTATAGACAGTTGTTCCATTAGAATGGTAGGCACGAACGTTAGCTGGTAATTGAACAGTTTCACCCTTAGGAAGAGTGAGACTGATTTCTTCTGCGACTTGCAATCCTTCAACAGTCACATTAGCTACAGCTTCAATGTCTGTACCTTCTACATGACCTTTAAGGGTAAAGCTATGATAGCTAGCGAGTTCATGTTCATCTACCTTGTCCCAAGTTACAGCTAGCTTACGAGGCAAGCCTTTGTCAAATTCTGCTCCGATTTGGTCAGGCAAATTCGGTTGCTGATTGATATCTGTAGAGATTGAAACAGGATGAAGCTTAACAATTTTCTTGGCTACTTTGTTTTCTTTGATGACTACTACAGTGGCTACAGATTGTGTCTTCTCTGTTTGGTGTTCAATACGAGGAGTGAGCGTTACACTACCTTTAGTGTAAAGAAGCAAGTTCTGTCCGTTTACTTCAAGATGTCCACCATCAGTAGAGCTAGCATCCAAGTGAATATCTGATGCTGAAAATTCACTCTGCGAACCATCTTCGTAATGTCCAATGACATGATAAGGGAGGACTTGATCTTCTGTTGCATTTTCTTTACCTTCTACACTTACTTCCAAGCGTGTCAAGGCAGGGGCTTCCTTCACGAATTGAATCAAATAAGTTTGAACCAAATCACCCTTTTGGTTACTCAAGAACACAGAAGCCTGATAATCATTAGCAGCCGAAGCCTGTTGAACTGTTACTTGGTAGCCAGTAGTTTGTGCACCAACACTTGGAATCTCAGCACTGTAAGGAAGGGTTACTCGGTAATAGGTCTTTCCAGATTCAAAGTCAGCAAGAGCCTTGTCACCAACAGTGAGACCTGTAACAGTGTTTTCTGTTTCCTGATCACTTGCGATAAAGGTTGCTGTCACCTCGTAGTCATTACCTACCAATTTACCAGTTGCTTCAGTTCGTCCACCTTCTTTTGACAAAGCAGCAGGATCTTTCAAGGTCCATGAAACGACTTCCGCATCAACTAAGTTCCCGTCTGATAAAACAGCTGTAACAGTCTTATCCAAATCTTCAACAGCTGTACCAACAGGAACAGTTGCTACCTTAGGCAACCACTTATCAAGGGCAATGACCTTGACAAGGGCCTCAGCCTTGGATTCGATACCTTCCACACTACCTAGGACTTTTTTCACACCAGCACTTGCACGAAGATTGTCTGGAATATCCCAAGTCACTGTTTTTTCTTCGACACTACCATCGCTATAAATAGCTGTCACAGTTTCTGGCAATTTAGGATTTTCGCTGACATCAGTAGTTGCCTTAACAGGGGCAAAAGCGACAAAGTGGCGATTTTCTTTCTTGCCTGAAACGGTTGTGACTGTTGCTTGATCAGAAGCCAAGCCTGCAGAATCCGCATAAAGAGTGAATTTGCCTTCTTTTTCAGTAGATTTTACAATGACAACACCTTTACCATTGAAGGCTTTTCTTTGCCATGTACCATCTTTCTGAGCTTTATAACGTTCACGGCTAGCTTGTTCTCCATTGTCCACACCAACGATTTGCCCTTGCCCATGAAGATTGAAATGAACAAGATTATTTGCAGTTGGCACAACATTACCGTCTTCATCAACGATTTCATAATGGATATAAGACAAATCTTTACCGTCTGCAGTTATAACATGTTCTTCCTTAGTGAGACGAACTCTAGCAGGTTCTCCTGCTGTTGTTACACTATCACGCGCAATCTCTTTACCATTTTCATCACGAGCAATAGCAGTCAAGGTGCCTGGTTTATATTCCACCAACCACTCAAGATACAATTCACCAGGGTTTGCACCTTCATGATAAGGTCGACCATCCGCAGTAGTTTTCTTAGTAAATTCTTTCTTGCCAAGGGACTCGTTGTTCAAGAACAATTCTACGCTAGCAGCATTTGAGAAGGTCCGAACTGGAACCTTGCCATTGATAAGCATATTACGTTCCTTGAGCGTTTCTTCAGTCCAATTCCAGTGAGGCATGATACGAACAGTTGGTTTTTCTTTGGCACTATACCATTCACTGCGGTAAAGGTAAAAATCATTCTTAGGCAAGCCTGCTGTATCAATGATACCAAAGTAAGAGCTTTTCACTGGTGTATGATCTTGGTTATGCCAAGGTGTAGGCTCACCAATATAGTCGAAACCAGTCCAGATGAACTGACCTGCATAGCCAGCACGATCACGGTCAAAGGTCCAAGATTCAGTAGCTGTTCTACCCCAGGCTACACGGTCATTACCATAGTCAGATTGTTCATAATGACGATTTGGACGATTATCGTGATAGAGATTTTTAGCAGGATAAAAGTAGGAATCACGTGTTCGAGTTGCTGAAGAAGTTTCAGAACCGTAAATCAACCAATCTGGATGGGCTTTACGAACAGCATCGTAAAAACGCTCTCCATAGTTCATACCTACAGCATCCATGATTGCTGCTAATTTTAAGAACAAG
>CAJPKC010000133.1 GCA_905370255.1 Streptococcus oralis
TCGGAAAATTGAAAACATTTCAGAATTGTTTCGTGACAGCCTTTTCTAGCCTTTAATCATGTTATACTAAGAAAGTATTTTATTTTTTATAAGGAGAGTTTATGGCTAAAAAAGGTGCTTTAACAGGATTACTCCTGTTTGGAATATTTTTTGGTGCGGGTAATTTGATTTTCCCCCCTACTCTAGGTGCTCAATCTGGGGAACACTTTCTCCCTGCCATTGCAGGATTTGTACTTTCAGGTGTCGGACTTGCCGTCTTGACCTTGATCATCGGGACCTTAAATCCTAAGGGATATATCTATGAGATTTCTACAAAGATTTCCCCTTGGTTTGCAACGATTTATCTAGCAGTTTTGTACTTGTCGATTGGTCCATTCTTTGCCATTCCACGTACTGCAACAACTTCTTATGCAGTAGGGATTAGTCCCCTCTTGGCAGATGCTGACAAAGGTCTAGGCTTGATTGTCTTTACCCTTATCTACTTTGTTGCAGCATTCTTAATCGCGCTCAATCCTTCAAAGATTTTGGATCGTATCGGTCGTGTTTTGACTCCAGTTTTTGCCCTCTTAATTATCATCTTGGTAATCCTTGGAGCCCTCAAATATGGTGGAAATGCTCCACAAGCAGCTACAGCAGCTTATCAAGCCTCAGCATTTGGAGCAGGATTCCTTGAAGGATATAATACTCTAGATGCTCTCGCATCGGTTGCCTTTAGTGTAATCGCGGTTGAAACCTTGAACCAACTTGGATTTTCGAATAAAAACGAGTACATCTCAACCATTTGGGTAGTCGGAATTGTCGTAGCACTTGGCTTTAGTGCCCTATACATTGGCCTAGGTTTCCTTGGAAATCACTTCCCGATGACAGAAGAAGCGATGAAGGGTGGAACTCCAGGGGTTTATATCTTGTCACAAGCGACCCAAGAAATCTTTGGTTCAACAGCTCAATTATTCCTAGCAGCTATGGTAACTGTTACTTGCTTCACAACGACTGTAGGTTTGATTGTTTCAACAGCTGAATTCTTTAACGGACGTTTCCCACAACTCAGCTATAAGGTTTATGCGACTGTCTTTACCTTAATTGGTTTTGCAATTGCCAACCTTGGTCTTGATGCAATCATCAAATATTCTATCCCTGTCCTAGTTATCTTGTATCCAATTACCATTGTGATTGTTATGATTGTGATTGTGAACAAGTTTGTACCACTTTCAAAACCAGGCATGCAATTGACGATGGGTCTTGTTACAGCTATTGCCGTAGCTAGTGTCTTGGGAAGTTCATTTGAAGTGACCTTCCTTGCCAACATTGTGAATGCTCTACCATTTGCTAAGGCTTCCTTGCCATGGTTGGTGCCAGCTATTGTTGGAATCTTACTATCTCTTGTTCTTCCAAATAAGCAAAAGAGTGAAGCTTTTGAAATGGAATAAAAAAATCTTGGCTTATGCCAAGTTTTTTTCTATTACTCTTAGTTCGTTTTTTCCTTATAACCAAGGTCTGTTAACATTTTCTTAGAGGCTTTAAAGCTAACGTTTTTCCCAACACCTGAGTATTCTTCTGGTAAAGCTTTTCTAAGTTCGTCAATGCTTGCAACTGAAAGATCGATTTCAAGATCTTGAACGACTTTACCATCTTTAACTTCGATTGAGAAGGTTACCCCTTTGAGTCCCTTATAGCCTTTGTAGGTTTCTTCAAGAATACTTTTTACAGCATCTGCAGTATTATTGAGGACTTCAGGGTCAGCTACATTATGAGCAGTTTGTTTGACAACATTATCACCGTCAACCGTATATGTTAAGGTTGATACGACACCAGGCTGAGAATCGTTCACAAAGGTAGCAGTTTTTAATTCTGATTTCTTTTCAGTAGTGCTAGATTCAGAAGTTTTTACCTCAGTCGTTTCTGGTGTAGAAGAGCTAGAAGAAGTGGTTGAGGATTGTTTTGAACATCCCAACAAGAATGCCAAAGGCAAGGCTAAGAGAAGTGTCGTTTTGAAATATTTGTTCATTTTGTATTCCTTTCATCATAATACTTTACTTAATTTTACCATAGATTAATTTTAAAATTAAAGTATTTAAGTTTTTCTTTTTTGCACATACTAAGATGGGAAAAGTGATATAATGGTAACGAGAGGTGAAAAAATGAATCAAACTGTAGAATATATCAAAGAACTAACTGCTATTGCATCGCCGACAGGTTTTACGCGTGAAATTACGAATTATTTGGTTGAGACTCTTGAAAAACTAGGTTATCAACCAATCCGTACTGCCAAAGGTGGTGTCAACGTTACTGTCAAAGGTAAAAATGACGAGCAACAGCGTTATGTGACCGCCCATGTGGATACCTTGGGAGCTATCGTTCGCGCTGTTAAACCAGATGGTCGTCTTAAAATGGACCGTATCGGTGGCTATCCTTGGAATATGATTGAAGGCGAAAACTGTACAGTTCATGTGGCTAGTACAGGTAAGACTATTTCAGGTACCATTTTGATCCACCAGACTTCTTGTCATGTATACAAGGACGCTGGCACTGCTGAACGCACGCAGGACAATATGGAAGTGCGTTTGGATGAAAAAGTGACCAATGAAAAAGAAACACGCGCACTTGGTATTGAGGTTGGTGACTTTATCAGCTTTGACCCACGAACTGTCGTAACTGAGACAGGCTTTATCAAATCGCGTCATTTGGATGATAAGGTCAGTGCAGCTATCCTTCTAAATCTCCTTAAAACCTATAAGGAAGAAGGGATTGAACTTCCTGTCACTACGCATTTTGCCTTCTCGGTCTTTGAAGAAGTGGGGCATGGTGCTAACTCAAGTATCCCTAGTCAAGTTGTCGAATATCTGGCAGTAGATATGGGAGCGATGGGAGATGACCAGCAGACGGACGAGTACACAGTCTCTATCTGTGTCAAAGATGCTTCTGGTCCTTACCACTATGAATTCCGTCAACATTTAGTTGCTTTAGCTAAAGAGCAAGACATTCCATTTAAACTAGATATCTATCCATTTTACGGTTCAGACGCTTCTGCAGCCATGTCAGCTGGAGCAGAGGTTAAGCACGCCCTTCTTGGTGCAGGTATTGAGTCTAGTCACTCTTACGAGCGGACTCATGTTGATTCTGTAGTGGCTACTGAGCGTATGGTAGATGCTTATCTCAAGAGTGACTTGGTGGAATAAGATGTGCTTGATTTGTGATCGAATTGAATTGATTAAGGCAGGGGAAAATCCCTACTTTGTCAAGGAATTAGAAACTGGCTATGTTGTCATCGGAGACCACCAGTATTTTGAAGGCTACACTCTATTCTTAGCCAAGGAACATGTCACAGAATTGCATCATCTACATCCAACTGTCAAACTCCGCTTTTTAGAGGAAATGAGTCTGGTTCAGGAAGCTGTCTCTAAGGCTTTTACTGCTGAAAAGATGAATGTAGAGTTGTTGGGAAATGGAGACGCTCATGTTCACTGGCATATTTTTCCAAGACGAGCTGGTGATATGAAGGGGCACGGTCTAAATGGACGTGGTCCAGTCTGGTGGGTTCCTTGGGAAGAAATGGTTTCTGAAGAATATCAAGTCAAGGGAAGCAAATTAGAAGACTTGATTGCAAGATTATCTGAGACTTTAAACCAGATGAATAAATGAAAGGATAACAGATGAAAAAAAGATACCTTATCTTATCAGGATTATTAGCCTTTACATTGGCAGCTTGTTCACAAGAAAAGCCAGCAACTTCAGAAACTCAGACTTCAACGGAAGAAAAAACTGTCCAAGAAGGAACTGCGGGAAGTAAGTCTCAGGTAGCTAGTCAAAAGAAAGCAGAAGTAGTAGACAAAGGAGATCACTACAGCATTCAAGGCAAGTACGATGAGATTGTTGTCGCTAATAAGCATTATCCTATGTCAAAAGATTACAATCCTGGAGAAAATCCTACCGCAAAGGCAGAACTGTTAAAACTCATTGCAGCTATGCAACAAGCAGGTTTCCCAATTAGTGATCACTATAGTGGATTTAGAAGTTATGAAACTCAAACTCAGCTTTATCAAAACTATGTAGATAAAGATGGCAAGGCTGAGGCTGACCGCTATTCTGCAAGACCTGGTTACAGCGAACACCAAACTGGCCTTGCCTTTGACCTAATTGGAACAAATGGAGACTTAGTCACTGAAGAAAAGGCTGCCCAATGGCTTTTGGACCATGCGGCTGACTATGGCTTTGTCGTCCGTTATCTCAAAGGCAAGGAAAAGGAAACGGGTTATATGGCCGAGGAATGGCACCTTCGCTACGTCGGCAAAGAAGCCAAAGAAATCGCTGCAAGTGGCCTCAGTCTGGAAGAGTATTATGGCTTTGAAGGTGGAGACTATGTTGATTAGTCGCAAAATATCTTGCAAGAATGCTTGAAATTTGA
Source organism: Streptococcus oralis (assembly GCA_905370255.1). Next base: position 4,403 of record CAJPKC010000133.1, read on the forward strand.
TAAAATATTTAGTAATTAAATAGGAATCTGCAAGACTAGTATCTCAGGGGAAGTATATCAGGGAGGAGAGCCGTGACTGAAAGCTCTCTATATGAAAGCTGGGTGAATTCACTTGCCTATGGATTCAGAAATAAAGGTCTGACTTGTCAGATAAAAACGGATGGTACCGCGTGTCAACGCTCCGAGTGTGGAGTTTTTGGCATGTGGTTTTCTTTTTATCTACGAGAGACTGATGGAGGAATTATGTCAACTATTGAAGAACAATTAAAAGCGCTTCGTGAAGAAACGCTAGCTAGCTTGAAGCAGATTTCTGCTGAAAATGAAAAAGAGCTGCAAGAATTGCGCGTCTCTGTCCTTGGTAAAAAAGGTTCCCTGACTGAAATTCTTAAAGGGATGAAAGACGTTTCTGCAGAAATACGTCCAATTATCGGAAAACACGTCAATGAAGCTCGTGATGTTTTGACAGCTGCATTTGAAGAATCA
>CAJPKC010000134.1 GCA_905370255.1 Streptococcus oralis
TGGTTTGAATAACCAAATTACAGAGGTGAACAAGGTTACACCTGAGGTAGTTGCAGAGGCTAAGGCGGATCAGGCTAAGGCTAAGGAAACTCTAGATCAGGCTACAGCGTTTACAGCAAGTGCTGAGGGTAGTCTTACTGACGCTACAACTAAAGAAGCAAATCAAAAAGGCGTAGTTACTAAAGCTGAGTCAACTGTTGAAAAGACTGCAAGTGCAGTTGCAGATGCTGAGAAGAAGGTAGAAGCTCTTTCAGCTACAACAGATACTGCTAAATTGAATCAAGACGTTAAAGACTTGACTGCAAAAGTCGCAGAAGGTACTACTAATGTAAAATCTGCAAAAGACTCTCTTGATGCAGCTAAGTTGTCTGCAACTAACAAAGACCAAGCAGTTAAAGACCAAGAGTCTGTTGTAGCTAAAGCCAAGGGTACTCTTGAAAGCACTTCTAAAGACTTGAACTCTGCTAAAGGTAGCCAAGAAGGTACTCAAGCAACTGAAAACTCAACTAAATCTGCTCTTGATGAAGCTAAGAAAGGTAAAGTCGTAACAGAAACTGTCAAAGCAGGGGAAGTTACTACTGTTACTGCTGATGGGGTATATTTGAACAAAGGTGTTGCTTACTCAAACTTTACAGAAACTAATGGTATTGTTACAAGCCAAGCTTATTTGGACGCAATCAAAGCCCTTGCTAAAGGTACAGGGTCTGTCCAAGCCGTTAAGGATGCAATCAAGAAGGGTGACGAAAATGGCAACAATCTAGCTATCGTGTCAGCTCCTACTTCATCTGCATATAATTCATGGGTTAAAAACATGGATTTCAACTTTGCTAACACAGATTCAGCAACTAAATTGGATGTCAACAACTTGTCTGACAGTCAGTTGACTGATTTGGCGTTGTTCTACACTGCATTGCTTAACGATCTCCGATTCAAGGTTGGTACTAACTTGGTAACTGTAACAGATCAAAGTGTCGCTGAAGCTAAGAAAACAGTAACTTCTATCTTTAACACTCTGTTCCCAGCTTACAAAGACATGGACGGAACTCAGCTTGAAGCTAACGGTTTTTGGAACTCTATGTCAGATCCTAAGAACCCTTTGAAATACACAGGTACTAGCTTGCAAGATACTGTTAAGGGTATTGACTCTGAAGATACAACTGTTATCGGGCAAAAACCCGCAAACAACGTAAGCTATGAAAACAATGACGGACGTAAACAGACTATGTTCGACTTGAAAGCTAAAATCTTTGCTAACTTGGGTAACCAACTCTATGGTACTTCAGGTCAGGGGTACCTTGGGGAAGCTTACGGTGGTGTTGATGGTAAACGCTCTGACAACTTTGATCTAGCTTTGGAAGTTCTTGGTCTTAAGGGTACTTCTACAACAGCAGGTATTGATTTTGGATTCACAAACACTTACAATGGTATGATTGACCGTGCACCAAGCACTTACACTGTACTAGGTAATGCTTACGGTAAAGCTATCAACAATCCTTACCAAACTCTTGAAAACCCTAAAGAAACTGTAACTCCAGTTTACAAAGACGTAGAACGTACAATTGTAGACGATGCAGCAGTTGCTAAAGCTCAAACAAACTATGATGCAGCAGTAAAAGCTAACCAAGACGCTAAATCTAAGGTAGCTACTGCAGAGTCTGTTTATAACACTGCAAAAGAAGCTCTTGCAAACGCTCAGAAACGTTTGGCTGACTTGGTAGGGGGTACTGTAGATATTCCAGCTCTTGAGAAAGCGTTGGCAGATGCTAAGACTCAACTCGAATCTGATCAGGCTTCTCTTCAGGGTGCTAAGGAGTCGCTTGCTTTGGCTAAAGCTAGTGCAACAGACAAGGCTAAAGCTTTGGAAGTAGCTAAAACTAAACTTGCTGAAGCTACAAAATCTAGCGAAACAGCCAAAGGGGTACTCGCTAAAGAAAAAGAAACTCTTGAAATTCTTGCTAAAGCCGTAGCAGTTGCTCAGGCAGCCCTTACAGACGCTCGTACTAAACAAGACGTTGCTAAGACAAAATTCATTACTGCTAGTGTTAAAGCTGAAGACCTTGCAACTAAATTGGCTAACAAGTCAACAGTATTGGCTGACTTGAATTCTAAGCTTGCTGACGCTAAAGCTAAATCTATCAAACTTGTTGCTGAACTTAATACTGCTAAGGAGCGTTACGAAACTCTTAAGAAAGACTCAAACGTTAAGAATGTAGAATATCTTCGTTTGGCAACGTTGAAAGCTGAACAAGACAAGGCTGAGGCTGAAGTTGCACGCTTGCAGGCTCTCAAAGACAAGGCTGACTCTATCGTTGCAAATGGTGGTGTAGTAGTACAAGTAGTCGATGCAGATGGTAATGTTGTGGACGTAGTAGATGGTACGAAAGCAGTTAAGAACGCTGATGGGTCTATCGCTATTGGGGGTAAACAGTATGCTCTTAACAACGATGGTACTGTATCTAGGGTAGTTGTTCCTACAGCCGACAAAGGGGTATTGACTACTAGCGTTGTGAAGCAGGCAGGAGTGGCACAAGTTGGCGACAAAATCACTTATACACGTGTTAATCGTGCAAATTCGTTACCAAATACTGGATCACAAGAATCGTTACTTGGATTACTTGGTGCAAGCATGATAGCTGGACTAGGGCTAGGATACGTAGGGAAACGTAAAAGGAAGAATTAGGGGATAACTCATGGCGATATTAATTCAGGAAGTCAGTGATGAACCAGGATGTGCAGGTTGTGGGTGCGTACTTGCGCTGATACCTTTAACGATTATTTATTTTAATAGAGATGCTATTATTACTGGCCTTATTTCTTTCTTAGGTGGACTAATGACAGTTGTAATCTGGATAATAGGAATTATAGTAGTATCTATTTTAGGTTACCATTTAATTAAGTATTTAATACAATACTTAAAAAATAGAAACAACTAAAAAGAAACTCTTCTTACATTAAAGTGTAGGAAGAGTTTTTGCAATATGTTATAATGTCCAATGTAGAAAAGTGAAGACGGTGGCTACTGTTTCTGAAAGTGAGTTGATGCCTATGGGCAATTCATCAAAATCTGACAGAAAGGAGGTGGCCTAGGTTGACCGCATTTGAAGTGGTGTAAACTATGTTAGCATTTGCAAGAAAAAGGAAAGAGGACAATAAGGTATACTTAATTGTCCTTTTTTATTTTACAAATGCAATGCACTCACAAAACCAATTCTTACAAAATAATATGAAAATCCATCCTTGTACGGACATGGAGCTGGCGCTGATGCCTCTCTAAGAACTTGAAAATCTAGAAGCATGCCAAACTCTTTTTTATTTCTTCGAAACATATCATTATAAGATAGCTTTAATTCTATCCGAATAAGATTTTGACTAGTATTTTCATCTTTTAAAAACAAATAATTAGGAAAATTGATGATGACATCTGCTTTTTCATCAACCAAAATATCTCCCATAGACAATGGCATATTTGAAGCAATATAAAGTTTGCTATCATCATCCCAGCTTACTTCTTCGATTTTTACACTATCCAATGAGACATCAACTGCTTCTCCTCTTCCCTTATTTTTTAAAAGTACATGAAAAGAAGTCATACATTTCATTTGTTCTTCAAAAGTTTTTTCTTTTTGCACTCTTAAAGAGTCATCATTAAAATACCATACTGGGAAACGAACACTTAATTCTCGATTTGCAATAAAATCGGAATATTCATTTTCTACTGAAGCAAGTTTTATGATTGGTTTATATTTAATTGCGTCATCCGCTTCTGATTGTTTAGTCTGATAATTCAGAGTCATAACAACACCAACCAAGGTAATAATACCACCTAACAATGAACCATAATAAGAAAGTAAGTCACCTGCTCCCCACTCAGCAGTAAATAATGGAGCTAAATACACTTTAAAGGAAAGGTTGATAAAGATAGGAACAATAACAACTAAGATAACACTTACAAGTATAATAATTTTTTTGTTTTTCATATCTATAATTTTATAACTTTTTTCTGCTTTAAACATCATAATTTTTTACTATTTTTATGTGCCATTTTCTCATGCTCTTCTTTCATCTCTTAGCAAAGTCAAATGTTAGCCATAACGCTTCTTCCTGTGTTAGTTGCTTAACATGTCCCCATGTTCCATCTCTGGAATGTTCATAGTAGGGATATGTTCCGTGTTTATTTCGAAGGCTTAGCTCATGAATAATGCCATCTCTCACAACTTTCCCTAGAAGACTAGAGGATTTGTAATAATATCCATTTCCTAGCCAAACCCGTCCCAAGTCATCATAAGGAGTCGCTTTGTTTTCCTTAGGAGTTTTCTCTTTCTTGTCTTCTGACTTATCTTTTTTATCCAAATCAATCACTTCAAAGACTTCTAAAGTCTCAATATCCATGATAATTTCTAGATTATCTGACATCCCTGCTGTGTCCTTTCTTTAGTTTTAGGCAACGAAAAAAGAGAACGATTTTTCGTTCTCTTAAGTCATAAAGTATTTAATTTTACTTTTCCCGAAACTCTAGACACTTACCAAAAAATCCTAGAAAAAATCTAGGACTTTCTATTCTTCGATTGATGACTTTCTTTTTATATTTTCAAAAAAGGTTGCCAAAAAGGTTGCCATAGAACTGATTTCAAATGATTTATAGTGAAATTCAATGTTTCAAAAAACCTATGAAATCAAGCTTTTTCAGCGTGCACTGAAATGTAATGAAACCTTATTTAACTTCAGTAAAGATTACGTGTTTACGCAATTTTGGTGAGTATTTTTTCAATTGAAGACGGTCTGGAGTGTTACGTTTGTTTTTTGAAGTAAGGTACAAGCGTTCACCAGATTCTTTGTGTTCAAGTGTAA
>CAJPKC010000135.1 GCA_905370255.1 Streptococcus oralis
AATTCTGTGGTATTCTTAATAAGTCTCATAAGTTCTTCCTAATGATGGTTTGGTCGCTTTTCATTATAGTTCTTATGGGACTTTTTGTGTACACTTAAAAAGCTCTATAATCTCTACAGTGGTTTTACCCACTACAGAAATTATAGAGCCAGTTATAAATACATGCTTTCTAAAGCTGATTAATTTTTTTAAACCAGATCTCAAATCTTTGATATGCTTGTTAAGTATATTGCCATCTTCTAATTTTGCAATCGAATAATGTGCTTCTAAAACATTTTTTTGTATTGTCTATGTTTAAAAAAAGTCCTAAAGAATGTTTGGAAGTAATGATTGACATTGCTTATATTCTCCTCTATGAGTTCAAAAAACTCATCCACTCTTTTTTCTTGAAAGTGAAAAAGCAAAAGCTGATAGAAGTTATAATAATTGGCGAGTTCTTCTGAGAACTTCAGTGTCTTCTAAACGACTTCATGTGGTGCTAAAGTTTGACGAAAAGTCTTTGAATAGTAACAGTTTAGGGATAACCTATGGCTCTCTTTTTGAAAGTGTTGTCAGTAATTTTTCAAGGCTCGACAAGGTAGTGATTTCTTGTCGAAATGGTTCATAATCGCAATTCTAGTCTTAAAAATATCGGCTCTATAATCTCTAGAGCAGTTTTTAATTATTCAGTCAAAAATAAAGTTTGATGGGAAATTGAATCATTAAAAATATCGACATTTTTCTAATGTAAAATCGTTAATAAATCTAAAAATATGTATATTTCTGGATCTAAATATTAATTTTATTGTGAATTATCCTATATAGATTGAAAGTATAAAACGTAAGAATCATTCTGTTTTCCGAAAAATGTAAAGCTTTTAACAAAGGGAGAGCATAGGTTTTGTAAGGTTTTTAATCGTTTATATACAGTTTGTTTTTGCTTATTAATTTATATTTGTAAGGTTTCAAATTTCTGTATAAAGATAATGTGTAAGATGAGACTAATATAGAAAAATTTTGCTTAAGTTAGTTTTTAAAAAATATATATAAAATTAATTTTATGACAGTAAAATATTGATTCAATTCTAATTATATGATATATTTTATGTTAGGGAAATTCAATTTATATTATTTTTAGAAGAGACAAGAGCAATCAAAATCTAATGATTCCTTGTCTAGGAGGAAATATGGGTAAAGATATCTTTAGTAAGAAGAGTCGTTTCTCGATTCGTAAATTGAATATCGGAGTCTGCTCGGTCTTGCTTGGTACTTTGATCATGATTGGTCACACAGCTCAAGCGGATGAAACGACATCTGATGGAGCAACAGTTGTAGCTACAGCTGTAAGTGCAAGTCAAGGTGAAGGAGTCTCGACCACCACTTCGCCAAGCACAGCACCAGAAAGTGCAGCAACTGCTACGGTAGCACCAGCAGCTACTGAAACAGTTACAGCGACGTCGGTTGCACCTACAAGCTCAGTTGCATCAAGTGTAGCAGTAAGTTCGGAAGCACCAGCTTCAACAAGTGCTACAAGTTCAGCGCCGGCTTCAACAGCACCAGCTTCATCAAGTGCTACAAGTTCAGCGCCGACTTCATCAGCAGCAACATCATCGACTACAGCAGTTGCTTCAGAAGTTACAGGCTCAACAAATGTATCAACTGCAAAACCAGCAACTGCTTCAGAGGCATCTCGTTCAGTCACAGCTTCTACAGCATCGTCGACTACAGCAAGCTCAGTGAGCGCTAGTGCAAATAATGTTACTGTGTCAGAAACGGCAAATGCGCCTCGTGTACGTAGTCGTCGAGCAGCAGGACAAGAACGTGCTCAAGATCGCTCTATGGAAGGAAAGGATATTAAGTACGTATACCAAAATAGACGAGCTACGGTTAATGGTGGAGAACCAACTGAACGTGCTAAGATTGAATACAGACAGTTGGACGACTATGAGGTAGTCAATGGGAAGACAGTCGCAACTGATCCATCTGGTCAAGGTCGCCCAGTATTAGAGTGGACTGTAACCTTTAACGAGGCTAAGTACGATAGGATGGGAGGATACTACTATTTTACCATCCCTAACAATGTATCCGATCCTTATGATTTTGTTACAGATTATGATGGTGCTTACGTAGACCGATATGGTTGGAAGGATGCAAATAAAGAATCGGGTGCCGGAACAGCAAATGCAGAAGGTGTTCAGTATGTTGACGCAGGTAATAGACTTGAATGGCGTGTCAAAAATACTGTCGGAAATGATTACAATAATGTAGATGGTCTTAGCGGTGTCATGGGGGACACTAAAAAGGTATATGTTCTTCAATTATCTAATAGTTCTAGTGCTCGCAAGTTTACTATTAAGTACCGTACAGTAGTTGAAAACTCATCACAAGCCATTTCTTATATTGCCGGAGTTGAATCCAAGACAGGGCTACCAAGGAATAACTGGTATGCTATCTCAGGTAAGTACGACAAGAACTTGGTTAGTCAGGTTGATGCACCAAGAGTGACTCCAAACTTGACGAACACTTCTATCAACGTTCCTGTTCAGACAGTGGCGTCGACTTCAAGCACTCTTTCAGGGACAGGGGTTCCAGGGGCAACTATCAAACTTTATATCGATGGTCAGGAGCAAAACATCGGTAACGTCACTGTTGACAGTAGTGGTAACTGGACTACAGGTGAGCTTCCAACAGCTCTTAACAACAACCAAGGTACTGGTGAAACTATCAAACCACGTCAAACAGTACAGGTAAGCCAAACAGTTAACGGAGAAGAAAGTAGCCGCCGTACAGTACCAGTATCTGTCGGTGTGACTACTGTTGAACCTTCAAGCTTGACTACTAACCAAGATGCAGTTGTGGCAGGACAAAAAGAGGTAACACTTAAAGTTCCTCATGACGCAGGGATTGCCTACTTGCGTTATACAAATACTGCAGGAGAGACTGCGGAGATCCCAGTCAAACGTGACAATGTCTCATCTGCATGGACATCTCAAAAACCAGAAGCAGCAACTGTCAAATCAGTTGAGAACGGTAAGTTCCAAGATACGATCGTCCTTACCATGGCTGACAAGATTGCAGGTACAGAAGTAGCAGCTATCTCAAACGTAGTGGAAGGTGGCTTCTCAAGTGTGGCTGGCTGGCAACCACGCTCAGTAGAAAACCAAGCTCCAACTATTGCATCAGCAGTTGAAGGAAACAGAAAAACTGTTGAACAAGGTGCTCAACTGGATCTTGCTTCTCTGGTGACAGTGGCAGATAAAGAAGATGATGCTCAAGCAACGCTGGGTGATAAGGTCCATGCTGAAGTTGTTTCAGTAAATGGTAACGCAGCAACCAAGACCGTTGATACAAATACCCCAGGCACTTACACAGTTAAGTATAAAGCTGTTGATAGCCAAGGTAAAGAGTCAGACGAGATTGAAGTTACTGTAGTTGTAAATCCTGCACGTGAAAACGTAGCTCCAACAGTAGAGATTCCATATTCAGATCCAGCTCCAAACAAAAAAGAAATTTATCTTTATACTGGAGAAGAAGCTGACGTTGATATTACCTTTAATGACGATTCTGGAAAAATTAAATCCGCTGCGTTAAAACAAGGTGGTAATAAACCATTATCAGAAGTTGATGGCAATCCAGATAAACAGGATAATCAATACGGTTACACTGTAACAGCAATTAATTCTGAAACTCCTACACCTGCGAAAATTAAAGTAACAGGACAAGTTTCTGGCATAGCGGCAGAAAAATTACCGAAAACAGAAGACGACTCTTTAGATCTTGTAACACGTTATGCAACAGCAACGGATACAGATGGTGCAGAGATTTCTAATCATGCAACAAAAGATAAAAATAAAGCAGGAGAAATAGTTGGTACTTACCTTACTGACCCAGGTGCAGTAACTTTCGTCTTAAAAGCACAAACTAAGAAATATGATATCAAAACTCCATCAGAAGCAGATAAAGTAGTCGTATCAAATGCTAACAATGTTACTGATAAAGAGTTTGAAAAGATTAAAGAGAAAGTTAAAGTTGAATATTCTCAAAATAATCCAGATGCACGTTTAACTGACAAAAAAGGTCAAGAAGTAGAAGATGCTACAAAAGTTGTTGATAAAGTAGAAAAAGATGGAAACAATCTTGTTGTAACCTATAAAGATGGTTCTAAAGATACAAAACCATTGTCAGAATTTGTAACTAAAGATACAACAGCTCCAGCGAAACCAGAAGTTAAGACAGATTTAACAGGTAAAGCCGGAACTAAAGATCCAGTTGAAGTCAGTGCAGAACCAGGATCAACCGTTGAGTTGTTCGACAAAGACGGCAACAGTCTTGGAACAGGCGTAGCTAACGACCAAGGTGTAGCAACAATCACTCCAACGAAAGATATTCCAGTAGGTAATGTGACAGCGACAGCGACAGACCCATCAGGAAATACATCAGACGCCAGCGATGCGGCAGTAGCAACTGACACAACAGCTCCAGCGAAACCAGAAGTTAAGACAGATCTAACAGGTAAAGCAGGAACTAAAGACCCAGTTGAAGTCAGTGCAGAACCAGGCTCAACAGTAGCCCTCTACGATAAAGATGGCAACAAGATTGGTGAAGCAACAGCTGACGAAAACGGTGTAGCAACAATCACTCCAACGAAAGATATTCCAGTAGGTAATGTAACAGCGACAGCGACAGACCCATCAGGAAATACATCAGACGTAAGTGAACCAAAAGTTGCGACAGATACAACAGCTCCAGCGAAACCAGAAGTTAAGACAGATCTAACAGGTAAAGCAGGAACTAAAGACCCAGTTGAAGTCAGTGCAGAACCAGGCTCAACAGTAGCCCTCTACGATAAAGATGGCAACAAGA
>CAJPKC010000136.1 GCA_905370255.1 Streptococcus oralis
GCCTTCCGTCCAAGTGATGACTGCTGTCAGTATAGTTACTTGATTCCGTCCAATATGTTTGCAGTGGTTGTCTTGGGTTATGTCCAAGAAATCTTTGCAGAATTGACTCTAGCCGATAGCGAAAGTATTATTGCTGATGCCAAACGCCTCCAAACTGAGATTCAAGAAGGGATCGAAAATTACGCCTACACTACAAATAGTAAGGGTGAAAAGATTTATGCCTTTGAGGTAGACGGTCTAGGAAATGCTAGCATCATGGACGATCCTAACGTGCCAAGTTTGTTGGCTGCTCCATATCTTGGTTACTGTGATGTCAATGACGAAGTGTATCAAGCCACTCGTCGCACTATTCTGAGCCCTGAAAATCCATACTTCTACCAAGGAGAATACGCTAGTGGACTCGGAAGTTCACATACCTTCTACCGCTATATCTGGCCGATTGCTCTATCTATCCAAGGATTGACAACGACGGATAAGGCGGAGAAAAAACATTTGCTAGATCAACTCGTTGCCTGCGATGGTGGAACAGGTGTCATGCACGAAAGCTTCCACGTAGACGATCCGACTCTCTACTCTCGTGAATGGTTCTCATGGGCCAACATGATGTTCTGCGAATTAGTCTTGGATTACTTGGATATCCGCTAATACTCTTCGAAAATCAAATTCAAACCACGTCAGCTTCGCCTTGCCGTACTCAAGTACAGCCTGCGGCTAGCTTCCTAGTTTGCTCTTTGATTTTCATTGAGTATAAGGAGCACGCTTTAGCTTCACAGATTCTTGTAAAGAATCACAAATATATTTTTAAATTTAAGTTAGAATGAGGTTTTACTCATGGAAAATGTTGTTGTACATATTATTTCTCACAGTCACTGGGATCGTGAGTGGTATCTACCTTTTGAAAGTCACCGGATGCAATTGGTGGAACTTTTTGACAATCTTTTTGATCTTTTTGAAAATGATCCTGAGTTCAAGAGCTTCCACCTAGATGGACAAACCATTGTCCTCGATGACTATTTAGAAATTCGCCCTGAAAACCGTGACAAGGTGCAGCGTTATATCGACGAGGGCAAGCTCAAGATTGGGCCTTTCTATATCTTGCAGGATGATTACTTGATTTCCAGTGAAGCTAACGTCCGCAATACCTTGATTGGACAAGCGGAATGTGCCAAATGGGGCAAATCTACTCAAATTGGTTACTTCCCAGATACCTTTGGAAATATGGGGCAGGCTCCTCAAATCCTTCAAAAATCAGGTATTCACGTAGCAGCCTTTGGTCGCGGTGTCAAGCCAATCGGATTTGACAATCAAGTCCTTGAAGATGAACAGTTTACCTCTCAATTTTCTGAGATGTACTGGCAAGGGGCTGATGGTAGCCGTGTACTCGGCATTCTTTTTGCTAACTGGTACAGTAACGGGAATGAAATTCCAGTGGATAAAGACGAAGCCTTGGTTTTCTGGAAGCAAAAATTAGCAGACGTCCGTGATTATGCATCGACCAACCAATGGTTGATGATGAACGGCTGTGACCACCAGCCTGTTCAGAGAAATCTGAGCGAAGCCATTCGTGTGGCAAATGAACTCTTCCCTGACGTGACCTTTATTCATAGCTCATTTGACGAATATGTCCAAGCACTGGAAAGTGCCCTTCCTGAACAATTATCAACGGTCACAGGTGAGTTGACTAGCCAGGAAACGGATGGCTGGTACACCCTTGCCAATACCTCTTCTTCACGCGTTTACCTCAAACAAGCCTTCCAAGAAAATAGCAACTTGTTAGAGCAGGTCGTGGAACCATTAACCATTATCACTGGTGGACATAACCACAAGGATCAATTGACCTATGCTTGGAAAGTACTTCTGCAAAATGCACCGCACGATAGTATCTGCGGCTGTAGTATTGACGAAGTTCACCGTGAAATGGAAACTCGTTTTGCAAAGGTTAATCAAGTCGGGAATTTTGTTAAGAGTAATCTTCTTAACGAATGGAAGGGTAAATTAGCTACTCAAAATGCACAAAGCGATCACCCCTTTACCGTTGTCAACACAACTTTACATGACAAGGTTGATACAGTCAGTGTTGTAGTGGATGTTGTGACTTGTGATTTCAAAGAATTGCACCCAACAGAAGGTTACAAGAAGATGGCAGCCGTGACCTTGCCAGATTACCATGTTGAAGATTTGGATGGCCATGTCCTTGAAGCCAAGATTGAAGACTTGGGAGCAAGTTTTGGCTATACTTTGCCTAAGGATAAATTCCGCCAACCATATATTGCACGCCAAGTGCGCGTGACAATCCCAGTCCACCTTGCTCCGCTTTCTTGGGCAAGCTTCCAATTGGTCGAAGGTCAAGTAGATCACCGTGATGGTATTTACCAAAATGGAGTCATTGATACACCATTCGTGACAGTGAGTGTAGATGAAGGAATTACAGTCTACGACAAGACTACTAACGAAGCCTACGAAGATTTCATCCAATTCGAGGACCGTGGAGATATCGGGAATGAGTACATTTATTTCCAACCAAAAGGAACTGAGCCAATTTATGCTCAACTGAAAGGTTATGAAGTCTTAGAAAACAATGCTCGCTATGCTAAGGTTTTGCTCAAACATGACTTGACTATTCCAGTTAGCGCAGATGAAAAATTGGATGCAGAACAAAGAGGTATCATCGAGTTCATGAAACGAGATGCAGGTCGTTCAGAAGAGTTGACAACCATTCCTCTTGAAACAGAAATGACTGTCTTTGTGGACAATCCACAGATTCGCTTCAAGACTCGCTTTACTAATACAGCCAAAGACCACCGCATTCGTCTCTTGGTCAAAACTCATAACACTCGTCCAAGCAATGATTCTGAAAGCATCTATGAAGTTGTGACAAGACCAAATAAACCAGCAGCTTCTTGGGAAAATCCTGAAAATCCACAACACCAACAAGCCTTTGTCAGCTTGTATGATGATGTTAAAGGAGTGACAGTATCCAATAAAGGATTGCACGAATACGAAATTCTTGGAGATGACACCATGGCTGTAACCCTTCTTCGTGCTTCAGGCGAACTCGGTGACTGGGGCTATTTCCCAACGCCAGAAGCCCAGTGCTTGCGTGATATCGAAGTTGAATTTGCAGTAGAATGTCACCAAGCAGGGGAACGCTTCTCAGCTTTCCGTCGTGCCAAAGCCTTCCAGGTGCCATTTACAGCTCTTCAAGTTGCAAAACAAGAGGGTAGCGTTGCAGCAACGGGTAGCCTCTTTAACCATCCGGCACTCAGTTTGCCACAAGTCTGCCCAACAGCCTTTAAGGTGGCTGAGAATGAAGAAGGTTATGTCCTTCGTTACTACAACATGAGTCAAGAAAATATCCGTGTGTCTGAAAAACAACAAACCATTCTTGACTTGTTGGAACGCCCATACCCAGTCCATTCAGGACTATTGGCACCACAGGAAATTCGTACAGAACTCATTCAAAAAGAAGAAATTTAATTTCAAAAAGTAAACATAAACAGAAAGGAGGAGCGAAAAAGTAAGAACCAACTGCTGATTCGCTCCTTTTTGCAGGTGAAAGCAATGACCATTGCAACGATTGATATCGGAGGGACTGGCATTAAGTTTGCTAGTCTAACTCCTGATGGAAAGATTTTAGATAAGACCAGCACCCCAACTCCAGAAACTCTAGAAGATTTGTTGGCTTGGTTGGACCAACGCTTGTCAGAACAGGACTATCGTGGGATTGCTATGAGTGTTCCAGGAGCGGTCAATCAAGAAACAGGAGTGATTGAGGGGATTAGTGCCATTCCTTACATTCATGGATTTTCATGGTACCAGGCCCTTGCTCATCACCAGCTACCTGTCCATCTAGAAAATGATGCCAACTGTGTTGGACTTAGTGAACTGCTAGCTCATCCTGAGATTGAAAATGCAGCCTGTGTTGTCATTGGCACAGGGATCGGTGGAGCCATGATTATCAATGGCAAAATTCACCGTGGTCGCCATGGCTTGGGTGGAGAGTTTGGTTACATGACAACTATCGAACCAGCAGAAAAACTCAATAACTGGTCACAACTAGCTTCTACAGGAAACATGGTTCGTTATGTGATTGAAAAATCAGGTCAGTCAGACTGGGATGGCCGAAAGGTTTATCAAGAGGCTGCAGCAGGCAATGCCCTTTGCCAAGAAGCCATTGAGCGTATGAATCGTAATCTAGCTCAAGGATTACTCAATATCCAGTATCTAATCGACCCAGATGTCATTAGCCTAGGTGGCTCTATCAGTCAGAACCCAGATTTTATCAAAGGGGTGCAAAAAGCGGTAGAGGTCTTTGTGGAAAGATATGAAGAGTATACAATTGCGCCAGTGATTCAAGCTTGCACCTATCAGGCAGATGCCAATCTCTACGGTGCCCTTGTCAACTGGTTACAGGAGGAAAACCAATGGTAAATTTTACCGGAATTAGCAGTAAACAACAGCAAGCTATAGACTTACTTCAAAAGCACATTTCTCTACCCAATGTAGAAGTGGCAGTCGCTCAGTCTGACCAAGCCTCTATCTCTATCAAGGGTGAGAATGGGCAGTATCAACTGACCTACCGTAAACCTCATCAACTCTACCGTGCTTTATCTGTGCTAGCAACAGCTTTAGCAGAAGGGGACAAGGTAGAGATTGAAGAACAAGCGGCTTACGAAGATTTGGCCTATATGGCGGACTGTTCGAGCAATGCCGTGCTTAATGTCGCATCGGCCAAACAGATGATTGTGGTCTTAGCTCTCATGGGCTACTCAAGCTTTGAGCTCTATATGAAGGACACCTAACAGATTGAGGGACAACCTT
>CAJPKC010000137.1 GCA_905370255.1 Streptococcus oralis
ATTGAGGATAGCTGCAAACAGGTGTTCTTTTTGTCCATCATCCCAAAAAGCTAAGGTATAAAGGTAAAGACTCAGCGCATCCTGACCGATAATCGGGAGGTAGCACTGCACCAAAGTTGTGGGATCTTGCGACACCCGATTATTCTTTAGAAAAGAAAAACGATCATTAGGCTTCATTTATTTTTCCTTTTTCTTCTTTGAAGATTGCGTAATTTGTTTGAGAAGATTTTCGAGCTCACTCACGTCTTTAAAGCTACGATAGACGCTGGCGAAACGAACGTAAGTGATTTCGTCGAGTTCAGCTAACTCTTCCATGACGAGCGAACCAATATCTTCACTTTGAATTTCATTATCATTGCGACTGAGGAGTTTTTGTTCGATACGATTGACCACCATGCCAATCTCATCACTAGACACCGGACGTTTTTGAGCTGAACGAATAATTCCATTAAAGATTTTATCTCTTGAGAATTGTTCTCGAGTTCCATCTTTTTTGACAACTACCAGCGTTCTTTCTTCTACACGTTCATAGGTCGTAAAACGATGCTGACATTCTTCACACTCACGTCTTCTTCTGATCGTATTTCCTTCTTCAGCCTGACGGCTATCGATAACACTTGATTTTGTAGCGCCACATTTTGGACAACGCATGCCTTCCCCTCCTTGTCGTTTTCTTTTCATTATACCATTTTTTAAGCAATTCCCAAAATAATTCTCCTTTTGGCTTGACAAGTTTTTTGTTTAGTTGTATTATTTAAGTGACACAAAAAGAAATTGTTGAAAGGAGACCGTGATGTCCTGGACATTTGATAACAACAAACCCATTTATTTGCAGATAATGGATAAGATCAAACTGCAAATCGTTTCTCATAAACTAGAACCCAACCAACAACTGCCAACTGTCAGAGAACTGGCTAGTGAGGCTGGCGTCAATCCTAATACCATCCAACGTGCCCTATCAGACCTAGAAAGAGAAGGCTTCGTATACACCAAGCGGACTGCAGGGCGTTTTGTCACCGAGGATTTGGACCTAATCCTCCAATCCCGGAAGCAACTATCAGAAGAACAGTTGCAGCAATTTGTAACAGGCATGGTAGAATTTGGCTATGAAAAAGAAGAACTACCAACTGTTTTGAGAGATTATATTGAAGGAGTTTAGACTATGACCTTGTTAACGTTTGAAAATGTTTCAAAATTCTATGGAGCAAGCCCTGCTCTTCAAAATGTTTCCCTTGAAATCCCGGCAGGAAAGATTGTGGGTCTCCTTGGCCCAAACGGTTCCGGAAAAACAACCCTGATTAAACTAATCAACGGTTTACTCCAACCAGAGCAAGGGCGTATCCTCATCAATGGCATGGAACCAAGCCCAGCAACTAAGGCTATCGTTTCTTATCTACCTGATACGACCTATCTCAACGAACAGATGAAGGTCAAAGAAGCTCTTACCTTTTTCAAGACCTTCTATAAAGATTTCAATCTGGAACGTGCTCAAGGTCTTCTTCGTGACCTTGGTATCGATGAGAATAGCCGTTTCAAGAAACTCTCAAAAGGGAACAAAGAAAAGGTTCAGTTGATCCTTGTCATGAGTCGTGATGCTCGTCTATACGTCCTTGATGAACCAATCGGTGGTGTCGACCCAGCAGCTCGTGACTATATCTTGAACACCATCATCAACAACTACTCTCCAACTTCGACTGTCTTGATTTCAACTCACTTGATTTCAGACATCGAACCAATCTTGGATGAGATTGTCTTCCTCAAGGATGGAAAAGTTGTCCGTCAAGGAAATGTGGATGATATTCGCTACGAATCAGGAGAGTCTATCGACCAGCTCTTCCGTCACGAATTCAAAGCCTAGTTAAAGGAGATTATTATGTTTTGGAATTTAGTTCGTTATGAATTTAAAAATGTCAACAAATGGTTTTTAGCCCTCTACGCTGCTGTACTATCCCTATCTGTCATTATAGGAATTCAGGGCAGTACCCTCTCAAGCACCTATTATCAAGACAAGGGCGTTGTCATGTTAGTCTTTCTATCTCTGGTTTTTGGGGGTCTGGTTATTACTTTGGGTATCTCAACCTTGATCTTGATTATTCAACGATTTAAAGGAAGCGTATATGATCGTCGTGGCTATCTAACACTAACCCTTCCAGTATCTGAACACCAGATTCTTTCCTCTAAACTCCTTGGAGCCTTTGTTTGGTCTTTGACAAGTACACTGGTCTTTCTTTTTAGTCTTTACATCATCATATCCATGATTCAACCAGACGTCTTAATATCCAACTTTGCCGAGTTTATTCTCAAAAATTATCAAGATGATTTCTGGTTAGCCTTGATTTCCTATATCGTTAACACTCTTGCAAGTATCCTTTGTATCTACTTTTCTATCTCTATCGGTCAACTCTTTAATGAATACCGTACAGCTCTTGCGGTTGTCGCCTACATCGCTATCCAAATAGTCCTTGGTTTTATCACCCTAAATCTTCGCATCGATTTCGACTACAATTGGGTATTATCCTTTGAAATTTTCAAGGACTTAATCCTTAGCGTCGGCTTCTATCTCGGCACCTACTACATCTTAAAGAACAAAGTAAACTTACAATAATGAATGAAGCCCCTAGCAAATAAAGCTAGGGGCTTCTTTTTACACAAAGAAATATAACATTCTTATTTTTTAACTCAATATCAAACCTGCTACGATGGGACTGACAAATACGTAGAGAATACCGGTAACACCGATGGCTAGTCCTCCCATAGCACCTGCAACTGGTCCATAGCTAAAAGCTGTTCCAGTCCCAACTGCGTGACCAGTTCCTCCAAGAGCAAGACCAGCAGCTACTGGGTCGTCAATCTTGAGCCATTTTAAAAGTGTTGGTCCAATAACGCTAGTCAAAATGCCAGTTGCTACCACAACTACCAAGGTAATCGTCGCTATCCCTTGTAGCTTATCCGTAATTCCAACTGCCATGGCCGTCGTTACAGACTTTGGGAAAAGCGAAATCGCCAAGAAGAAATCCATACCGAAAAATTTTGCAACTAAAGCTGTAAAAACTGTATTTACAACAACAGCAAGGAAACTACTGAGTAGAATACTTCTAACATGGTGTTTCATGAGGTGAAAACTCTTATAAAGAGGAATTCCTAAAGCTACTGTTGAGGGAACAATCAAGTTATTGAGGTAGACCCCACCTTGATAATAGGCAACATAAGAAATACCAGTCAGTTTTAGAAAAGCAATGATAAATAAAGTTGCTAGCAGCAAGGGAGTGGTCAGAGGATGAGGGTACCGTCTAAAGATAATCATGCCTCCAAGATAAGCCAAAATGGACAAGGCTATCCCAAAAAGTGGATTGGATACAAATTCGCTCATTTGGCACCTCTTTCTTCGTAATCACCTTCATAACGCTTTTTGATAAACTGAACGACCAGCGCAATCAAGATAATATTGATAACTGCTGCAAAAAAGACAATCAAGACAATGGGCAATAAATAGGGAGCAATCACATCAAATTTCTCCATAATCCCAACTGCAGGAGGTAGAAAGAGGATAGTCATATTAGCTAGGAGAAAATTCCCAACCATGTTGACATGACGTACCCGCAACCACTTGAACTGCAAGGCTAAAAATAAAATAATCAAACCGATAATGCTTCCAGGAATAGGCAAATGGAAAAAGCTAGAGATTCCCTCACCAATCAGTGAAATGACAAAGAGAATCATTAACTGAACATATAATTTCATCGTTTACTCCACAAATAGACTTTCTGCATACCAGTTTACTCTTTTTTCAGAAAATTTCAAGGAAATACACAAGAAACATCCTTCTTGCTATCTATTCCAAAAAGTTGTATACTAATTGCGTGCGCAAGCATCTCAGATAGGCAAAACTGTTTATAACTACCATATAGAAAGGAGATTGATATGACTTACTTAGAAAAATGGTTTGACTTCAACCGCCGACAAGTAGAGCTAGAAGCTCTTTTAGAGCAAACGATTGCTGAGCAGAGTGACCAAAGCCTAACGCTCAAAGAATTCTATCTCTTGCACTTTTTAAATCAGGCTCAAGAAAAATCTTTGAGACAGATTGACCTGCCTGACAAACTCCATCTGAGTCCAAGTGCTGTATCACGAATGGTGGCACGCCTAGAAGCCAAAAACTGTGCTTTACTTAGTCGGAGATGTTGTGACCAGGATAAGCGAGCTAGTTTTATCTGCCTCACTAAGGAAGGTCAGACAACTCTTGCCTATCTACAAAAAGCTGTTGAAGAAAGCCTAGCTACAAAAGCAGACTGGTTGTTCTAAATTTTTCAAAAAACTTGCGTGCGCAATCAATTTTCTTGACATTCCTTTTTCCAAGGAGTAAAATGAAGACATGATTTAGCAAAGGAGAATCCTATGATTGAAATCACTTATCTTGATGCCAGCAAGCAAGAGAGAACCATGACCTTCGAGTCATACGAAGAATTTGAACGTTCTCAACATGCCTGCCTGATTGGTGTCGCCGACTATTACCCTGTCCAAAAACTAACCTACAATGGTCATGTTCTGGACTACCATGGGACTTATGGAGATGTCTTCTTCTATCTCATGAAACAAGATTTAAGCCAATATAATTAAAAAGGAGAAATACTATGGCAAAAGCAATTACAGATGCAACATTTGAACAAGAAACTAAAGACGGATTGGTCTTGGTAGACTTCTGGGCAACTTGGTGTGGTCCATGTCGTATGCAAGGTCCAATCTTGGATAAATTGTCTGAAGAACTTTCAGAAGATGTCTTGAAAATCGTTAAAATGGACGTTGATGAAA
>CAJPKC010000138.1 GCA_905370255.1 Streptococcus oralis
TCCAAGCAGCTATCAAACTTGGTGTTGCGAAAGTTAACGTTAACACTGAATGCCAAATCGCATTCGCTAACGCAACTCGTAAATTTGCTCGTGACTACGAAGCAAACGAAGCAGAATACGACAAGAAGAAACTCTTCGACCCACGTAAATTCTTGGCTGACGGTGTAAAAGCTATCCAAGCATCAGTTGAAGAACGTATCGACGTATTCGGTTCAGAAGGTAAAGCTTAAGAAGCTTGATATATTTTTAAAAAAGTTTATCCGAAAGGATAAGCTTTTTTTGTATTATGACAATTGGACAAATAAAGAACAAATAATATTTTTCTTACAATCTAATAAAAAAATCTTGACAGACTAGATGATGAGGAGTAAAATATTAACCAGTTAATTAACTAGTTAATGAGTTTAATAAGTTGTTAAAAATTGAGTTTCTGCTATATTTTATAGAAAAAATATTTAGATGATTTCTTTGGGGGTATATTATGAGTTAATTGTAAATTGTGATAAGTTTTAGCGAATTCTGTATAATCAAAAAAGAAAGTGATATTCAATGGAAAAAAATAAGAAATACTTAACAGGAATTGTTGTCATTGCTACTGTGGGTCTTTTTGCTCATCAGCTAGGTTATTATCAGGCAAACAGTTCGATTAAAAAATCCAATCGAGTTAGCTATATTGATGGTAAGCAAGCTGTTCAAAAGTCTGAGGAGTTAACGCCTGACGAAGTAAGCAAAAAAGAGGGGATTAACGCGGAGCAGATTGTTATCAAGATTACTGATCAGGGTTATGTCACTTCTCATGGTGATCACTATCATTATTATAATGGGAAAGTTCCATATGATGCTATTTTCAGCGAAGATCTTTTGATGAAAGATCCCAACTATCAACTTAGGACTGAGGATATTGTCAATGAAGTCAAGGGTGGATATGTTATCAAGGTTAATGGGCAATATTATGTTTATCTGAAAGATATAGCTCGTGCGGATAATATTCGCAGTAAGGAAGAGATTAATCGTCAAAAGCAGGAACATGGTCATAATGTTACGAAAATAAGCAATGAAGTAGCAGCAGCTAGAGCTCAAGGCCGTTATACAACAGATGATGGCTATGTTTTTAATGCTTCAGACATTATTGAGGATACGGGAGATGCCTATATCGTACCTCATGGTAATCATTTTCACTATATCCCAAAGAGTGATTTGTCGCCTAGTGAGCTAGCTGCAGCTCAAGCTTACCTATCAGGTAGAGGAAAAGTAGCTAGTACTGTAGTCAGCCGTTCGTATAATAATGGAAACGGTGGCTGGATACAGACACAACCTACTTTTACTCAAATTTCAAACAACTATCAACCGAGTCAAGGAGAAGATGTTAAGGGTCTCCTTCAGCAACTTTATAATCTTCCACTTAGTCAGCGTCATGTTGAATCAGATGGCTTGATCTTTGATCCAGCACAAATTACTAGTCGAACACAAAATGGAGTAGCAGTGCCACATGGTAATCATTATCACTTTATTCCTTATACACAAATGTCGGCATTGGAAGAAAAGCTTGCTCGGACAATTCCTCTTATAAGTCAGCCTAATAAACCTATGTTAGGATTGACACCTTATAGACCTATACCAACTCCGATACTAACTCCATCTCAACCAGCTTTAAAACCGATTCTTCCTCCAAAGTTAAATTTGGAACATGCGGATTCATTGGATAAGGATTTAATCCAGCAGGTTGTTAGGAAAATAGCTGACGGTTATGTGCTAGAGGATAAAGGAGTGTCCCGCTATCTTTTAGCTAAAGACTTGCCTAAAGAGATTATTACAGCGATTGAAAATAAATTGGCGAAGCAGAAAAGCATACCTCATGTCCTGCAAGCTAAGAAAGAATCAGTTGAACCGAAAGATCAAGAGTTTTATGATAAGGTATATGGTCTTCTGACTCAGACCCATCAGCAATTGCTAGAAAATAAGGGACGTTTGTCAGATTTTCAAGCCTTGGATGATTTAGTGAAGCGTTTGAATGATGAAACAAGTGATAAGGTGCAATTAATTGATGACTTATTAGCATTTCTTGCGCCTATCAATCATCCAGAACGTCTAGGCAAAGCAAATTCACAGATTGAGTATACTGAAACCGAAGTTCGAGTAGCCCAGCTAGCTGACAAATATACGACATCTGATGGATATATCTTTGATGCGCGCGATATTATCAGCGACGAAGGAGATGCTTATGTAACCCCTCATATGGGACACAGTCACTGGATAGGAAAAGATAGTCTTTCAGCTAAAGAAAAAGCAGCTGCTCAGACCTATACTAAAGAAAAAGGTCTGCTTCCACCTGCACCAACAGATGATTCCAAAGCCAATCCAAGTGGAGAAAGTGCGTCTGCTATCTACGAACGTGTTCAAGGAGAGAAACGGATACCGCTCGTTCGTCTGCCTTACAATGTTGAGCATACTGTAGCAGTAAAAAATGGTAATCTGATTATCCCTCATAAGGATCACTACCACAACATCAAATTTGCTTGGTTCGATGATAAGACTTACCGAGCTCCTAATGGCTATACATTAGAGGATTTATTTGCAACTATCAAGTATTATGTTGAACATCCAGATGAGCGACCACAGTCTAGCGATGGATGGGGGAATGCAAGTGATCATGTTTTAGGTAAAAAAGATGACAAGGAGGATGCTGTTAGCCCAGAGAAACCTCAAGAAGAAGTTGAAGAGGAAACACCAACTGAGCCAGAAGTACCTCAAGTTGAAACTGCTAAAGTAGAAGCTAAGTTGCAAGAGGCGGAAGACTTACTTGAAAAGACGACGGATCCAAGTTTGAAATCCAATGCAACTGAGACCTTAACAGGATTGCGAAATAATCTTAATTTAGGGACTATGGATAATAATAACATCATGGCAGAAGTAGAAAAACTGTTAACCTTGTTGAAATCAGCTGTTTCAACACCTGCTACTAATACAGAAACAACACCTTGATTTTTATCTGTTTTTAGATATGAATGTTTTATTGATAAATAAAAGATGAACCAACAATTTTGGAGTTAATATGAAGAAAAGAACTGCAGTATTAATAACGCTGAGTATACTAGCTCTGATGCTGGGAGCGTGTACTCAGAAAGAAGAACAACAAGCTAAAGGTTTGAAGATTGTGACCAGTTTTTATCCGGTTTATGCCATGGTTAAAGAAGTATCTGGTGATTTGAATGATGTTCGCATGATTCAATCTAGTACAGGGATCCATTCTTTTGAACCATCAGCTAATGATATAGCGTCTATCTATGATGCGGATGTTTTTGTCTATCATTCACATACCTTAGAGTCATGGGCGGGGAGCCTAGATCCAAATTTGCAAAAATCTAAGGTGAAAGTGCTGGAAGCATCCGAAGGAATGACCTTGGAGCGTGTACCGGGTTTGGAAGACGTGGAAGCTGGCGAAGGAATCGATGAAAAAACTCTCTACGATCCTCATACATGGCTAGATCCTGAAAAAGCTGGTGAAGAAGCGCAGATTATTGCGGATAAGCTATCTGAACTCGATAAAGAACATAAGGAAATATATCAAAAAAATGCTAAGAAATTCATTGCTAAAGCTCAAGAATTGACCAAAAAATACCAACCAATCTTTGAAAAGGCTAAGCAAAAGACTTTCGTCACTCAACATACTGCGTTCTCGTATTTAGCAAAGCGGTTTGGTTTGCAGCAGCTAGGTATTGCAGGGATTTCTCCTGAACAAGAGCCAAATGCAAGGCAGCTTACTGAAATTCAAGAATTTGTGAAAACCTATAAAGTTAAGACGATTTTTACCGAAAGTAATGCATCGTCGAAAGTGGCAGAAACGCTCGTAAAGTCAACAGGTGTCAGGCTAAAAACTCTCAATCCTTTGGAAGCAGATCCTCAAAATGATAAAAACTACCTAGAGAATCTAGAAGAAAACATGAGTATCTTGGCTAAAGAATTGAAATGAGAAGGTAAAGCTTAATCTAGCTGAACAATACAAAACAGAAACCTGCCTGTAAAGGTGGGTTTTTTTGGTGTGTGACAAAATATGATAATTATTTTTAAATTACCTATGTTCGTTTGAAAGTAAAAGTGGTAGTATAGTGAGGAGATAAGATTCTATTTTCCTGAGTTAAGTAGGGAAATGATCTGTAACATGAATTGAATGATGGGATATTGAGAAACGTATGGCAATGATAGAAGTAGAGCATCTTCAGAAAAATTTTGTGAAGGCTGTCAAGGAACCGGGATTGAAGGGGGCTTTGCGCTCCTTTATTCATCCTGAAAAGCAGACCTTTGAAGCGGTCAAGGATTTAACCTTTGAGGTTCCAAAAGGGCAGATTTTAGGCTTTATCGGGGCCAACGGTGCTGGGAAGTCGACAACCATCAAAATGCTGACAGGAATTCTGAAACCGACATCTGGTTTTTGTCGAATCAACGGCAAAATTCCGCAGGATAATCGTCAAGACTATGTCAAGGATATTGGAGTGGTCTTCGGACAACGAACCCAGCTATGGTGGGATTTGGCACTGCAAGAGACCTATACAGTCTTGAAGGAAATTTATGATGTGCCAGACTCGCTTTTCCATAAGCGCATGGACTTTTTGAATGAAGTCTTGGATTTGAAGGACTTTATCAAGGATCCCGTGCGGACTCTTTCACTAGGTCAACGGATGCGGGCGGATATTGCGGCTTCCTTACTTCACAATCCCAAGGTTCTCTTTTTAGATGAACCAACCATTGGGTTGGACGTTTCGGTCAAGGACAATATTCGTCGGGCTATCACCCAGATTAATCAGGAG
>CAJPKC010000139.1 GCA_905370255.1 Streptococcus oralis
TCTTTAATGTCCTCTTACAAGTCTTGGACGATGGGGTTCTAACAGATAGCAAGGGACGCAAAGTTGATTTCTCAAACACCATCATTATTATGACATCAAACCTTGGTGCGACTTCCCTTCGTGATGACAAGACAGTCGGTTTTGGAGCTCGAGATATTCGTTTTGACCAAGAAAATATGGAAAAACGGATGTTCGAAGAGTTGAAAAAAGCTTATCGTCCAGAGTTTATCAACCGTATTGATGAAAAGGTTGTCTTCCATAGCTTGTCAAGTCAAGATATGCAGGAAGTGGTTAAGATTATGGTCAAACCATTGATTGCAAGCCTGGCAGAAAAAGGAATTGACTTGAAACTCCAAGCATCTGCCCTGAAGCTTCTAGCTCAGCAAGGCTATGATCCAGAGATGGGGGCTCGTCCACTGCGCAGAACTCTGCAAACAGAAGTAGAAGACAAACTAGCAGAACTCCTTCTTACAGGTGAACTGAAAGAAGGTAAGACACTTAAGATTGGTGTCAAAGCTGGTCAATTAAAATTTGAGATTGTTTAAAATTGTGAGGTTGGAACAGATTGTTTCAGCCTCTTTTTTTGGGAAGTTGTTACTCAAATAAGCATTTGAATTGTGCATTTAGTTTAAGGAGTTCAAAAACGAATTTCTACTGATCAAGTTTTGTATATCAAGAAAAAATCCGATCATGTAGAAAATATTTTTATAAAAATTAATAAAAAAGTGTTGACAAACAATAGAAGGAGTAGTATGATATAAAATATAAAAAGTTATAAAAAGGTTGAAAAGACATGAAAAAAAGGATAGCAGTGGTTTTTGGAACCTTTGCTCCATTGCATCAGGGACATATTGATTTAATCCAAAGAGCAAAACGACAATGCGATGCTGTATGGGTGGTAGTTTCAGGTTATAAGGGAGATCGTGGTGAACAGGTTGGACTTACACTACAAAAGAGGTTTCGCTATATTCGTGAAGCATTTCGAGATGATGAGTTGACCTCTGTTTGTAAACTTGACGAAAGCAATATTCCACGTTATCCAATGGGCTGGCAGGAGTGGTTGGATCAGATGTTGCAGGCCATTTCCTATGACCAGACTGGTGAGGAACTAATCTTTTTTGTAGGAGAGTCCGAATACCAACAAGAATTGTCAGAACGTGGTTTTGAGACTGTTCTACAGGAAAGAAAATTTGGAATTTCGGCTAGCATGATTCGTGAAAATCCAAGCAAATATTGGAAATATATCGCTCAACCTTTCCGCCGTCAGTTTACGAAAAAAGTGTTGATTATGGGAAGTGCTAGTAATGGTAAAACAACTCTAGCCAAGGATTTAGCTCGCTTTTATGACGCGCCAGTCAGTCTGGAGTATGCTCGTGAGTATCAGATAAAAAATAATGTCCGAGATGATGAGCTTATCTCCAAAGATTATTATTACCTTCTTTTGGGCCAATATGATCAAACTTCCAAGTTAATCGATAGCAATGCCAATCGAGGCCTAGTCATTGCAGATACCAACTCACTAGTAACCAAGGGCTACTACGATTACTACATGGAAAGCGAAGAGCAGGAGGACTTGTCCGTAGAGACCTTTGATAATCTCTTTGTTTCCATCTTAGCCAAGGAAAAGTGGGATTTAATCCTCTTTGTGCAACCTATTGGCTCTTATGTCAATGATGGTTTTCGCGACATGACCATGGCAGAAGACCATATCCGTCACAGTTTTTCTCAGCATTTGGATATGATGAGGGAGCAATATCTAGCCAATATCCCTCATGTTTATCTAGCTGATGACTATCTAGGAAATTATGAAGCAGCAAAAGTAGCTATTGACGCCATTTACCAAGCAGATTAGGAGAAGAAAATGAAAAAAATAACTGAAAAAATCACACGATTTATTGAAAACTTTAAAAATGTTCACGCAGAAGCTCGTAAAATTGGTTTTGCAGGAGTTATGCGTTTGATTTGGAAAGACCTCTTTGTGGGCCGTAGTCTTTTCCAGTGGCTCTATTTGATTGCTTTATCAAGTGTTCCTCTTATTCTGGAGTTTACACAAAACACAGAAAGTCATGACTGGATCGGTCTCTTGGCCTCTTGGACAGGGATTGTCTGCGTTATCTTAGTAGCTGAAGGTCGAGCTAGTAACTACCTTTTTGGAGCTATTAACTCCGCAATCTATTTGGTCCTATCTATGAATGCGACTTTCTACGGTGAAGTTTTGACAACAGTTTATTTCTTTGTCATGCAGCCTATTGGTCTCTATACTTGGTTGTCTAATCGGATCAATGAGCAAGGAAGACCAGAGGAGTCTCACTTTGAAGCTAAGAAACTCGGTCTGATTGATTGGCTCAAATATTTGGCTTTGACTGCTATCATCTGGATTGGCATGGGATTAGCCTACCAAAGTATCAGCAGTGCTCGTCCTTTCCGTGACAGTGTTACCGATGCGACCAATGGTGTTGGTCAGCTCTTGATGACACGTCTCTACCGTGAGCAATGGATTTTCTGGATTGCAACCAATCTCTTTAGTATTTACCTCTGGTGGGGTGAAAATATCCACATCCAAGGGATGTACTGGGTTTACACACTCAATAGTCTAGTAGGTTGGTACCAATGGACCAAGGCAGTTCGTAAGGAGGCATAAAATGACGGACACGATGATTCCAGCAGGGATGACGGAAAAAGAATATTTTGAAATTCATGCAAGTCAGGAGGAATTTTTGGATTGGTACTACAAGCAGGAACTCCCTCAATACGAAAAACCAAGTGTGACGGTGGATATGGTAGCCTACTGCTTTGTCGAAGGAAAAATCAAGCTCTTACTGATCCGTCGCAAGGCTCACCCTTATCAAAATTGTTTGGCTCTGGTTGGAGGATTTATGGACAAGGGCGAAGATGCTGCGCATGCCTGTCAGCGTGAGGTGAGAGAAGAAGTTAATCTCGATCTTCCTTTGGAAAAAATCGAGCAATTGATGACCGTATCGACCCCCGGCCGTGACCCACGGGGCTGGACAGTGACCATTGCCCACTTGGTTTATCTGCCTAGTCGTGCATTAGAACTTGTTCAAGCAGGAGACGATGCCAAGGATGTCGTTTTTGTAGATGTCGATTTTCAGACAGGCAAGTGCTTCCTAGAGGGAGTAGAGTTGGAGGAGCA
The DNA here is from genome assembly GCA_905370255.1 of Streptococcus oralis. Next base: position 3,155 of record CAJPKC010000139.1, read on the forward strand.
AGCCTTCGCTTTTGACCATTATGCCATTATCCAAGAATCCATCAAACGAATTCAAGGTCGTCTTGACTGGAATCCGACCTTCCTCTATCTGCTGGAGGAGGAGTTCACTGTCTACGAAGGAACTGAACTAGTCAATCTCATCAACCCAGGACGACCAATCGTCAGCAATAACTTTCTCGTAAAATACGGTGAGTATGTAGAAGAAGTTGGGCTCAAACGAGTGCCTAAAAAGAAACCAAGAAAAACCTATCGATTGAAATAAAAAGCTTGAGAGCAGAAATCGATAACCCAAGTCTTGGTTTCCTAGTTTCAGTCCTGAGAAGTTTCAACAAGTCCGATGACTGGTTGAACTTGAGAATAGAGAAAATAAAGTTTGTGTCAAAAGTCAATTCAGCCATCGTGTCAAAGACTTATTAGTCATAAAAAAGTGAGGTCGGGATTTTCCCGACCTCTTTTTGTTTAAGGATGTTTATCTTTATTAGAATTGCTCATGATTCGAATGAATAAATCTTTGTATTTATATTTTAAATAATGTTCGTGTAAATACAATAAAGCCACGTAGACAATCATGAAAATGGCAGTTAGGTAGAACAAATCAAATGTTGTTTGAGCGTAATGAGTAGCAACCCCATAAGAAGAGAAAGCACCAATAATCAACCAAGGAAGATATTTGTAATATTTCTTTGACATAAACCTACACCTCCAATATCCTATTTCAATTTTATTATAGCCCTTCAAGAAAAAAATGCAAGCGATTACACTTATAAAATATAGTATTTTTAGTAGGAAAAATTTCCTGTTTTTTAAATTTTTAACGAATAATAGAGATAGGAGGATTAAAAAAGAACAAATATAAATAAAAACCAAAACCATATATAAATAGTTGACAAACCCTAAAACAAATATTACAATAACATTACAGAAGTATTTCACAACATTTCAAAAAGATTACACAGGAGGCGCATCATGAAAACAAAACATTCAATTCGTTTACTAGCAGTAGCCGTATTGGCTTCAACTTTGCTTTTAGGAGCATGTGGTAATAAAAAAGAAGAAGCTAAAAATGACAATGCTAATAAAACAACACAAACCACGTCAAGTTCAAAGGCAAGTTCTTCTAACAAAGATAGTAAATCTCAAGCTTCAACAAGCACCACTACTTCAGAAAAAGCTAAAGCTTCCTCTGAACAAGCTTCAAGTCCTACAACTCAGGGTCAAGAATCTAACCAAGCTGCACCAACTCCCCAAGCTCCTCAGCAACAGGAAACTCCATCTCAACCATCTTCTAATCAGCAAGCTTCACAAAATCAATCTAATCAAGCAAGCCAGTCAACTTATGACCCAACGACTGACCGCAAATTACAAGACCAGCAGGCGGAACATAATAAACGTTACAAAGGTGTTTTAACCATGGTCGATGGTGATTTTTCAGCAGCAGCAGGAAGCTGGAAGGGTGCTAATGGCGAAACTATCACTGTCTCATCATCTGGTCAATTCACAGTAGAAACTGCAGATGGAAAAAAAGAAAATTATTCTATCAGAGGTTACGCCTACACTCTTGATGATGGTAAATAGAATGAAAAAATTGGAGGTGGGAAAATCAACACAAAGAAAACAGGAGAGGAAGGAGAAGGAAAGAAAGTAGCTTTGG
>CAJPKC010000140.1 GCA_905370255.1 Streptococcus oralis
GTACTAATTCATCAAAGGGTTCTTCTTCTGTGATGAAGTCTCTAAATTCTTTATGTTCATTAGCTCGGATAATATTGACCAAGGCATCAATCAAACGAGAATCTGTATTTGGCATTGGTGGACGATGGTAGTTCACCTCCAATTCCTGACACAAGTCATGACATTCCACATCGTTGTCAAACAAGACTTCAATATGCTCACTGATAAAACTAATAGGCACAAAAATATAATGCTCTGGATGTTCTTCCTGTTCTCTAAGATACTCCAATACATCTGGTTTAATCCAAGGAATACCAATATCACTTTCGCTCTGCCAAGTGTTGGTATATTGATCTGGTTTCAAGCCTAATTTCTCAGCAATTAACTTGCTATTTTCGAAAATCTGGTCGATATAGGGATCACCAAAATCCAAGGCAAAAATGGGCACACTGTGGGCAGAAAAGATGACTTTAAAGCTATCCTGTTTCACCTTTTCTTTTAAAATCTTAGCAATTTCAGCTGTCCAATAGTTTAAGAGCGCTTCTTCCTGATACCAGTCCTTAATAACTAAAAACTGAATTTGTTTACTTTCCAGAAACTTTTCGTACCCCATGACAGAGTAAAAGGAATAGTGTGGCTCCAAAATCAAGCAAATACACTTTTCAATTCCATCTGCTTCCATTTGCCGAATTACATCTGGAATAAAAGGGGTTGAAAATTTATTGGCAAAATAGACACTATATTCATTTCCTAACCTAGCTTCTACCAAGGCAACTTCTTCACGGGTAATTTTTTGAAGTGGAGTTCCTCCAATTCGAACATAATTATCATAAAGTGTTTGAATCTCGTGATCTTGAGGTCGAACTCCACGACGAATGTTGGTAAAAAAGTCGGCTACTCCTTCAAAGGTAATCTCTTCTGGTGAACCAAATGTCATCATTAAAATCGCTTTTTTCATCTCTGCATCCTTGTGATATTTTTATCTTTTTTATTGTATCACTAAAACAGCCATAAGTAAACGCTAACATAAGAATGTTACCTCCCTTCTGACTTTTGTTTTTCTCTTCTTTCTATGATACAATGGTTTTAAAAGAAGGAAAAAAGGAGTTACGATGAAATATCCAACATTGTTGGAGCGTTTTTTGACTTATGTCAAAGTCAATACTCGTTCTGACGAACATTCAACCACTACACCAAGTACCCAAAGTCAAGTAGACTTCGCAACTAATGTCCTCATCCCTGAGATGAAACGTATTGGTTTGCAAAATGTTTACTACCTACCAAACGGTTTTGCGATTGGTACTCTACCAGCCAACGATCCAAGTTTAACTCGTAAGATCGGTTTTATCTCTCACATGGATACAGCTGATTTTAATGCTGAAGGTGTCAATCCACAAGTTATTGAAAACTACGACGGTGGTGTTATCGAGCTTGGCAATTCTGGTTTCAAGCTTGATCCAGCAGATTTTAAGAGCTTAGAGAAATATCCTGGACAAACCTTGATTACTACTGATGGAACTACTTTGCTCGGGGCTGATGACAAATCTGGTATCGCTGAAATCATGACAGCTATCGAATACTTGACTGCTCATCCTGAAATTAAGCACTGCGAAATTCGTGTCGGCTTTGGACCTGATGAAGAGATTGGTGTCGGTGCCAATAAATTTGATGCAGAAGATTTCGATGTCGACTTTGCTTATACAGTTGACGGTGGACCTCTTGGTGAACTTCAATACGAAACCTTCTCCGCGGCAGGTGCAGAACTTCACTTCCAAGGTCGTAATGTTCACCCAGGAACAGCCAAAGGACAAATGGTTAACGCTCTTCAGTTGGCAATTGACTTCCACAACCAACTCCCAGCTGGTGACCGCCCAGAATTGACTGAGGGTTACCAAGGTTTCTACCATCTCATGGATATAACTGGTAGTGTTGAGGAAGCGAGTGCTAGCTATATCATTCGTGACTTCGAAAAAGAAAACTTTGAATCGCGTAAAGCTGCTATGCAAGCTATCGCTGATAAGATGAACCAAGAACTTGCTAGCAATCGTGTAACCTTGACTTTGACAGACCAGTATTACAACATGAAGGAAGTCATTGAAAAGGATATGACACCAGTAACCATTGCCAAAGAGGTTATGGAAGACCTTGATATCACACCTATTATCGAGCCTATCCGTGGAGGAACAGATGGTTCTAAGATTTCCTTTATGGGAATTCCAACGCCAAATATCTTCGCTGGTGGTGAAAATATGCATGGACGTTTTGAATATGTCAGCCTTCAAACTATGGAGCGTGCAGTTGATACAATCATTGGCATTGTAGCTTATAAAGACTAAAGAGGTCGGGAAAAAATTCCCGACCTCTTTTTTTATCAGCATCTACTTTTGACACGGTAGTTGACTGAACTTTTTGTTATTCTGCTACTTTTTCTCTTGTTTCTGAAGATGTAGTTGCAGGAGTTAAGGTTGACTCAGCTTGTTTATCGTTTGTTTCTTTATTGGCTGTTTCGGTGTTAACTTCAACTGGCTTGACTTTAGATTGAAATTCCTGATTTAATGAGACAATTTCTTGCGCAAGTGCTAGAAGAGCTTGTTTGTCTTTGCTTGCAGCTGATAATTTATCAAACAAAGCATCCACTTTTTCAAAGTCCGCATCAGAACCATTATTCATTTCCAAATAAGTATGAAGGGCAAGGACTCCGTTATATAATTTTTGATAGAGAACTAAAACCTCTGGGTCTTGATTAGCATTCTCACGTTCAGTCTGAATGGTTTGTGAAATACGTTTTAGAAGATCTTGAACTTGTGTGTTTAGTTCATCAAGGTCTGCATCGTCTTTATCTAGAGCAGCTTTCAGATTTTTAACTTCGTCAGCAAGTGAAGCTTTAACTCCTTCTTCTTTGACTTGAACTACTAATTCTTCAGCTTTTGTTAATAGTTCTTCTACTTGACCTTTTCCAACATGATTGCTTTGTTCCTCAGGCTTAATATCATCATACAAACCTTTCAAGAACTCATAGACTGCTGTTTTAGCACTATGGCCATCCACTTTTTCTGTATCTAAAATCGTTTCAGAAGGCTTACTTGTAACAGGTTCATTCTTCAGAGCTTCTTCAACTTCCAGTTTTGTTTGATAGATTTCTGGGAATAGTTTGTTCAAGTCAGTCGCCTTAAGGAAGGATTGTGACTGATAAAGTGTCCACGTTAGGTTGGCAACTTTATTTCTAAGAGTGTCATTTAAGCGACCGTCAGATAGATGTTGGTAGAAATACTTGATGTATTCTACTGTTGTAACTCCAGTACGGTCATTAAAATCTTGCAAAGCTTGTAACTTAGCTTCAACTGCATCTAAACCTGCTTCATCTTGGGCTAGTTTATTTTCTTGAAGCTGAGTCAATAAATCCTTCTTAGGAAGTCCATAAGCATCTGTGTCTAAGGTATTAATCTTATCTACTAAAGCTTGATATTTCTTGTCTAAAGGACTGATTTCTGTTGGTTTGACACTTGAGTCAATGTGAATATACTGTTTGTCAAAGAGATCTAAAGCAGCCAGATAGCCAGCTGTAGAATTGGTTGAAAGCTTCTTCATATTTTCAGAGAATTGACCTAAGGCAAGCTCAATTTGTCTTTGTAAAATTGGTTTATCCTTGTAAACTTCGCGACTTTCTGCTAGAAGTTGATCAACCTTATTTTGAACAGTCGTTTCATCAAATGCACCTGGTTGGTAGTTAGATTGCAAAGCAGGGATTTTATGTTTCAAAGCAACTTCATAGCCCTTGGTTTGAACTTTAATATAGTGGTTGTGGTCGCCATGAGGGATAACAAAGCTACCATTTTCAACCTGCAAGCTATAAGGAGAGACTCCATCACGTAGAGCAGTTGTATAGAGTTCGTTTAGGAAATCAAGCTCTGCATCACCTGTTTGAAGCGGAATACGAACGTGTTCCTTACGAACGGCGTAAGGGTGAATGTGAGTTGGGTCATAAGCCTGGTCTGGATTTCCGAATACAAAGAATCCATTTGAAATTCGGATCGCTTCAAGCGGAACACCATAGGTTTTAGAGATATAAGCCATCTTTTCTTCATCGCTGGCATCTCGAGAGAAACTTTCAACAGTCTTGGCAAGAGGTTTTACAGGCTCTGCCTGATGGTGTCCATGTAAATGTTCCTGCGCCGCCTTAATCTGCTCTTTCGACAAATCTTTCTTAAAGAAATAGTGGGCATGATCTCCATGTGAAACCACAAAACCTTGCTCATCCTCACTAATCACTCGCTCAGCTGCAAAGCCATGATCATGTTCATCTTCATGATGGTTTCCATGGTTATCATGATGGTGTTCTTCTGGTTTTTGATTACTATGGTTATCTGGGCTAGTTTCTGAATGTTTATTTCCGTACAAGTGATCTTGTGCAGCTTTAATCTGATCTTTTGTTAAATCTTTTTTAAAGAAATAGTGGTTGTGATCTCCATGAGAAACGACAAATCCTTTATCATCTTCACTTATTACACGATCAACTGCAAAGCCATGATCGTGCTCTTCCTCATGATGGTTTCCATGGTTATCATGATGGTGTTCTTCTGGTTTACTACTGTGGTTATCTGGGCTAGTTTCTGAATGTTTATTGCCGTACAAGTGATCTTGTGCGGCCTTGATTTGAGCAGGGGATAAATCTTTTTTAAAGAAGTAATGATTATGATCTCCATGACTCATGATAAAGCCAGCTGCATCTTCGCTGATGACTCTATCCGCATCAAAGCCGTGATCATGGTCTTCACCATGATGGTGGTCATGCTCATCTTCATCATGGTCCTCATGACTTA
>CAJPKC010000141.1 GCA_905370255.1 Streptococcus oralis
CCATCCAATAAGTATTAATCGGGGACTCCTCATCTGGCAACAAGGTCTTCTCCAAGATAGCAATACCATAGACCGGCTCCATCTGCTCATACATCTTATGCGTCTGCCCTTGTTGGCGTAATTGTTGCACATTTTCTACCAGCTGGTTAGCCAAATAATAATGAAAACGATTGAGAAAATAATGCTGCTTACGCACCTGAATCTCAATGATAACCTCGGTTCCATCATTCAACTTGGCTCGAACATCCACCGAGGTTGAAAAGAGCTCATCCTCATCAAAGTCCTTTTTATGAAGCTGTGTCCCCTCCAAAATCTGAGCATCCACAACATCCAAATCCAAAATATCTCGAATAAATGCCACCGTCACCTCAGGCAGGCTGAAAATCTTCTTAGCCATAATATCCAAGGTCGGTGAGACATGCTTGTGTCTTTTTTCCATCTGCTTCTCCTCAATTAAAAATAGAGGGTTGGCCCCTCTACTTCTATTATTCGGAAAAAGTTTTTAGATAGTAACTATAAAAGCCATTAAGAAACCAAATAATAGTTCACTTTCAAGTCTCTAAATTGATCATAACCCAAATACTCATCATTCTGCAAGCGACCTAAAACAATGCTTGGATGAATACCAATCTCATCAGCAAATTTCTTAATCGCTTGTTTATCAAAGCAAGCTTCATCTATAAATCTTTGATAGTCTTGAGGGTCAATTAGTAAATCTTTCGCAAACTGGTCTGCTAGCTCCTCAGAACGTCGATAAGAGTCACTACCTCCGTCATCAGATGAAAAGTCATTCTGCAGAATATGTCCAATCTCATGGAAAAGTGAAAACCAAAAAATATCCGATGCTTTATTACGATCTGTTAATAATAACAAGACACTACCGTTTCCAAATTTCTTTGTTGCACCATTTAAATTGGCATTTGCTAAAGCAGGAAGTCCCACTAAGACAACCCCACACTCTAGCAAGATATCGGTCAATTCTTGAGCAAAATCCTTTGGATCTTGTCTCGTCAATTCTCTCAATGTTGGTAAACTTTTCTCTAACTTTCTGCGATTAAGCTTCGTGGTCGTTTTATTACGAGCTTTTTTTGAAGCCAACTCTAACATGATATTGGAATTAACGATACTCTTTTCGGTAAAGTCACGTGTATTACGATAACTCACTAAATGGTTAAAAGTCACGAGATATTCTAAACTCGATACCTCCAGAATCTTCCGAAGCTCTGTAATCTTTTCACCGGTACTATAGCGTTTCTCTGGAACGTAGCCTTTTTGTTTAAAATACTTAAAGTCAATCATATCACAGATTTCCTTCTCGCGACCCTGATCAAGCTCTCTTTGTTCTACAATTTCAGCCACTTTCACATCATAAATGTTTTGAAGGTTGAGCCAAGTCTGCATAGAAACACCACTTAACTTGGCTAACTTATGAGCTGTCTCCTTACTAATAGACTCCTCAGCATTAACTAGCTTGCTGACAGTCTTGGCAGAGACTCCCAAACGCTCCGCAAATTCTTTCTGAGTTACGTTATAGTCCTCAATTAAGTCTTCAACATACTGACCTGGATGAAAAGCAACCAGGTCTTTGTACTCAACCACTTTTTTACTCATAATGATTGCTAACCTCCTCTATTTTCAAGATTTCGATTTCTACCGGACTAGAAAACACCTTCTCAAAATCTTCCTCACGAAATCCTACAATCAAACGATAGGAACTCCTTCGACCATCTATATCTAAAGCAAACTGTCCATTTCTCTTTCCCTTTAATTGGTGAAAATGATACTTAGGAAAAGCCGTCACACTAGCCAAAGAATCCGATACTTCCAAAAGGTTAATCAACTGGTGCAACTTTAATGCAACCTTATCCGAAAAATCCTTTTTCGCTCGCCTTAGCTCAGTGCACTGTTTCTCAACAGTTTTATTTGTATAGATAAGCTTCATAAATTCCTTTCAGTTCGATTTAAATTACCTCTTTGGTAATTTAAATTATATCATGCAATGAAAATAAAAACCAGCCAAAGGTTGATTTGGCTGGTAATTACTGGTAAGCAATTACCTATTCAATTTAAAAGTACAATTCTTATAATCTATTTTTATGTCCGGATCAACATTAGGAAGAAAAACGTTGAATAGGGAATCTTCCTCAGTCACCGCTTGCAGGTGAATTCCAATTGGAATCTTATCCGCCTTATTGCGATAAATGAGACGAGAATCCAGGCACACTGAACTATTTTTTTGTGCTTTTGTCACCTTCTCTTCAAAATGCCATTGACAGTACGGATTTAACCCATAATCATTCTCGTTGCTCCACTTCGTCTGAATAAACTGGGATAATTTCCCTCTATTTCTGGTATCGGGCATTTTTTTATCTCCACCAAATGCCGAAGCTATAATATGTCCTCTATGAAAAAAACTGTCATAATTATTATTTTTGTTTAAGATGTTCCAAAAAGAAGGGTTAACTGTATTACCTCTCTTATATTCCTCATCTCCTTGTTTGATAAAAAATTTAGCTCCAACGGGTCTTTCATAATCATCTTTTGAGTGGCACTCAATATATCCTGTTTCACCTTTATCCGTAAAATCAATTTCTGCAATATTATCATTCACTACAAAATAATTCGATTCATTCTGTCTTACAGGTATATTGTTACAATACTGAACCGAGCTTCCAACTAAATTATTAAGTTGCTCAATTGGAATATGAATTAAATCTAAAATTTCTTGCTCTGACATCGAAAAAAATCCTTTTCATTTTAGTCCCAGAATCTATCCTCACTTTTCCAATTTCTTCATCAGTAAAATCAATTTCTTCAATTGAACAATTTATAAAGTATCCATCCAATTTATGTATTTCTTTCTGTGAATATTGTTGTTTTTAAATTTTACGGTAGTAAAAAATCGACTATTTGTTTATATAAAAAAACTTGAGTATACAATTCATTATGTTTATAAATCAGTATCAATATAACTATCAAAATGCATAAAAGTCCATAAATAAACCTTTTATATAAAATTTCAATTTTTTCTAACCGTTCTAATTCAGTTCTATAGCTTTCAGAATCTTTCAAATTATTAATATAACTCTTATCTATACTGTACAACATATCATAATTTTTTTTAATAGCATCACACTCTGATATTATAGATTTAGAATCAAAATCCCATCCTCTAACTTTGTTTACTATAATTATACAAATTAAATAAAATATTCCAGAACATACAGTTAGGGACATCGCTAGCCTTGTATTAAAATTTTTAAAAACAAAAGTAGTTAATATTGTTACAATTAAAACTAAAAATTGCTGAGATATTGTATTAGAAATATTTTTTATACTGATCAAAATCTCTTTTTGTAGTTTTGAAAAATCTTCTGTTAACTTTTGTTTATCAGAGATAAACTTTTTCAATTTATCATTGATAAATAAATTATAATTCGATTGTACATCTTTTAAAATACACTGAAAATCTTTATTACTAATTGTATTTTGTCGCTTGATAAATTCAGAAAAAACATTTCTAAAAATTATCAACTTTTCATAATATGTTTTGTCATCATAAAAAATAAAGTCAAATAATTGATTGAGAGCAACAAATGAATCTATATTATCTATTTCAACACTATTCATTTCTAGAATTGCATTTTTTTCAAAACTTATAATATATTCATCTCTAGATATTTTTCTTTCCGACACTATACTTAGAAAACCATCAAGTGTCTCTCCTTTTAATTCATCAAAATTTCTATCTAAAATTATTTTAGGAATAGCACAGAGAATATTATGATTAAACTCCGTTTTTGAAATTAATACATCAGGTATCTGTAAATTTTCGTCACAAAGTGAAAAGACGGGCGAATATATATCACTATTTTCTTCTGGAATCCAGATTTTTATCTTAGTATTCCTGTTTTTAAAATTTTCAAAAGTTGTACTTTTTAAAAACTTTTTTTCAAATGTATAAAAGTCATTACTGTTTCTAAAATACAATGACTGGCCCTCTAAAGGAAATTGGTTTTGTTTCATTGTTACAGCAACCTTATTGATTTCCTTAGTTTCTTTACAGGATTCTAACGGGTAATTATTACAAGTTATATCCAGTTCATTTATTTTATAACTATTGATCTTTTCCTTAAAACTATCTAACTCTTTCTCTGCAATTTTGAACTCTAAAATATAAATAAAATTTTTTTCTTTAGAATCAATATTAATACGTCCGACAACATCATCGAAAGCGTCAACATATTTAATAAGTTCTTTAATCAATGTAATCACCTCTCAATCAGAGTAATTACTTCTTTGTTAATTTTTAAAACATAGAAATCGTCGTCATCATCCCAATAAACATCTTTGCGACTCTCTAGACTTTTTAGAATGCTAATTTTAATTTGTTGTTCATCGCCTTCAGCTACATATGTTACTTTAGGTGGTCGATATAACTTTGCTACAAAACTAGCTAAAACAGTATTATTTTTGCTTTTCGCTAAATCGTAAGCTTCAGTTGATAATCTTTCTATATCTGTTTCTCTATTTACTATATCAAAATCTAATACATCACTAACCTCTTGAACCAGCCCTTCAAATGATGTATCTCTTCTCTGAGATAAGAAATTTGTTAACTTCTCTTTTACAACTCCTGAATTTACTTCTGACTTTATGTATGGTTTAACAACAGTATCAATCGCTTGAATAGCTATTCGAGCAGCTGAATCCTCATCATCTATAACGTTATCACTATCTAAAAATTTTTTGAAGAAATACCCCGATATATTATCATCCGTTCTATCAAATACTC
>CAJPKC010000142.1 GCA_905370255.1 Streptococcus oralis
GTATGCAGTTCCTTGACTTGATCCAAGAAGGAAATATGGGATTGATGAAGGCAGTTGATAAATTTGACTACTCTAAAGGATTCAAATTCTCAACTTATGCAACTTGGTGGATTCGTCAGGCCATTACGCGTGCCATTGCTGACCAAGCTCGTACCATTCGTATTCCAGTTCACATGGTAGAAACCATCAACAAACTTGTTCGTGAGCAACGTAACCTTCTTCAAGAGTTGGGACAAGATCCTACTCCTGAACAAATTGCTGAACGTATGGATATGACTCCTGACAAGGTTCGTGAAATTTTAAAGATTGCGCAAGAACCAGTTTCTCTTGAGACACCAATTGGTGAAGAGGACGATAGTCATCTTGGTGACTTTATCGAAGATGAAGTGATTGAAAATCCAGTTGACTACACAACTCGTATCGTTTTGCGCGAACAGTTGGATGAAGTTTTGGATACTCTTACAGATCGTGAAGAAAATGTTCTTCGTCTTCGTTTTGGTCTCGATGATGGGAAAATGCGTACGCTAGAAGATGTGGGTAAAGTCTTCAATGTTACACGTGAGCGTATTCGTCAGATTGAAGCAAAAGCTTTGAGAAAACTTCGCCAACCAAGTCGAAGCAAACCGCTTCGTGACTTTATCGAGGATTAAGATAGAGGAGACTGAATATGGCTTACACAGAAGAGCAAATTGAAAACATCAAAACTCGCATTTTGACGGCTCTAGAAGAGGTTATCGACCCAGAATTAGGAATTGATATCGTCAACTTAGGTTTAATTTATGAGATTCGATTTGATGGTGATACCGGTGATACTGAGATTGATATGACCTTGACGACTATGGGTTGTCCTTTGGCCGACCTCTTGACTGATCAAATCTATGATGCTATGACAGATGTGCCAGAGGTTACTAACGTTGAAGTAAAATTAGTTTGGTATCCAGCTTGGACGGTTGAAAAAATGAGTCGCTATGCACGTATCGCTTTAGGTATTAAATAGAATGATATAAAAAAAGAAATAGTATAAGTGTTAGGAAATTCCCTAGCTTTTATGCTATCTCTTTTTTAATTTGCTGATTTTCTTTCAATAAAATGATATAATGGATAGTATGGAAAAAGAGAAATTACGCATCAACATGCTAAGTTCGAGTGAAAAGGTAGCAGGACAAGGTGTTTCTGGAGCTTACCGTGAACTTGTGCAACTTTTGAAACGTGATGCGAAAGACCAACTAATTGTAACGGAGAATCTTCCTGTAGAAGCTGATGTTACTCATTTTCATACAATCGACCTTCCTTATTATCTGTCAACTTTTCAAAAGAAGCGTTCAGGTCGTAGGATTGGTTATGTCCACTTCTTGCCTGACACCTTAGAAGGTAGTTTGAAGATTCCATTCTTTCTAAAAGGGATTGTTAAGCGCTATGTGTTTTCTTTTTATGACCGTATGGAACACTTGGTTGTGGTTAATCCTACTTTTATCGAAGATTTGGTTGCAGCTGGTATTCCTCGTGAAAAGGTGACCTATATCCCTAACTTTGTTAACAAAGAAAAATGGCACCCACTTTCAGCAGAAAAAGTAAGTCAACTTCGACAAGATATGGGGTTGAGTGAAAATAATTTTGTAGTAGTAGGAGCTGGGCAGGTTCAGAAGCGTAAGGGAATCGATGATTTCATCACTCTTGCTGAGGAACTACCGGACATCACCTTTATTTGGGCTGGAGGCTTCTCATTTGGTGGGATTACAGATGGTTATGAACGCTATAAAAAAATCATGGATAATCCTCCAGAGAATCTGATTTTCCCTGGAATTGTTGAGCCAGAACGGATGAGAGAACTGTATGCTTTGGCAGATTTGTTCTTACTTCCTAGCTATAATGAGCTCTTTCCGATGACTATTCTAGAAGCTGCGAGTTGTGAAGCTCCCATTATGCTTCGGGACTTAGATCTTTATAAGGTGATTCTAGAAGGAAATTACAGACCAACCACCGATGTGGAAGAGATGAAACAAGCTATTATGGAATATAGAGAACATCCAGAAGCATTGAAAGAGTTAAAAGAAAAGGCCAAGGCTATTTCAAGAGAATACTCAGAGGAGCATCTCCTTGAAATCTGGCTTAAATTCTATCGGGAGCAAGCAGCTTTAGGAAAAAAATGAGGTAGTATATGCGAATTGGATTATTTACAGATACTTATTTCCCACAGGTTTCGGGTGTTGCAACCAGTATTCGAACCTTAAAAACAGAGCTTGAAAAGCAAGGGCATGCAGTCTTTATCTTCACGACAACCGATAAGGATGTCAATCGTTATGAAGACTGGCAGATTATTCGTATCCCTAGTGTTCCTTTCTTTGCCTTTAAAGACCGTCGTTTCGCTTACCGTGGATTTACGAAAGCTCTTGAGATTGCTAAACAATACAAACTCGATATTATTCATACCCAGACTGAGTTTTCTCTTGGTTTATTGGGAATTTGGATTGCTCGAGAACTGAAAATCCCAGTCATTCATACATATCATACCCAGTACGAGGATTATGTCCACTATATTGCTAAGGGGATGTTGATTCGTCCAAGTATGGTTAAATATCTTGTGAGAGGATTTCTTCATGACGTTGATGGAGTCATTTGTCCGAGTGAAATTGTACGCGATCTTTTATCTGACTATAAGGTAAAAGTTGAAAAGCGTGTTATTCCTACTGGAATTGAACTTGCCAAATTTGAACGCCCTGAGATTGGTCCTGAACACATTAGTGACTTACGGGATAAACTAGGGATCCAACAAGACGAAAAGATGCTTCTAAGTCTTTCTCGAGTTTCTTACGAGAAGAATATTCAAGCAGTTCTTAAAGCTTTACCAGATGTCCTAAAAGAAGAACCAAATGTTAAACTGGTTGTAGCTGGAGATGGACCTTATTTAGACAACCTTAAGGAGCAAGCAGAAGATTTAAAAATTCAAGATTCTGTTATCTTTACAGGTATGATTCCGCCAAATGAGACGGCACTCTATTATAAGGCAGCTGATTTCTTCATATCGGCTTCTACAAGTGAAACTCAGGGACTGACTTATCTGGAAAGTTTAGCTAGTAAGACACCTGTTATTGCCCATGGTAATCCTTATTTGGATAATCTCATTAATGATAAAATGTTCGGAACCCTTTATTATGAGGATAGGGACTTGGCAGGAGCGATTCTTGAAGCCTTACTTGCTACACCGTTAATGGATGAAAAACACTTGGCTGAAAAATTATATGAAATTTCTGCTGAAAATTTTGGTAGAAGAGTCCATGAATTTTATCTAGACGTCATTATTTCAAATAATTTTGCCAAAGAAACAGGGGCTGACGAACCTGTTACAAAACGTATTTTAAAGACAGTCTTCTATATCCCGCAACAGGCTGTTACTATGCCAGTTAAAGGTTCGAAGCGTATGCTTAAGGCATCTAGAAAACAATTAAGAAATTTAAGAAAATATTTAAATGATTAATCAAATCAAAGAAAGGAAATAAAAAAATGAAAAAGAAATTTATGAGAAGTGGTAGAGATCAAAAAATCGGTGGTGTATGCGCTGGTTTAGCACATTATTTTGATATCGACCCTACAATCGTACGTGTTATTTGGGGAGTTTTAGCTTTCTGTTATGGTGCTGGACTTATTGCTTATTTAATCTTGTGGGCAATCGCTCCTGTATCAGATGAATATTAAGAACAGAGTATTATAGTAAAGGAGAAAACATGGCATTCGGTGATAATGGTAAACGTAAAAAAACATTCTTTGAAAAACTTACAATGTTTGTCGTATTAGTAATGTTATTTGTAACATTGGCAGGTATCTTTGCTACTGCCATTGGTGTATTTAGCAGATTCTAAAAAGTTAATCATTTTATTGTTTGGCAATAAGTTGGGTGACTGGGATTTCCCAGCCCTTTTTGAAGTGAGAAGAGAATATGAGTATGTTTTTAGATACAGCCAAGATTAAAGTAAAGGCTGGTAATGGTGGCGATGGCATGGTTGCTTTTCGTCGTGAAAAATACGTCCCTAATGGTGGACCATGGGGCGGTGATGGAGGACGTGGTGGTAACGTTGTTTTCGTTGTAGACGAAGGTTTACGTACCCTTATGGACTTCCGTTACAATCGTCATTTCAAAGCCCAATCTGGCGAGAAGGGAATGACCAAAGGGATGCACGGTAGAGGGGCAGAAGACTTAATTGTCCGTGTACCTCAAGGGACAACTGTGCGTGATGCCGAGACTGGAAAAGTCATCACCGATTTGATTGAGAATGGTCAAGAGTTTATTGTAGCTCATGGTGGACGTGGTGGACGTGGAAATATCCGTTTTGCAACACCAAAAAATCCTGCACCAGAAATCTCAGAAAATGGAGAACCAGGTCAGGAACGTGAATTACAGTTAGAACTTAAAATTCTTGCGGATGTTGGCCTAGTTGGCTTCCCATCTGTCGGTAAATCAACACTCCTTAGCGTGATTACCTCTGCTAAGCCAAAAATTGGTGCCTACCACTTTACGACAATTGTTCCAAATCTTGGTATGGTTCGTACCCAGTCCGGTGAATCCTTTGCCGTTGCAGACCTTCCTGGATTGATTGAAGGGGCTAGCCAAGGGGTTGGACTAGGAACTCAGTTCTTGCGCCATATCGAGCGTACTCGTGTTATCCTACATATCATTGATATGTCAGCTAGCGAAGGACGTGATCCTTACGAGGACTATCTAGCAATCAATAAGGAACTTGAATCTTACAATCTTCGTC
>CAJPKC010000143.1 GCA_905370255.1 Streptococcus oralis
CATGCAAGTTGCTTCCTTTTTCGATTGCTTCGTCGATAATCAATTGCGCACCGTTTGAAACCATGAAGTATTGTTGGAAGATACGGAGCAATTCACCTTGACGGTCACTATCATCTGGGTAAAGGAAGAGAGTCAAGTTGCGAGCGATATCTGTCTTGTCAAAGTTGATACCATCTTTAATAATAGAAGAATCAACTGAATCCAAGTCAAACAAACGTAAGCGATTTTTAGTTGCTGTTTCATAACCAGTAACATCAATATCGTAAAGAGTTGATGTCAAAGTAAAGTCTGCAAATGGTACTTGGTAGCTACGGCTTGAACGAACCAACCAGTTTTGCTCTGTCAACCATGCATTTGGAATTGTTTCTTGTTGGTTGTTTTTAAGAACTTGTTGGAAAAGACCAAAGTGGTAGTTAAGACCAACACCGTCACCGTTCAAACCAAGAGTCGCAATTGAGTCGATAAAGCAGGCAGCCAAACGTCCCAAACCACCATTACCAAGAGATGGTTCCAATTCAACTTCTTCAACTTCGATCAAGTCTTTACCTGCAGCTGCAAGTTCTTTTTTGACATCGTCGTAAAGACCAAGGTTGATCAAGTTGTTTGACAAGAGTTTACCAATCAAGAACTCAGCTGAGATATAGTAAACTTTTTTCTTACCAGTGTTAACTGGTTTTTGGCTGCTTGCAAGCTTGCTGTAGTTAAGAAGAGCAAGGTAAAGCTCTTCATTGCTACATTCTGCAATGGTTTTATTGTAACGATTTTGTACAAATTCTTGTAGTGATAACATGTTTAAGGTGTCTCCTGATATTGTTTTATTTCTTTAATTCTACCAAATTTTCATTAATTCGTCGATAGATTGTTGTCAAGTCAAGCAAACCTTCCTCGACAGCTGGTGTCAATTGCTCTTCAGTCATACGCCAAGACCAGTTTCCACCAAGGGTAGATGGGAAGTTCATACGAGCTGTCTCATCCAATTCTAGCAAATCTTGCATAGTTGCAATTGCCATGAAGCTAACTGATGAAAAGACTGTACGAAGCATAGCGTGTGGAACTGTTTCGTATTCTTTACGGTTAGTGTAGCGAGCCATGTACTCACGAGTCGCATCATCAATCTCGTTACGGTACCAACCAAGGACCGTGTTGTTATCGTGAGTTCCTGTGTACATAACTGAGTTAGCAGGTGCCAAATGTGGGCTATCGATACTTTCGTCTTCTGGATTGAAAGCAAATTGAAGAATCTTCATTCCTGGGAAGCCAGTACGTTCGCGCAACTCGATAACTTCATCAGTCATGAATCCAAGGTCTTCAGCGATGATGTTTAGCTCACCAAGTTCTTTCTTAACGGCTGCAAAAAGCTTGTAGCCCGGACCTTTCACCCACTCACCAGGTGCTGCTGTATCGGAACCAGCAGGGATTTCCCAGTAAGATTCGAAACCACGGAAGTGGTCGATACGAACGATATCGTAGATTTTGAAGCTTTCACGCAAGCGTTCAATCCACCATTTGTAGCCGTCTTTGTCCATTGCTTCCCAGTCATAGATTGGGTTACCCCAAAGCTGACCAGTTGCAGAAAATTCATCTGGTGGGCATCCTGCGATGCAAGTCGCCTTACCGTTGACATCTGTCTTGAAGAGATGTGGATTTGCCCACATATCGCTTGAATCTTCCGCTACATAGATAGGCATATCTCCGACAATTTCGATGTGGTTGTCATTAGCATATGCTTTCAATTTCAACCATTGTTGGAAGAAAAGGTATTGGGTTACGCGGTGGTAAACAAGCTTGTCAGCTAATTTCTCACGGTAGCTTTCAAGAGTTGAAGCTTTACGAGCACGAGCATCTGCATCTGGCCATTCTGTCCAAGCAAGATTGTCAAAATGCTCTTTGATAGCCATATACTCTGCAAATAGTTCAAGCCATGATTGATTTTCTTGCGCAAATTTTTCGAAGTCTTTGACATCTCCGACTTCAAGGAAACGTTTGACAGCTTTCTCTAGAAGTGGACGACGTGCATAGTAGATTTTAGCGTAGTCAACTTCAGTTGGGTTGCTACCAAAGTCCACACCTTCAAGATCACTTGCTTCCAACAAACCTTGCTCTACCAAAATATCAAGGTCGATAAAATGTGTGTTGCCAGCAAAGGCTGAGAATGATTGGTAAGGAGAATCCCCATAGCTAGTTGTTCCCAAAGGAAGGATTTGCCAGTAGCGTTGCTTAGTGCGAACCAAGAAGTCAACGAAATCATAGGCGCTTTGACCAAATGATCCGATTCCGTATGCTCCTGGAAGTGATGAGATGTGCATCAACACACCACTTTGACGTTTTTTCATATTAGCACCTCAAGTGTTTATATTGTTAATTACTTCAATTTTTGCGCAAACGTTTGCGCTAATTAAAGTATAACCCATTTCCAAAAGAAATGCAAGCGTTTTTAAAAAACTTTTTTTGGATTTATTCATATTATTAAAAACAAAATTTACTATATCATCTTCTCTGCCCTTGATAATTTTTTTAAAAAAAATGTGCAATCGTTTCCATTCATTCCATTTCCGAACATTTTTCCTTGATTATTTATCTTTTCTTCCTATTATAGGGACCGTTTTCTGTTTTTCTTAACTTTAAGCTTTTTAAAAAATTTTTATAAAAAACGCTTGCAACCGTTTTCTGTTTGTGCTATACTATGGTCATAAGGGAAAACGTTTGCGTTTCCTCGAAATTAAAATTTGTTATTCTTTAGGAGGAATACACTATGTCATCTAAATTCATGAAGAGCGCTGCCGTACTTGGTACTGCTACTCTTGCTAGCTTGCTTTTGGTAGCTTGCGGAAGCAAAACTGCTGATAAAGCTGCTGATTCTTCTGCATCAGGAAGTCAAGAAATCACTTTCTACGTTGAAGATCAATATAAAGCATTCGCAGAATCAGCTGCAAAAGCTTACGAAAAAGAAGCTGGTGTAAAAGTTACTATTAAAACTGGTGACCAATTAGGTGGACTCGACAACCTTTCACTTGATAACCAATCAGGTAAAGCTGCTGACGTTATGATGGCTCCATACGACCGTGTAGGTAGCCTTGGTACTGACGGACAACTTTCAGAAGTAACTTTGAGCGACGGTGCTAAAACAGATGACACTACTAAATCTCTTGTAACTGTTGGTGGAAAAGTTTACGGTGCTCCAGCTGTTATCGAGTCACTTGTTATGTACTACAACAAAGACTTGATTAAAGAAGCTCCAAAAACATTTGCTGACTTAGAAAACCTTGCTAAAGATAGCAAATACGCTTTTGCTGGTGAAGAAGGAAAAACTACTGCTTTCCTAGCTGACTGGACTAACTTCTACTACGCATACGGACTTCTTGCTGGTAACGGTGCTTACGTATTTGGTGACAACGGTAAAAATCCTAAAGATATCGGTCTTGCTAACGATGGTGCTATCGCAGGTATCGAATACGCTAAGACTTGGTACGACAAATGGCCTAAAGGTATGCAAGATACTGAAGGTGCTGGAAACTTGATCCAAACTCAATTCCAAGAAGGTAAAACAGCTGCTATCATCGACGGTCCTTGGAAAGCTCAAGCATTCAAAGACGCTAAAGTAAACTACGGTGTTGCAACTATCCCAACTCTTCCAAACGGCAAAAACTATGCAGCCTTTGGTGGTGGTAAAGCTTGGATTATCCCATCAAGCACTAAGAACCTTGAAGGCGCTCAAAAATTTGTAGACTTCCTTGTTTCAACTGACCAACAAAAAGCATTCTACGATGCTACTAACGAAATCCCAGCTAACACTGAAGCTCGTGCTTACGCTGAAGGTAAAAACGATGAGTTGACTACAGCTGTTATCAAACAGTTCCAAAACGCTCAACCAATGCCAAACATCTCTCAAATGTCAACAGTTTGGGACCCAGCTAAAACAATGCTCTTTGACGCTGTAAGCGGTAAGAAAGATGCTAAAACAGCTGCTAATGATGCTGTAACATTGATCAAAGAAACAATCCAACAAAAATTTGGTAACTAATTGATTGCTTCAAGGGGGATTATTTAAAGATCCCCCTTAATTTTTAGATATTTTGACAATGTTTCGGCAGCCTTGCTGATTATCATCGAGCCCAGAGCTCGTATCTTATGAAAGGAGCACTCATGGAACAACAACCAAAAAAAGCAGCCTTGCTTTCATTGATTCCTGGGTTGGGACAAATCTACAACAAACAAAAAGCTAAAGGTTTTATCTTCCTTGCTGTAACAGTGGCTTTTGTCCTCTATTTTATAGTACTTGCAGCACCTGAATTGAGCAACTTAATCACGCTTGGTGAAAAACCTGGCCGTGACAACTCTCTCTTCATGTTGATTCGTGGTGCATTCCACTCTATTTTTGTAATTGTTTACCTAGCCTTTTATATTCTCAATATTAAAGACGCTCACACTATTGCAAAACGTATTAATAATGGCATTCCTGTCCCATTGACATTGAAGGATATGATTAAAGGAATCTATGAAAATGGGTTCCCATACTTACTCATCATCCCATCTTATGTTGCCATGACATTTGCTATCATCTTCCCAGTTATTGTAACCTTGATGATTGCCTTTACTAACTACGATTTCCAACATTTACCACCAAATAAATTGTTGGATTGTGTTGGATTGACTAATTTCACAAACATCTGGAGCTTGAGTACTTTCCGTTCAGCCTTCGGTTCTGTTCTTTCTTGGACTATTATCTGGGCT
>CAJPKC010000144.1 GCA_905370255.1 Streptococcus oralis
CATGTGGGCAAAGATTCCGAGAACTTCTTCTCCTTGACCAAACTCGAAATGTCCGGCATAGTTGTCGACATTTTTTGTTGGGTATCCGTCACGGTCTGCGATTTCAAGGAATTTCTCCAAGGCTTTTACTGGACCAGGTCCAAAAGGATGCTGCGCATCTGCCTTACTGTCATCACGTTCTGAGTTGATTTCCAAAAGGCTAAACAAGTCAGCCAAGAGGTCTTCTTTACGTTTTTCTACTTCTGCTGTAAAATCAATAACTGTCATTTTTTCTTCCTATCTTTTTTCGATAATTTCATCTACTGGCAAGCGGTAGCTTGGTTCCAACTTCTCGTCTGTGTATCCTACTGTAATCAAAAGCTCTGGACGGAAGCGTTCTTCAATTTCCAAGACTTCATTAGCTTTTGATTTATCAAAACCTAGTATAATATTTGAACCAATTCCCTGGTCAGTCAATGCAAGGACCAAGTTCATCGCAACTAATCCTGCATTAAGAGCCAAGTAGTCACTAACTTGTTGATCGCTGTAACGCTCAAACTCAGCTGGAAGATTTTTCAAGAAGTACTGAAGTTGCTCTTCTGAGAAATTGTTGGCACCACCAGTACGGGCAATCTTGCGAGCACGTTTAGCTAAGTCTGTATCTGTAAACAAGGCAATCGTTACAGGTGCAGATGCTACTTGCTCATAGTTTGCACCGTAAGCCAATTTTGCTAGTTCAGCATTTTTCTCACGAACCACGACGAACTTCCAAGGCTGACTGTTGTGGGCACTTGGTGCCAAGGTTGCGATTTCAATAGCTGTACGAACATCCTTCGGATCTACAGGTTTATCAATAAAATGCTTAGTCGCATGACGTTTTTTATTTAACTCAAGAAATTTCATAAGCAAGTTCCTTTTCTATTTCTATTGCTTCCATTTTACCACATTCTGAAAGAGCTTGCAGAGATTTTTCATATGTAGAGATCTTTATCCCATCTCTTAACCAGGAATTACAAGCTTTTCGATTTAGTTGTAAGCCATAATAAAAACTTTCTGCACAAGAAAAAGTAGACGATTAGTCGCCTACTTTACTCATATTATTGCGCTGATACAATTTTACTTGCAGATTCAATCGCTTGTTTCATAGCATCACGTGCAGTCTTCAATTGTTGAAGGAAAACAGTACGTGCTTCTGCAGGCATTTCTGTATCGTCAGAACCTGCGCTTGACAAGCCATCATTAAATGCCTTTCTTGAAGTTTCTAGTGAGTTAAGAGCAGGTTCCACTTGTTGTTTATAAGCATCTTTTTGAGCCTCAGGAACTTTGTCACCGATTTCTTCAACATATTTCTTATAGCCGTCAATCAACTTACCAAAAAGAGTTTTCATATCTCCAATTGTTTTAGCGTTGTCAATTTCTTCATCTGTTAGAAGAGTAACTTCAGATGTGTTTGTCTTTGAGTTATCTGTTTTTGATGAAGCTGATGTTTGTTCAGTCGTGCTTGAAACTTTACTTGCAGAATCAGAAGATTTATTTCCACAAGCTGCTAAAGTTGCAACTGATAAGAGCACAAGGCCCGCAGTAAGAAGTTTTTTCATGACTATCTCCTTTAAATAGTTTTATGATACCTATATTTTAAAATAAAATAATTTTATTGTCAAACATTTACCGAATTATTGAAGCTAAAAAGCTCATTGAGTTCACTATTTTTAAAATCTATA
The DNA here is from genome assembly GCA_905370255.1 of Streptococcus oralis. The sequence goes on from CAJPKC010000144.1 coordinate 1,701, forward strand.
TTAAATTTATCGAAAATGTTCAAAAGATTATCCAAGACCGAGGTTTAGACTTGAACGTAGTCGACTTGGAAAGCAATGATAATCCAAATAACTACATTATCTTCTCAAGCGATGGAAAAGAAATTAAAGAACAATTTGACAAGGTCCTCAAAGAACTCTACCAAGACGGAACCCTTGAAAAACTCAGCAAAACCTATCTCGGTGGTTCTTACCTACCAGATCAATCTCAATTACAATAAGATATATTAAAAACGATTGGCTAGTCCAATCGTTTATTTAGTATCTGTTAATTAAAGCAACTCTTACAAAAAATCAAAATAGTTCTTCACATCCTCTACATAGCCATGCTTTTCAATTAAACTAGCTAACAAATCTCTATTATGGCCTTGATAGTTGTCCTCTCGTCGCAACTCTTCATACATTTCGATAAAGGGAAGACCCTTGGTCTTGGCTGATTCTAGCTCTGCTTCATAGTCATAAACAACCTTACGAAATTGGATATTGACTAATTCACCATTTTCAACCTCAAGTAAGGCATACTGGGCACGGTGATTTTTCAGCCCTACCCAGTCAAAATAAGGCATACCAATCGAACCTGGATTGATGATTTGTTGACCTTGGCTACCATAACGAAGCAACTGCTTGTGAACATGACCATAGACGGCTACATCAGTAGTTTCATCAAGTAGCTGGTCAAATTTTTCGGTATCATTTTCAACCAGCAAATCACCACCATAATTTTTCTCAGGTAAATTATGTGAAAGAGAAAAGCGCAAGCCTTCTACTTCTTTCTTGGCTACCATAGGTAGATTTCTCAACCAATCAATATGCTCTGGGTTTAGACGCTCCATCAGATACTGGGTCAATCGCATAAGCTGGATTTCTTGGGGATCCTCTAAACCATATTGCCCATCTAAAGCCTCTAACACACAATCATCCCAGTTGCCTCGAACAGATGCTGTAATGGGAAGGTCTTTCAAAAGAGCCACCAAGTCATTTGCTCCCGGCCCAGGAAGAAAAATATCTCCCAGAAGCCAATATTCAGTCGCTCCCAAATTTTTAGCGTCCTCAAGCACTCCAGCTAAGGCTGTCGTGTTGCCATGAATGTCTGATAAAATTGCAATCTTATGGTTCATTTTACACACTCTCTTTATTAGTATTTATTTATTCTAGCTATCCCTTACACCGTTATAGGTCTGCACCTTTCTTCATCTCACTTCTCCGTGCTAGGGGTTCTTTTAGTTCCTTAAATATCGTATATACTCTACTAATACGTAGATGAGGATTGTTAAACAAATGATAATCTCTAACCAAACGAGGAGGTTGAGGACCGGAAACTGCAGAATGCCTTGGGACATTTTCAATGAAGTTGCTGTGATGATGGTTGGAAAGGTTAGGGCTGAAAAGGCTGGTTGGAAACCTTGTTTTAAAATCCTTGGCAAGCGACTAAGGACAAAGAAAAAGAAGGTCTGTGATGCAAGGATCATAACTAGTAAAATCCAACTAGGAAGACTGTGTCCTCCTACTCTCACTAATGCTGCCAAAAGGAGAGAAAATGGAGCACAATAGATTCCTTCTTGCCCCAGCAAAGCGAGCGGTAATGGATTTTTCCTCAAATCTTGATAAATTAGAGGGTAAAGGATAAGGGTTAAGATAAAACCAAAAATCCAAGCTCCATAGGCAATCCCAACAATGCCCACCACGGGGTAGGTCAAGCTTGCTACTGCTATTCCTACATAAAGAACCGTCCAAGTTGGTGTAGCACTGGCCCTTTGTTTAACCAAGGCATAGTTCTTTGTAAAGTATAAGATGAGGTAAACATCTAGAAGAAAAGCAAACCACCAGAGAATCTGTGCAACAATGCTCATGTTCGGGGGTAAGATTCGTAATAAATACGTTGATAAAATCATCCCTGCCATGGGAAAGGTTGCCATTCCTGACAAAACAGGGGCTTTCTTTAATTCTTGCTTACTTTCATGCCAGTTATTGAGGTGGCTCACCAAAAAATAAAACCATAAAATCAAGCCTGACAAACTAAAGATGTGTGATAAAAGCGGAAAAATATCCAAGATGAGATTTCCTGCTCCAGCCAATCCCAATAAGCAACCTGAAAAGGCTAAGGGGAGTTTTTTCATACCAACCTCCGAAAATGACGTTACTATCAGTATAGCATAAATAAAGCTCAGCTAGACAAGCCTTCATAAATTTTTTTGGCTATAAAACGATTGTCCCCTTTTAAAATACTCACTAAGAATAATGATTGAAATAAATTCATCAAAAGAGTACCTATCACTTGATAGGTACTCTTTTGACATTTCATTCTATAGCTTGGTTAGCCTTTAAAGGTAACGATAGTCGCTCCAGAACCACCTGCATTTTGTGGCGCATAGCCAAAGCTCTTGACTTGCTTGTTTCTTTGGAGATATTTAGTTACTCCTTCACGGATGACTCCTGTACCGATACCATGGATGATGTCTACTTGAGCCATGTTGTTGAGCAGGGCTTGATCGATAAAGTCATCCAAGGCTTCCATAGCCTCCTCATAGCGTTTGCCACGAAGATCAAGTCTAGCCTGCGGTGCTTTACCAACAGCGCGCTTGACCACGTTGACTTGTTTCTTTTTGACAGGCGCTTCTTGCTGAGCCTGAACCAAGTCGAATTCCTTATCTTCAAGCGTCATCTTGATCAAGCCGACTTGAGCTTCCCAACGACCATCCTTGAGTTGATTGGTCAAGGTACCTCGTTGACCATAGCTTAAAACGATGATATCATCCCCAATTTTTGGAGCTCGTTTCTTCTTGGCCTTTTGAAGGACCTTATTTTTAGAAAGATCAACTTTTTCAGGTGCTAACTTCTTGAGTTTGGCCTTGGCTTCGATAATTTCATGTGGTTTTAGTTGAGATTTACTGTGAAGATTTTTAAGAATATCATCACTTTCAGCCAGAGCCAATTCAACGATTTCAGCAGCTTGCTCACGCGCCTTATTGAGTTCTGTTTCTTTCTCACGATTGAGTTCATTGT
>CAJPKC010000145.1 GCA_905370255.1 Streptococcus oralis
TATCCGTTCAGATCAAGATCGTCGTGTAGTACATCTGCATTTGACAAAGAAAGGTCGTCTCGTTCACCGTGTTCATAAACGTTTCCATAAGGCCATGGTCGAAAGAATTATCGAAGGCATGAGTCCTGAAGAGATGGAAGTTATGGGTAAAGGGTTGACTAATCTTTATCACTTTTTGGAGGATTTGAAGTAATGGCTTTTGCAAAAATAAGCCAGGTCGCTCATTATGCTCCAGAGCAGATTATCACTAACGAAGACTTGGCTCAGGTCATGGATACGAGTGATGAATGGATCTCAAGTCGGACAGGGATTAAAGAACGTCATATTTCTAAAACAGAATCAACAGGAGATTTGGCTACAGAGGTTGCAAGACAACTTCTGGACAAGGCAGGGATTTCTGCTGAAGAGTTAGATTTTATTATTCTGGCTACTATGACACCTGACTCGATGATGCCTTCAACCGCAGCTCGTGTTCAGGCAAAGATTGGCGCTCATAAGGCTTTTGCCTATGATTTAACAGCTGCTTGTAGTGGATTTGTTTTTGCCCTATCGACTGCAGAAAAATTCATTTCTTCAGGAACATATCGCAAGGGTCTGGTTATCGGTAGTGAGACCATGTCAAAATCTTTGGATTGGTCTGACCGCTCAACAGCTGTCTTGTTCGGAGATGGAGCTGGTGGTGTGCTACTTGAGGCAAGTGACCAAAAACATTTCTTAGCTGAAAGTCTCAATAGCGATGGTTCTCGTGGTGAGTGTCTCACTTATGGACAGACAGGATTGATTTCACCATTTTCGATTCAAGAAGAACCAGATGTTTTCTTGAAAATGGATGGGAGAGCAGTTTTTGACTTTGCAATTCGAGACGTGGCTAAATCTATTAAACAGACCATCGAAAAAAGTCCAATATCAGCAGATGAACTCGATTATCTCTTGCTTCATCAAGCTAATATTCGAATTTTAGATAAGATGGCTAGAAAAATCGGTGTCGATCGTGACAAGCTTCCTGCTAATATGATGAAGTATGGAAATACCAGTGCGGCAAGTATCCCGATTTTACTTTCTGAGTGTGTAGAAGAAGGGCTCATCCATTTGGATGGTAGCCAAAAAATTCTCTTGTCAGGTTTCGGTGGAGGTTTGACATGGGGCACACTTATTGTTACAATTTAGGTAATCATGTGGTGATCACATTGTTATAAAAAACTATTTATTTTAAAGGAGTCTATCATGGCAGTATTTGAAAAAGTACAAGAAATTATCGTTGAAGAACTTGGAAAAGACGCATCAGAAGTAACACTTGAATCTACTTTTGATGATTTGGATGCAGATTCATTGGACTTGTTCCAAGTAATCTCAGAAATCGAAGACGCTTTTGATATCCAAATCGAAGCTGAAGACAACTTGAAAACAGTTGGCGACTTGGTTGCTTACGTTGAAGAGCAAACTAAATAATTAGAATAAATAAAGAAGGAGTAGGGGAGACCCACTCCCTCTTGTTTAGGTAATAGTTTGACCGTCAAATTATAATAAAGTCGAACTATTACGTAAGCAAGACTTATGGAGGCAATATGAAAACACGTATCACTGAACTATTAAATATTAAATATCCTATCTTCCAAGGTGGAATGGCCTGGGTGGCAGATGGCGATTTGGCTGGAGCTGTTTCAAAAGCTGGTGGTCTCGGTATCATTGGTGGAGGAAACGCACCTAAAGAAGTGGTTAAAGCCAACATCGATAAGATTAAATCTTTAACAGACAAGCCTTTTGGTGTCAATATCATGCTCTTGTCTCCATTTGTTGATGATATTGTTGACCTCGTTATTGAAGAAGGGGTTAAGGTAGTCACAACTGGTGCAGGGAACCCAAGTAAATATATGGAGCGATTTCATGAAGCAGGAATCACCGTTATTCCTGTAGTTCCTAGCGTAGCTTTGGCTAAACGTATGGAAAAAATCGGTGCAGATGCTGTCATATGTGAAGGTATGGAAGCCGGTGGACACATTGGTAAATTAACAACCATGACCTTGGTTCGTCAAGTTGCAGCAGCGGTTTCAATCCCTGTTATTGCTGCTGGTGGTATTGCAGACGGTGAGGGAGCAGCAGCTGGATTTATGCTTGGTGCAGAAGCTGTACAAGTAGGAACTCGTTTCGTAGTTGCTAAAGAATCAAATGCTCATCCAAACTACAAAGCTAAGATTTTAAAAGCTCGTGATATTGATACAACTATTTCAGCACAACATTTTGGTCACGCAGTTCGTGCCATCAAAAATCAATTGACTCGTGATTTCGAGCAAGCTGAAAAAGATGCCTTTAAACAAGAAAATCCAGATTTGGAAATCTTTGAACAAATGGGCGCTGGAGCCTTAGCTAAGGCTGTTGTCCATGGTGACGTGGATGGTGGTTCAGTAATGGCCGGTCAGATTGCAGGTTTGGTATCGAAAGAAGAAACTGTTGAAGAAATCTTAAAAGATATCTACTATGGTGCAGCTGAGAAAATTCAAAAAGAAGCCGCTCGTTGGGCAGGAGTTACAAGAAATGACTAAAACAGCCTTTCTATTTGCAGGTCAAGGAGCCCAGTACCTTGGAATGGGACGTGAACTATACGACCAATATGCTATCGTCAAGGAAACAATCGACCAAGCTAGCCAAGTCTTAGGTTATGATCTTCGTGACTTGATTGATAACGATGAAACGAAGCTAAATCAGACTCGTTACACACAACCAGCTATTTTGGCTACATCCGTTGCCATTTACCGACTACTAAAGGAGAAAGGTTACCAACCAGATATAGTGGCAGGCCTGTCTCTTGGTGAATATTCTGCCCTCGTAGCTAGTGGTGCTTTGGATTTTGAGGATGCGGTGGCTCTAGTTGCTAAGCGTGGATCTTATATGGAAGAAGCGGCACCTGCTGGGTCTGGTAAAATGGTAGCCGTACTCAATACTCCAGTTGAAGTTATTGAACAAGCTTGTCAAGAAGCTTCTCAACTTGGTGTTGTGACTCCAGCTAACTACAATACTCCAAGCCAGATTGTTATCGGTGGTGAGGTAGCTGCAGTAGATTGTGCAGTTGAACTTTTGCAGGAAGCGGGAGCAAAACGCTTGATTCCTCTAAATGTTTCTGGACCTTTCCATACAGCTTTATTGGAGCCTGCAAGTCAAAAATTAGCACAAGCCCTGACAGCAGTTGAATTTTCTGATTTTGCTTGTCCTCTTGTTGGTAATACAGAAGCAAAGGTCATGGAAAAAGAACGAATTGCAGAACTCTTGACTCGTCAAGTTAAGGAACCTGTTCGTTTTTATGAAAGCATTGCAGTCATGCAAGAAGCGGGAGTCACTCGTTTTATCGAGATTGGCCCTGGAAAAGTCTTGTCAGGATTCGTCAAAAAGATTGATAAAACTGCTCAACTTGCAAATGTGGAAGATCAAGCAAGTTTACAAGCACTCTTAGAAAATTAGACCAAAATGGTAGAAGTTCTGAAAGGAGAAAAATGAAACTAGAACAGAAAAATGTCTTTATTACAGGCTCAAGTCGAGGAATTGGTCTTGCCATTGCTCATAAATTTGCCAGCTTGGGAGCCAACGTTGTCTTGAATAGTCGTGGTGAAATCTCCGAGGAGCTTCTAGACGAATTTAAACCTTACGGGGTGAAGGTCCTTGCTATTTCTGGTGATGTCTCAGACTTCACAGATGCAAAACGCATGGTGGATCAAGCGATTGAAGAACTAGGTTCAGTTGATGTCCTAGTGAATAATGCTGGGATTACTCAAGACACTCTCATGCTGAAGATGACAGAAGAAGATTTTGAGAAGGTCTTGAAAGTCAATCTAACGGGAGCCTTCAACATGACGCAAGCAGTCTTGAAGCAGATGATAAAAGCTCGTGAAGGGGCCATTATCAATATGTCCAGTGTCGTTGGTTTGATGGGAAATATCGGTCAAGCGAACTACGCTGCATCTAAGGCTGGTCTAATTGGATTTACCAAATCAGTAGCACGTGAGGTAGCCAATCGTAATGTACGTGTCAATGCCATTGCTCCAGGAATGATTGAATCAGATATGACTGCAGTCCTATCTGATAAGGTAAAAGATGCCATGTTGGCACAAATTCCGATGAAACAATTCGGCCAAGCTGAGCAAGTGGCAGAGGTCACAGCCTTTCTTGCAAGCCAAGATTATCTAACGGGACAAGTCATTGCAATTGATGGTGGACTTACCATGCAATAAGAGTTAAAATAGAGGTATGAAAATGAAACTAAATCGTGTAGTAGTAACAGGTTATGGATTAACATCTCCAATTGGGAATACGCCAGAAGAATTTTGGAACAGTTTAAAGAATGGAAAGATTGGGATTGGTGAAATCACCAAGTTTGATCACAGTGCTTTTGACGTCCATAATGCAGCAGAGATTAATGATTTTCCTTTTGACAAATATTTTGTAAAAAAAGATACCAATCGTTTCGATGACTATTCTTTGTATGCCTTGTATGCCGCTCAAGAAGCAGTTGACCATGCTAATCTTGACGTAGAAGCACTTGATAAAGACCGCTTTGGTGTCATCGTTGCATCAGGTATCGGTGGAATCAGAGAAATCGAAGACCAAGTCCTTCGACTTCACGAAAAAGGGCCAAAACGTGTTAAACCATTAACACTTCCAAAAGCTTTGCCAAATATGGCTGCAGGAAATGTAGCTATGCGTTTTGGTGCCAATGGTATCTGTAAATC
>CAJPKC010000146.1 GCA_905370255.1 Streptococcus oralis
GCATTGGCACAGGGGAAGAAATTTATTGACGAGCATTATCCAGATGCGCAACTGGAAGTCACTGCCAGTACAGCCTACGCTGCGCGCTATGTTTCTGAACATCCTGATCAACCATTTGCGGCGATTGCTCCAAGAAGTTCTGCAGAGGAATATGGTTTAGAACTGATTGCTCAAGATATTCAAGAAATGGAAGCCAATTTTACTCGTTTTTGGGTTTTGGGGCCTAACTTACCACAAATCCCCTTGAATGCAGGTTCTGAAAAGATGAGTCTAGCTTTGACCTTGCCAGATAATCTTCCAGGTGCATTATACAAAGCACTTTCTACCTTTGCATGGCGTGGGATTGACTTGACTAAAATTGAGAGTCGTCCCCTAAAAACAGCCTTGGGCGAATACTTTTTTATTATTGATGTCGCTTATACTGATAAAGAACTGGTCCATTTTGCTCAAAAAGAATTAGAAACGATTGGAATCCAGTATAAAGTACTAGGTGCTTATCCTATCTATACCATACAGGATAAAGGGAAGGAGAAGGAATGACTAGAGAGAATCCTTTGACACATCATGAAAAACTGAGATATGACTATCTTTTGAAAAACATTCATTATTTGAATGAGAAAGAAAAGAGAGAATTTGACTTTTTACAAGCCAAGTTAGAAGGTCAAAAAGATTCAGCAGAAGTTTTCAATCCAGAAGCCAATGAACAACTTCTTTCAGACTCTGGTATCGACCTGCCAACCTATGCTAATCGTAGTCGTTCTAGTCGCCGTAGTAGTGGAGATCAACTGGAAACGAAGATTCCAAAAGCTAAGAAGCAAAAGAAAAAAAGAGGTTTTCGTTTTAAACGCTTATTTGCTTGGTTAGGGATGATATTGCTTTGTGTAGCAGTAGGAATGATCGTCATGTTCTTAAAGGGCTTCCAATCGGCGAACCCTAATAGTTCAAATGGGCCCAAAGATGCCAAAGCTGCTCAGGTTGAAGTCTTCAATGGACAAGATACGCGTGATGGGGTTAATATTCTTATTTTGGGTACAGACGGCCGTATTGGACAGAATAGTGCAGAAACACGGACAGATTCCATTATGGTTTTAAATGTAAGTGGTAAGGATAAAAAGCTTAAGCTTGTAAGCTTTATGCGAGACAACCTAGTTTATATTGATGGTTATAGCCAAGTTATTAACGGACAAAAACAGGCTGATCACAAGTTGAATTTGGCCTACGAATTGGGGGAACAAGAAGGAAAACAAGGGGCTGAAATGGTGCGTAAGGTCCTTAAAGATAACTTTGACCTAGATATCAAATACTATGCCCTTGTTGATTTCCAAGCTTTTGCGACTGCCATTGACACGCTTTTCCCTGATGGTGTGACTATTGATGCTCAATTTTCAACTCTAAATGGAGTTCCAGTTACAGAAGCTACAGTTGGTGATGACTTGCATGCAACAGAGACAGAATCACCAACACAGACTATTAAAGTTGGAACGCAACAAATGAATGGTTCAACTCTTCTCAACTATGCACGTTTCCGTGATGATGATGAAGGGGACTATGGACGTACTCGTAGACAGCAACAAGTCATGACTGCTGTTTTACAGCAAATTAAAGATCCTACAAAACTTTTCACAGGTTCAGAAGCACTTGGTAAAGTATTCGCCATGACATCTACAAACCTTCCTTATACCTTCTTGTTGACCAACGGTTTATCCGTCCTCGAAGGAGGTCAGAACGGTATTGAAAGACTAACAGTACCGGAACTTGGAGACTGGGTAGATGACTATGATGTCTATGGAGGCCAAGCCCTTCGAGTGGATCAAAAAGCTTACCAGAATAAGCTAGCCCAAATGGGATTTAGATGATAAAAATATTACAATCAAAGCTTGAAACATCTAATAAAATAGGTGTTCTTGAGCTTTGATTTTTCACATAATCAGATGGATTTTTTGACCATTTTTTGGTATAATAAAATGATGTAATTCTATAGAAGAGGATGAGAATGAGATGAGTGATTTAAAGGCAATTCAAGCCCGTAGCTTAGAGATGGCTGAATATTTTGTCGCCTTTTGTAAAGAACATGACTTGCTCTGTTATTTATGTGGCGGAGGTGCTATCGGTGCTTTGCGTCATAAGGGATTCATCCCTTGGGATGATGATTTGGACTTCTTTATGCCGCGAAAGGACTATGAAAAACTAGCAGAGTTATGGCCTCTATATGCGGATAAGCGTTACTTCCTATCAAAGAGTTCTAAAGATTATGTAGATCGTAACCTTTTTATCACGATTCGAGATAAGGAGACGACTTGTATCAAGCCTTATCAACAAGATTTGGATTTACCACACGGCTTGGCTTTGGATGTTCTTCCCTTGGACTACTACCCTAAAAATCCAGCAGAGCGCAAGAAACAGGTCCGCTGGGCTTTGATTTATTCTCTATTTTGTGCACAAACCATTCCAGAAAAGCATGGAGCTCTCATGAAGTGGGGTAGTACCATTTTACTAGGATTAACTCCTAAGTCGCTTCGCTACCGTATCTGGAAAAAGGCTGAGAAAGAAATGACCAAGTATGGACCAGCTGAAAGTGATGGCATCACAGAGTTATGCTCAGGTCCAGGTTACATGAAGAAGAAATACCCAATTCAAGCCTTTGAAGACAACATTTTCTTACCTTTTGAAGGAACAGAAATGCCTATTCCAGTTGGTTATGATGCCTATCTCAGTACAGCTTTTGGTGATTATATGACACCACCACCAGCAGAAAAACAAGTGCCTCACCACGATGCCATTATAGCAGATATGGATAAGAGCTATACAGAATATAAGGGAGAATACAATGCAAGAAAAAATTAGTATCATTGTTCCTGTATACAACGTAGAAAATTATCTTGAACGATGTGTTGAGTCGATTTTAAAGCAGACTTATACCAATTTTGAATTGCTTCTTATTAATGATGGTTCGACAGACCAGAGTGGTGATTTGTGTGATCAGCTGGCTTTGAGAGACCAACGAATTCGTGTGATTCATAAAGAAAATGGTGGCCTATCAGCAGCTAGAAATACTGGAATTGATCATGCTAGTTCAGATTTAATTGGCTTTATTGATAGTGATGATTATATTGATGAAGATATGTACGAAACACTCTACCGTCAATTAAGAGAGTCGAATGCAGATTTATCAATGTGTGGACACTATGATGTCTATAATCAAATACCTGAAAAACAAGTCTCAGAGATTAAAACTTGGGAACTTTCTTCGGAAGAAGCTATAAAAATGGTTATGGAAGCAAAGGTCTTATCAGTTACTGCTGTTAATAAATTATATAAAAAAGAGCTCTTTAATCATTTGAGATTTGAAGTTGGAAAAATTGCAGAAGATGCCTTTATTATGATTCGTTTACTAGATCAATGTCAGAAGGTTGTTGCAACCAATGAGAAGAAGTATTATTATGTCCATCGTGAAAATAGTATTACCACACAAAAATTCTCATTAAAATTCTTAAATGTGATTGAAGCATATGAGCAAAATGCGAATATAATAAGAGAGCACTATCCCGTAATCGCCGATGTCGCAACCATGCGATTAAATTGGGCCTATTTCTATGTCTTGGATAGATTGTTGATTGATTCTAATTTTAAAGATAAACTACTAGAAGATAAATTGATAAATTATCTAAAACAGAATAGAGTGAATATTTTAAAAGATAGTAGATTTACGAATGCTAGAAAAATTAGCTTCTTGGCTCTACTATTTAGCAGAAAACTCTACACACAGATTTTACTTCGTCAACATACCCGTTAGGAGAGAAAATGATTTCTATTATTGAGAAAAACTATTTTAAAATTAATCTGGTATTTTTATCAGTCATATCTTTTTATTGTATGGCGGGACTCATTGTTCCCCTTCAATTTATCTCTGCAAATAAATTTGTTACCTTAGGTATGACTCTTTTGGGAGTCCTATTAGGTTTATATAATTTCTTTGTAAAGAAGGCCTATTTATTTGTTAGAAAGATTGAGTACTTAATCATCTTTTTTGCTATGAATATTATCACAAGTTTACTGGTGATGAAGTATGGTTTTTCAACAAATATCAAGAACTTGGTAGTATTCTTTATTTATTTCTTTGCTATTTATCCAATTTTTCAAAGCTTTAGTAAAGAAAAATCTCGAATTTTGTTTAACTTATTCTTTTCTGTAATTACTGTTTCAAATACTGTTGGGGTTTTCTTTTCTCTAGTTCAATTTTTTATGTTGATTGGATATAGAGTTTTTGATTACAAAGGTTTGTTGATTCGTCAAGGATTCGTTGAATCACGCTTGTTTGGTATTTTAGCAAGTCCTAACTATCTTTCGATTATTTCCCTAATCGTTATTATCTATTTATGGATGAGACTTTCTGCTTTAAATAAAATTGTTAAAACTCTGGCTATTTCTTCCATTGTTTTAAACTTTGCCTATATAGTTCTATCAGGTTCAAGAACGACATATATTTGTTTAGTTGTAGCAGCATTTCTTTATTCATTGATAAAATTTGAATATAGCAATAAGGCGAAATCTTTTGTCACTGTATTATTAACAGTTGGACTAGTATTTTTATCATATAATGGTGTAAAGTATAGCAGTGAATTGTATTTAAAAGCTCATTCTGCGGAAATTCTGCTCAATAAAGAAAAAG
>CAJPKC010000147.1 GCA_905370255.1 Streptococcus oralis
TTACTTACAGAGTATTTCATGTTAGAGGAAGAAATTCCATCTTCAAATTATTACTCACAACTAATTCTTTGAATTTATCAGAAAAAGCCCAAATTAAATCATCATTTATATCTTTTGCACAAAACTCGAAGCCAGATATATTTTCAAAGAATACAGGTGGATAATCGATAAATTTCTCTCCATCTATTTCATAAAAATTTGATTTTTCCATATTTACCAATTCAGCAGTTAATTTAATTTTTCCAAGGAAAAATTTAAATTCATCATTCTTGATTCTAAGTTTAGCCGGAAAAAAATCTAATTCATTTTTTAATTTATCAGCCAATTTATTAATGAAAGTTTCAGAGAACAATAACATCTTAGGAATTGTTTGAATAAAATCTGTATTAGAAATATTTTTGGAGGTATATCCACTCTGAGCTATAAAAACTGCTTCATCTGTATAATTACCTTTATTGTAATTAATAAATTCTACAATTTTTCTATCATCCTGTTTTAAGTCCACATACGCTTCTTCATTATCAACAGCAGAGTATATTTGATAAAGAGTCATCATTTTTTCCTTTCTTACTATTACTTTTAGAAATTGGTGCAGTTCAAGTATATTTTTAAAATGTTTATTTAAAGAACAAATATTTCAGACGGCCTTGATGCTGATCAATAATCGGATTATTAAAGAACCAATATTTCAGGCAGTTTCAAAGAACGGATTGAGACTGTCTGAAAAACAGAAACCTCGTGCATACCGCATACACCCTACGTCAGGATTGAAGATTTTGTGCGGACTACAGCTTGCTAATAATTAAACATTCCTTTTTTTACTAATAGAAAGTCTTCTAAAGAAGATGATATTTTTTCTAAGGAGTCTTCACTCATTACTCCCATGCCGACAGCAAAAATATTTTGATTTTTATTATCCATCAGAATGGCAACCCCTCCACCATTATCTCCAATCATAAGAAAATTCGGCAAATATTCTTTTACTTCATATTCAATATTCCTTTGTTGGATATCCTCGGCTTCCAAAAGGGTTATCTCATCTCCAAATAATCCGTTGCTTAGTTCTAAAAATTGAAGATATGAAGGATATAAAATATGCCACTCTGGAGGTAACATTTTTATAGCTTGGCTAGTAGCAGGATTATTTAAAGTATATAAGGCTTCTAATTCATGTCTATTCATTTTAAAGTGCTCCTAGTTCTCTGAAATACTTGTAACTTTGACTTAGTGCGCGTTTAATTTGTTCGTAATACCGCATCAGGTTGTAATGCAGCCCGGTCTCTTCATCATAATACTGGTTTTGCCGTCTTTGGCGTTGTCAAAGATTTGAGATAAAGGTTCGTAGCTGTCGGAATCGATGTAGATATAGGTATATCTGCCATCCGGGTGGATATCCTGACTAATGTTTCACTATCACTAGCGATATTTTTTTCTTGGGTCTTTAAAAGTTCCTATAAACTTCAAATCATTGTAAAGTTTACCTGGATTTTCCTCATAAAATGTTGCATTAGAATAGTAATATAAAGAATTACCTTCATTTATTCCTTTCTCTTTTGCTACTTTCACAATATCTTTTATAACTTTATTGGAGTGTGCCCCAACTTCTTCTGCTAACACTTCAACTGGCACAATTTCTCCATTATCTGTCTGGAATGCCACAAAATAATCGGAATCAATAAATGAAACTCCAAAATCTGCAAAAGCTGGACAATGAGAATCTGAGTCCTCCATTCCATCTGTATATTCATTAAACTCATCAGGTGTTTGAAAAGATGTCCCCATCCACACAGAAATCATATCTTTAGTTGTTGAATCAATCATATAACATCCTCTTTTTATTCATAAATAATGTTAATTATATTTTAACATAATAGGGTATTAATCTATATTCCTCAACATCCCCCACCATTTCTCAAAGCATTTGGTATTGCATTCTTAGTATTTGGATCTGCCATAACTTTGCGAATATCTGCAACATTTGCACTATCAAACCAAGAATCAAAGCTACCTTTCCTCCATGGAGCTTTGGAAAGTCCCAGTGCATCGACTCATATCTGACTATTGAAAACAAATAAGTATAGCTTATCTCCACCATCCAACCCAATCGGATTCTGATTAACGAACCGACCTGCATCAGGCTCATAATACCTGAAGAAGTTGTAATGCAGCCCCGTCTCACGGTCGGCATACTGGTCCAGTTGCACACCTGTGCCAAGGGGGTCGTAACGGTCGTATTCGTAGCAAGACACCAATCCGTCGGGCTGGCTGTGTTCGACCATGATGTGGTTTCGGTAGGCGAAACCGCGCAGCTTTTTGCCGTCGCGTCCGTAAACGGTAGTGAGAGGTTGAATTGTTAAAGAACGAGGAAAGCCGTCTGAAAAGGTTTAGGATAGTGTTTTCAGACGGCATGGTGTTATTTTTGTTAGATTTGCTAAATGATAAATATTTTTAAAATTGGTTATTCAATTTTTTTTAAATTTCCTCTAGTTTTTCTTTCATCAAGTTTTCTAGCCAGTCTTCAAATTTTTCAAATTCAGTATCCTCTTGCCACTCTTCAGGAGGAATATCAGGAAAAAAACACCAAAATTTTCATTTTCTTTTGTACGAAGGAAACCAGCTTTCCTTCGTCATCGGCCATCTCTCTCGAGATGCCGATTTGGTCGCAGTGGAAGTAGTAGGTTTGTTGGCGACTTTCTCCGTCTTCGCTGATGTGGTTTAGACAGGCAAAACCGCCTTCGTGCGTACCACAATGCTCTACGTCGGGATTGGAGGTTTCGTACGGGCTACAGCTTGCTATTTTGAATGGGTTATTTTTTCTACTCTCCCATCTTTTTTAGAAATAACTATATGGAAATTACCACCTAGTGCTTGTGGAGGGGCTCCATTAATGATCCAGACATCTTTCTCTTCAATAATACGGTATGGTTTTTGATTTATTGAAACAGTATTTCCATATACGTTTTTTATGTATATTTCAGCAAGCTCAAGCGCCATATTTTCTGAACTGACCAACATATTGCTCTCCTTTTTGTCTAAAAAATCTTTTGCAAAAGCTGAAGTAAAACAAAGAAATACTAATATAATAAAGAGACAGATTTTGTTCATCATGCTTTCCTTAATACCAAAATTTAAATTGAGTCATAAGCCCCATGAGTATGGTAATAAGCCACATCTTTTCCTTTTTGATTGCCAAAGGGATGCATTTTTTTATTCCCTAAATCATGTTTACTTTTTGGTAGTTCTATAATTGGGCCTTCTGGATTTTGTTTTTGCCACCTCCCACGGGAGAAGGGAAAGGGTATGGTTTGACCTTTTCTAGAAACCTTAGCTTATGTATTCGATTAACAAAATAATAAGTAGATTTAGAAATTATTTATTAACTTTTCGAGATATTCAATACTTCTGAATAAATAATGTTCACCTATTTGCTGTATCAAATTTGATAAGTCCCCAAATAATATTTTTTCTAAATACTTTTTTAGAATTATAAGCTCATCTTTTTTTAAGAGATTTAAAGCGTGAGTGATGTTTTCTGCGGTAGGTATATTTATAATAAATTCTTCTATATTTACTGGAATATCATCATTTCTAATGCCATTGCTGATGCTATCAATAATTTTAGGCATTAAATAATTTATTCCTTCTGGTGAAAAAAAGATGAATGGTACTAAATTATGTTCATCAATAATAATTTTCTCTATTGGGGTATATTCGTAATACTTAAATTCATCTTTAAATTCCTCTATTTTATAGATATTTTCTCGATAAAGGTTTTTGATCAATCCTTCTTTAGGATAATCTCTATAAGGAATTTTCAGGAAGGGCATATTTATCTCCATTTTCGGCAATCAATCGGTCGAGGCCGTCGTAGGCAAAGCGGTAGCACGCACCGTTTTCATTGGTGATGGCTGACCGACTATTTTCCCAAGCATACCTTTGTCAGTATTTTTTGGATAAAAATCATAGGGAAGGTCTTCTGAGAATTGATTTTAGACGACCTTGATGTTTTGTTGGGGCTCGATCCAACCTATGGTCAAAAAAAAGGTCTTAAAGAGGCTTGTTACCTTTAAATATATTAAATCTTAATAGATTAGCTCCTTTTGATTGAATATGTTTTATAGCTAATTCAAGTTCATTAAATTCATTAAATTCTTCTATCTCATAATCTTCAGCCTGATCCAATTTATTTTTTGGTACTGTATAGTAATATGTGCTATAAGTTCCATTATTTTTCTTAATAGCAAATACTTGATAAACAACCTCTCCATCAATTTCAATAAGTTCATCATATCCTTTTGTTTGTAAATTAGTTAAATTTAACATATCTATTCTCCTATAATATCAATACGCACTTGTTTCCCATCCGTAATAATCCTCGAACCAGGTCGCCTTTATCATCAGTCATTTCACGTGGGATGCCGATTTGGTCGCAGTGGAAGTAGTGGGCTTGTTTGCGGCTTTCGCCTTCTTCGGTTGTCCAGTTGTGGACTTATGCCAAGGGTTCGTGTGTACCTCACATGCCCTACATCAGGATTGGAAGTTTCATACGGGCTACGGCTTTCTCACTTAATCTAGTGGTTATTTTTACTATTATTATCATTGTGTATCTCAATATTTTTTTTATGTGCGAATAATAAATCTAAAATTTGAGATATATTCTTT
>CAJPKC010000148.1 GCA_905370255.1 Streptococcus oralis
GCTATGCCATTCATCCTGACTTGACCTTTACGGCCTTGGTTGAGCGAGTGAATGATGGAAGCTTCCAGCTAGAGGACTTGGCTCAGGGCTTCCGTGATATTGAGCAGAGTGACGAGCTTTATGAAAACCTTTTCGAAGACATCGACCTCTACTCTAAGAAACTCGGAGCGACTCCTCAAAAGCAAAACCAAACGGTTGCGGCTGTGATGAAGGAGTTGGCTGTCTTAGATGTGGCTGGTCATGCTGGTGATATGCTTGGTGATGCTTACGAGTACTTGATTGGTCAGTTTGCGACGGATTCGGGTAAGAAAGCTGGTGAGTTCTATACACCGCAACCTGTAGCCAAGCTTATGACCCAGATTGCCTTTTTAGGTCGTGAGGACAAGCAAGGCTTTACCCTCTACGATGCGACTATGGGGTTTCGTGTCATAATAATGACACAGGCAAATAGTCAGGTAAATACAAGGGTTTTAGAGCTTCTACCAAAGTTTAAAATCAAAAAAATGAATCGTTGGTGTGCTGTTTAGAGCAGTTATTATGAAAATAAATGTTGTAAACAGTACATCAGCATAAAGGAGGAACTCATATGTCTAAGGTGAAAAAAGAGACGATTGAAGCAAAAGGATTTGCTATTCAAATTTATACTGAAGACTTTAAAAACGACTATATAAGTCTAACGGATATTGCTAGATATAAAAGCGATGAACCAAGTGATGTAATTAAAAATTGGATGAGAAGAAAAGATACAATTGAATTTCTTGGTTTATGGGAAAGCTTAAACAACATGAATTTCAATTCGGTCGAATTCGACCGAATTAAATCGGAAGCTGGATATAATTCCTTTACACTGTCCCCTAAGAAATGGGTAGAAAAAACAGACGCAATCGGAATTATCTCAAAAGGAGGAAGATACGGTGGTGCATTTGCACATACAGATATTGCCTTTGAATTTGCTTCATGGATTTCTGCTGAATTTAAGATGTATGTAATTCAGGATTACAAAAGACTTAAGTCAGATGAAAACTCTAAGCTATCATTAGGTTGGAATTTGAATAGAGAAATTTCCAAGATTAACTACAAAATTCATACAGACGCAATCAAAGAATATCTCTTAAAAGATCTTACCAACGAACAGTTGTCTTACAAGTATGCAAGTGAAGCAGATATGCTCAATGTAGCCTTGTTTAACAAGAGAGCTAAACAGTGGCGTGAAGAAAATCCTGAGTTAAAGGGTAATATGAGAGACTATGCAAGTCTGAATGAATTACTTGTTCTTGCAAATATGGAAAGCTATAATGCAATTCTTATTGGTAAAGGTATGGATCAAAAAGAAAGAATGATAGAACTTAGAAAGCTTGCCAGAACTCAGCTGATGTCAATTGAAAAGTTGAACAATACAGGTATTAAGAGTTTAGATGATAAATCAAAGAAATAGAGAGGTCTGTTATGAGATGGGCATTGAAAATTATCTTATTTCCAATAATATTGATCTTGTCGATACTAATTGCTTTTCTAAAATTTATTATAAAAGTTAGTGGAATGATTTTAGGTATAATATCTTTCCTAGTATTTATTGGAGCAGTAAAGATTTTGGTAATGGCAGTAGGTGCTGGTCTTGGAGCATGGGGTGTTATTAACCTTATGGAGGGATATGGTAATGATAACCCTGGAGCAAATGCTCATGTACGGTAAGGAAGCAAGCAACCGAAAACAAGAGATAGACCGCCAGCACTACACTATTCCGAACCAAAGACCAAAAGATAAGCATTGTGGGAAAATCTAAACTTTTGGATTTTCCTACAATGCCGACTACGGCGGAATCCCTCCCACTCCTTATATCTTTCTTTCCGTATACATTGAATTTGTATTTAGTAAATGCTATAATGTCCCTATTCAAATTATAAATGTGTTGAATTAGTTACATGTACATATTTTTTGTGCCGGAGGAAGTGAAATGAAACAAAAAATTTATCTCATTACAGGCTTAATGGCTTCTGGAAAATCTACAGTTTCCGATTTACTGGCAAAATCAATAGAAAAATGCGTCCATCTTCGTGGTGATGTGTTCCGAAAAATGATTATTTCAGGCAGAGAAAATATGTCAGCTACCCCATCAGCGGAAGCAGTCCGCCAGCTGTACCTTCGATACAAATTGACTGCTGATGCGGCAAGGTCATACTTTGACAACGGCTTTTCTGTAGTGATCCAAGATAACTACTACGGTGATGAATTAAACCGAATGATAAATTATCTGCATAAATACCCTGTTGAGGTTGTCGTTCTTTGTCCAGATGTGGAAACAATAAAAGAAAGGGAACGATACAGGGAGAAAACAGGCTATTCCGGCTTTACGGTTGAAACCTTATACGATACATTTATGCAGACAACACCACGGATCGGCTTTTGGCTGGACAATTCCAATCAAACACCACAGCAGACAGCAGAAACCATTCTGAACACCAGGAAGCCGGTATGATTGTTACATATAAGGGGAAGAAAAATTTCTTTTAAGTACTTTCTTTCCTAAAACTGATGTGATATAATAGCTTCATTCCAGAAAAGGAGTAAAAAATATGCGGCAAGGTATTCTTAAATAAAACTATAATCAAATAGTGGGAACAAAGAATTATGATAGCTCCTTTTGTGGGGGCTTGGTTTTTTGTACCCAATTTAAGAATACTTTTGCCTTATCAATTTTGACATATTCAAAAAACAGCAATCACAAATAGGTGTATGCTGTATATGTGTATGTCCGCAAATTAGAATCCCCAGTGGTAAAAGTATTTTACTGCTGGGGATTTTTATGCCCTTTGAGGCTGTAAAGGGAGGACAATCACATGAAAATAATCAATATCGGCATTCTGGCCCATGTAGACGCAGGAAAAACTACATTGACAGAAAGTCTGCTATACACCAGTGGAGCGATTGCGGAACAGGGAAACGTGGATAAAGGGACCACAAGAACAGACACTATGATTTTGGAACGGCAACGGGGAATTACCATTCAGACAGCGGTTACTTCTTTTTATTGGAATGATTATAAAATCAATATCGTGGACACTCCCGGTCATATGGATTTTTTAACCGAAGCATACCGCTCTTTATCTGTCCTTGACGGAGCTGTTTTAGTCATTTCAGCAAAAGACGGCGTACAGGCACAAACCCGTATATTATTCCATGCGCTTCAGAAAATGGACATTCCGACAATTATCTTTATAAATAAGATAGACCAAAATGGGATCGACCTGCAGTGTGTTTACCAAAGCATTAAAGATAAACTTACCAGTGATATGATTGTCATGCAGGAGGTTTCCCTGTCGCCAAAGATAACCATGACCGATATTTCTGATTTAGACAAATGGGATATGATTATTTCCGGAAGCGATGAACTATTAGAACGATATGTTGCAGAGGATTCTTTGGATATACAGGAATTACAATATGAAAAGTGCAAAAGAACCAGATGCTGCTCTTTGTTTCCTGTTTATCATGGGAGTGCAAAAGACAATTTAGGAACAGAAAAACTGATTGAAGCGATTATAGAAACTTTCATTACAGAAACGGACGATATTCAGTCTGAATTATGTGGATATGTTTTTAAGGTTGAGTATACAGAGCGGAAAAAACGGCTTTCTTATTTACGCCTGTATCATGGGACGCTCCATTTACGGGATACCCTGCTGCTGTCAAAAAAGGAAAAAATAAAGATTACAGAAATGTGTATTCCGTCAAATGGTGAAATCGTCCCGGCTGACCATGCCTGTCCGGGAGAAATTGTTATTTTAGCTGATGATACTTTGAAACTGAACGATATCCTGGGAAATGAAAAACTCCTGCCTCACAAAACACGGATTGATAATCCCATGCCATTACTTCGGACAACGGTAGAGCCGCAAAAGCCGGAGCAAAGGGAAGCCCTGTTAAATGCCCTCGCAGAGATTGCTGATACAGACCCTCTTTTGCATTTTGACATTGATACTGTTACCCATGAGATTATGTTATCTTTTTTGGGAAAAGTACAGTTAGAAGTTATTTGTTCGCTATTAGAAGAAAAATATCATGTGGGCGTGGCTATGAAAGAGCCTTCGGTTATTTATCTGGAAAGACCGCAAAAAAAAGCGAGCTGCACGATTCATATTGAAGTGCCGCCGAATCCGTTTTGGGCATCTATTGGTTTGACTGTAACACCGCTTCCTGTTGGAAGCGGAACACAATATAAAAGCGAGGTATCTCTCGGCTATTTAAACCAAAGTTTTCAAAATGCCGTCATGGAGGGTGTGCGTTATGGAATGGAGCAGGGCTTATATGGCTGGGGAGTGACAGACTGCCAAATTTGTTTTGATTATGGAGTTTATTACAGCCCGGTCAGCACCCCCGCTGATTTTCGTTTTCTTGCGCCTGTCGTGTTGGAGCAGGCATTGAAAAAAGCAGGGACACAACTGTTGGAACCATACCTTTCCTTTACCCTTTTTGCACCGCAGGAATATCTTTCACGGGCTTATAATGATGCACCAAAGTATTGCGCAATCATTGAATCAACCAGACTTGAAAAAGATGAAGTTATTTTTAAGGGTGAAATCCCTGCCCGTTGTATCGGTGAATATAGGAATGATCTGAATTTTTATACAAATGGAAGAAGTTTCTGCATTACAG
>CAJPKC010000149.1 GCA_905370255.1 Streptococcus oralis
CAACGGGGCTATTGGGAAAGGCCATTACTTCGCCATCTCCAATGATGTGGCTAGTATTATCGGGTCTTAGTGCATCCGCAGCCTATTTGACTTGGTATAAGGCAAACTCTATGGTTGGCTGTGCAATTGGAATGTCACTCAATGTAACCTATGCTTTTTGGGGAGTTGCATTATCTGTATTATTCCTTGGAACGAAACTCACACCGACAATGGCGATTGGATGTCTTGTGATTATTATCGGTGCAATTACTGTAACAATGAATCCATTGGATTTCCTTAAGAAAGGAGAGCAATGATGTTATTACCAGCAAGAATGGCCGTGCTAAATCAATTGAGCAAGGTAAAGAAGTTGAGTATCAGTGAGGCAATGGAAGATCTAAAGAGGGATTATGGACAGGAAGGACAGTTTAATTCTTCGGCATATCTAGAACATTTTATGTCACTTGAGGCAAATGGATTTGCAGAGCTTGTAGATTATCAATTGACGAAGGATGGAAATTTAGAGTTATTTTATTCGATTACGGAAGATGGAAAAGCATCAGTAGAAAAATATATATCGCAAAAGTTTCGATGATAATGGAGGTGGCATAGGTGAGATACTATGGAAATGAGGCACTTGGATTAGTTGAGACCCTTGGACTTACGCCGGCATTAGAAGCAGCCGATAAGATGTTGAAGGCAGCAAATGTTGAAATAATGCTACCGCAATCCCACTAGCTTTAGATGGTGGGTTAAGGTAGCAAAAAATAGATATTTGTGATACAATAACTAGCGTTATGGGAGTATGGAAATCAAAGAATAGACACAAATATTTATTACAGTATCATATTATTTTTGTATGTAAGTATAGAAAAAAGCTTTTAGTATCAAAAGAAATATCAGATTATATAAAACAATTTTCTTATGAGATATGCACAAAGAGTAATATAATCATAAAATATATGGAAACAGGCAAAGACCATATACACTATATGATAGAAACTGAGCCTACAATATCCATAAGTAAAGTGGTTAATCTAATTAAGAGCTATACAACATATCATATATGGAAAAAGCATACAGAATATCTTAAGAATCATTTTTGGAAAGAACATACATTTTGGACGGATGGATATTTTGCTTGTAGCGTAGGCAATGTTTCTGAAGAAATGTTAAAGCAATATATAGAAAATCAAGGGTAGAAAGGCGGGTAAGCTTAATGTTAAAGGCATATAGATATCGGATTTATCCAAACAAAGAGCAAGAAATACAGTTAGCAAAGACATTTGGCTGTTGTCGTTTTGTATATAATCAAACCCTTGCGTACAGAAAAGATGCTTATGAAAAAGAAAAAAAGTCTGTCAGTAAAACAGATTGTAATAATTATTGCAATAGAGAGCTGAAAAAAGCTTATGAATGGCTAAAAGAAGTAGATAAATTTGCTTTAACAAATGCAATTTATAATATGGATAGTGCTTATCAAAAGTTTTTCAAAGAACATGCAGGTTATCCAAAGTTTAAGAGTAAGCACAGTAATCGTAAATCATATACAACCAATTTTACAAATGGGAATATAACTGTAGATTTTGATAGAGGAAGAATAAAGCTGCCAAAATTAAAAAGGGTAAAAATAAAATTACATAGAAAATTTTCAGGTCGGATAAAAACAGCAACTATATCTAAGGTACCAAGCGGCAAGTACTATGTGTCTGTTCTTGTAGAAACTGAACATAGTCCACTTGTAAAGACAAACGGACAAATAGGATTGGATTTAGGAATAAAAGATTTATGTATCACATCAGATGGGAAGAAATATGAAAATCCGAAGACAATTAAAAAATATGAGAAAAAGCTTACAAAATTACAAAGACAATTAGCAAATAAAACAAAGGGGAGTAGGAACTATCAGAAAAAAAGGAAACAAATAGCACTATGCCATGAGAAAATAGCTAATACAAGAAAAGATTATCTGCATAAGATTTCAAGCGAAATTATAAACGAAAACCAAGTGATAGTTTCGGAAAACTTACAGATAAAAAATATGGTGAAAAATCATAATTTAGCGAAAACTATAAGCGATGTATCGTGGTATGAGCTGACAAGACAACTGGAATATAAGTCAAAATGGAATGGTGGAAATTATATTAAGATAGATACATAGTGTGAAAGAAAGTAGAGGTAAGCCGTAAACCGGCGCACTTAAATAAGCTGTCTTAAGTAGGCAACTTATTTGAGGATATAGATTTAGTAGATTGATCAAGAAGCTAAAGGTTCATCAGGAGGAAGCAGTCCTTCCTTTTGTAAAAGTTTTTTGGCTTGCTTGATAGCCTTAGCCTTCTGTTTTTCAGCTAAAGGTGCAGGCATATCGATTTTGTAAAGATCGCTTGGATTCCATACCTCTCCGGTAGACAGCATCCGGTAGATGGCTATAAGAATCATACGGGCAATGGCAATAACAGCTCTTTTCTTGCCACGGCGTTTAACAAGGGATTCATATTTCGTTTTGTAGTAAGGAGACTTGTCAGATTTCACGGCTGCATGAGCACACTGTACTAATGCAGGTTTGAGGTAGACACCGGCACGTGTAATACGGACAGATTTCTTCTTACCGGCAGATTCATTGTTGCTGGGGGTAAGACCTGCCCAACAACATAAGCGTTTAGAATTACAAAACTGAGACATATCAATACCAATTTCGGAGATGATAGTAATTGCACTATCACGTTTGACACCCGGAATGGTAGTTAGTAACCGGATAGCTTTATCATAATCAGGATCGGAAGAAATCAAAGATTCAATCTGTTTATCTATATCATTGATTTCAGCTGTGATATAATCCATATGTGCGCGAATTAGGCGCATACGATATTTCTGGGCATCAGTCATCTGATATCCTTCGATAGATTCAATCACAGCGTCTTCTTTGGATTTGAGGCTCTTAAGAAGTTTTGAAGCGATTTCTTCATGGTTAATCGTAGTACCTGATTGTTCAAGCAGATAATCGATAATGGATGAGGATGACTTCCCAAAGATATCGGATACAACAGAATCTAATGCGATATTACAAACAGTAAGAGCATTCTGATATCTATTCTTTTCACTTGAACGGCAAGAAACAAGCTTGTAACGATATCTTGTGTATTCTCTAAGAATACGGATCAACCTACAAGGAATGTAGCTGCTTTTCACAAGTCCCAGTCGGAATAAGTCTCCAATCCATTTAGAATCTTTGGTATCGTCCTTGTTACCCTTAACAGCTTTAACCCATTTGGGATTAGCAATGGTAACGTTGATTTGATCTTCGAGAAGATTAAAGACAGGAACCCAGTATTTACCTGTGGATTCCATACAGACATCATGGCATTCATTTTCAAGAAGCCACGATTTAAAGTCTAAAATAGAATTGTTGAAGGTAGAGAATCGCTTCTTTTGATAAGAAGGTTCAATACCGGCGGTAGTTTTGATGATTGTGGCAACAAGAAAAGATTTGTGAACATCGACACCACAACAGGTTTGATAAGTAACTTTCATAGTGTAACTCCTTTCGTAAAAGATAAGAAGCCATTGACTGAACTGCCACACAATAAAACAAAGAGCTTTAACAATTCTTAGTGTACGGATTCATGATACCACTTATTTGTGCTTGAAAAGACAGAACTTACACTGATTTTTATGCTGTCTAAAACAGAGAAAGTTTTTACAACTTTACCTCCCGTGCTTTGTAGTATAGCTTCTTGTTATATATTTTAAATCACAGAGTTGAGATGTAAAACACTTTCATTACTATTTGTGCCGCGGCTTGCCCGCGGAATGGAGATTTTTATGCAAGTAGCCAGCTATGTTTTAGTTGTGGATATAAAAATACAAATGTAAAAGATCTAAAAGTAAGAGATTGGATGTGTCCTTTCTGCAATACAAAACACGATAGAGATATCAATGCGGCAAAAAATATATTGGCAGAAGGATTAAGACAAGTAGTATAAGAAAAAACAATAGGGCAGGGACTGCCCGAATTAACGCCTGTGGAGATAGTAGGTTGCGAGGTCAGCGAAGCAGGAAGCCCATAGGCTTTAGACTATGGGTAGTTCACAATAGACTGCCAATCACAGCATACAATTTTTTACTTTTCAAAAAATTTAAATTGTGCTATACTTTACCAGTGTGTTTCTGTAGCTCAGCAGGATAGAGCGTTCGCCTCCTAAGCGAAAGGCCAGCGGTTCGACTCCGCTCAGGAACATTAAGGACGCTACTAGTTTTTAGTCCTGTAGCGTCTTTTCTTATTTTCCTAACGAAAATGCTCCTTCATAAATTTTGAGCTCATCTGAATACTTTGAAGAGGATCACCATTTACCCAATTCTTGTGGGTTTCTAACACTACTCCCTCCACACCATTTTCTAATTTTATCTAGAATATCTTAGCCCAATTTTTAGGTATATTCAATCCCAAGGCAGATCTGTTATAATAATAGAATACAATGTGACACATCATACAGAAAGGATTTTATTGATGAATATACAAATTTTTGGAACAAAAAAATGCAATGATACCAAAAAGGCCGAACGCTTTTTCAAAGAAAGAGGAATCAAGTATCAATTTATTGACATGAAAGAAAAGGGAATGAGCAAGGGCGAATTCAACAGTGTCGCTCAAGCCAATGGTGGTCTTCAAAATA
>CAJPKC010000150.1 GCA_905370255.1 Streptococcus oralis
ATCTGGATGAGCAACCATTTCTACAATCTCACCAACCACAAATTTGGGTTCCTTGTCATTGATGATTTCTTCAGCAAATCCTTCTTCTTGCAATTCTTGGTTCAAACGTGCTACTTGGTCGTCAGTTAAAAAGACTTGCCCGCGCTCAGCGATTTCAAACATGCTAGAAACTTCAAAAATGTTCCAAGCGACAGTCTCACCAGTTTCTTTTAGGAAAACACGCGCTACATTACCTTTACGCTCAACATCTAGCTTGGCATCTCCACTGTTTTTCACGATGACCATAAGGACATCGCCGACATGTTCTTTATTATATGTAAAAATCATTCTTTTCTCCTATTTCAAACTTGCTAAAAAGTCATTGATTTGCCCCTTGGTTTTACGGTCACGATTGACAAAACGTCCAATCTCCTTGTCCTTGTCTAAAACAACAAGACTTGGAATCCCGTATACATCCCAAAGTTTAGCAAGTTCCATGTACTCATCTCGGTCTACCCGTATAAAAGTGAACTCTGGATTTGTCTCTTCAATCTCTGGCAAGGCAGGATAGATATAACGGCAATCGCCACACCAATCCGCAACAAAAAGGAAGACCTTCTTGCCATCCTGCTCTACTAGATTTGCTAATTCTTCTATATTTTTAGGAGAAATCATAAGACTTCCTCCTCGTAGATGAGATCTTCATCTTCATAGACAAAGGTATAGTGACGACCATCTTCAAAAATGACACCACCAACAAGACGTTCTAGGCTACTTTCGTATACTTGGACATAGAGAGTCCCAATCTCACCCATTTCTGAGAAATAGTCACGCACAATAGCAGTTAACTCTTCCTGTGTCTTCATGAGTTTGTGATCATCAGCTACTTTCTTAGCACCAAAGGCAAGTGCTCCAAGCCCTGCCACGACTAAACCTGTTTTAATAATATTTTTCGTTTTCATGCTAACATTGTAACACAAAAAGGCTCAAGGAACAATGAAAAAGGGAGTCCCACTCCCCTTTCTAATTTCTAAACATTAATAATTTCTCTCGCCAAACAAACCTTCTGGTAAATCATGGAATCCCTTGCCTGCCTTGAAGTTTTCAAATTTACCTAGTAAGAACTGGTAGGCATCCAAGCGACTCTCGTAGCGAATCATGGCATCTTTAGCGCGCTCATCTTGATCTTCTTCATAGACCTTTTGACTTTCCTTGAGAGCCATCTCATTAATCATGATTTGGGTATTAACCCAGGCTTCAAATTCCTTCATAAATTCTTGCTCGTAACTCATTTTTTCTCCTTATTCTAATCCACGGAAAAAGTCTGTATCAATCTCACGGTAGGGTTGGATGTCCTGAACATATTCCAAGACTCCTTGAAACTCTCCTGCTTGATCGTGGACAGCTGCGTAAGTGACATGGACAAACTTTCCACGTGATTCTGACTTGAACCACATCTCGTACTTGTCTTTTTTCCCTTCACGAAGACCTTGCATAATCGCTTTGACTTTCTCCAAATATTTTGGTGGATGGCATAGTTCGACATTTCGTCCAACTTGAGACGGTGTCCGCTTGAAAATCATTTCATCTGCTGGAGTATTGTCATTATAATACTGGAAAATATCATCCTTATTAACAAAGGTAATCTCCATCGGCAAATGATTAAGGATAAGATTCGCCTGTTCAACTGAGAGATAGCCATTGCCAAAAGCCTGCTGGCTATTGCGATCTAGCACCGTTTCCTTTTCCTTTGGTGTAAAGGTGATTGTAAACTGACCTTCTGGTGTATCGATCACTTGCTGAACTTGCCCATCTACAGTTTCTAGCTGAGTTGGTTCTTCTACACTTTTTTCCTCAACAAAACTTTGACGTTCAGGAACCCATTTCTCAGACGGACGGATAATAGCATATCCATAGGCATCACTTTCCTCAGCAATCTGAATCCAGTCATCCTGGGTAAAGGATTCAAGCAGAATCATGAGAAGGATTGATTCTTCCTTAAAAATCATACTTTCAAACTCTGTCGCAAAAGCTTCAAAAGCTTCCTTTACGGTGGAAATTGGCACTTCTGGGAGCGACTTAGTTGCCACTAAGGCTGTTTGAAAGAGATCCCTAATCTGATCATCCACTCCCCACATAACTTTGGGAGGTGAATCATGGCCATAACGTTCCATGATAGGAAAGAAGAGCTCTTCCTTGCGCTGGTAGTGGATATCAAATTGACCAACAAGCCCCATCTGACGTACCAAACCTTTGCGCATCTCAACCAGCATTTCCTCATCGTCCACAGATTCATAAGTCGAGAGCAATCTACGGACCCGAATCAAAGCAGCACGGAGAGCTAGATTTTCATCCTTAAAGACACGCACAGGGTGACCAGGATGCTCGGTGTCCTCAACTTCGACACCCTTAACAGCATTCTTAAAGAGATTGGCATGCACATCACATAGCTCCATGACGTCTTCAAATGTCACACCTGAGTCCGAGTTCATCAACTCGTGCTCCATAAGGGAAATATCAATAGCAGATACACCTGTAAAGGTCGCATCAAAGCGTTCCTGAACGGACTCTGGAGAGGCTCCATTATGCAATTCTAATAAAATATCCCGCAGAATATAAATTCGTTCATCTGTCATTAGTCTAACCCAATCACTTCGTATCCATTCGCTTCAAGCGTACGCACAATCTTATCCATAGGAGTTCCTTCAAGCTTTGAGCCTTGTTTGAGCGACACTTTTCGCCCTACAGTATTACGCATCAAGGGATTTGCAAGAGGTTTAAAACCAAGCTCAACCAAAATATCTAAAACTTCTGGATGTTTATCCACCACTTCCGCAACTGGAATTGATACATCGATTATATTGTCCATGAGAACCTCCATGAGTCTATTTCTAATCATTTAACTGTTTTTATTATACCATAAGGAATGGGATTAAAAAAACTAACAACACAAGACTTGCTAGTTTCTTCATATCAGTCAGCTTCGATTACTTCAGCCTCTTTTCGGATAATTGCCATAT
Organism: Streptococcus oralis; assembly: GCA_905370255.1. The sequence goes on from CAJPKC010000150.1 coordinate 3,000, forward strand.
CATTTTGATATTGCACTTCAGAATAGTTAACTAATTTGGATAATTCTTTTTGCAATCTTTCGCCCATGGGTTTCATAGTCGCATAGGTTAATCCCCCTGAAATAACCCCACCTAGAATAGGAATCGCTTTTCCCATTCCCTTTGCCAAGCCTCTCCTTGTAAGAGTAACCCCAAAAATTTTCATAACCTTTTTTAAAATAGGGTACCAGCCAGCTTTGGCTACGGCTTTCTGAGGTACTGTGGTCATTACATGTTTAGCGACTGTAACACCACCAGAACGAAGCAAGGCACCCGCTCCGTTTACCCCAAACATGACCCCTAGATAAAGTAATAGTGTGTTTTTAGCTTCTTCACTTAAGTCATTTCTTGATGCCCAAAGATCATTAAATCCATAAATATATCCCAATTCTTGGGCTAATTTCAAGGAAAAAGCATAAAACTGAGCTACATCCGTTGGAATAGTAAGCGCCATTAGAATACCTCCAGGTAGACCTGCTAGAACAGATGTTCCACTTGCTCGTAAAACATTATCCTTTATGCAGGACCTGGCTACCCTATCTAAGGTTTCCTGGGGTAATAATGAAGGAGGACCTTGTTCTAACAATTTGGCAATATCCTTCTTATCTAATTCTTTAGAGAACTTCTCCACTAAAAATTTTTCTCTATTTACTTTCACGACAGGAAGCTTTACAACTTGTTGTAAAACTTTTATAGCTATATCTTGTTTAGCCATCTATATCTCCATTTTATATTCAAGTTAAGCTTTATCATATCATACTATTAGAGATTTATACATTTTTTTAACCGACTTTTAAGAAGGGCAACTAATTAATCTATCATCATGTTTAAAGTAACAAAAAAGAGGGATTCCCCTCTTTTTCTTAATTCTTATCCAGATTGCGTAACATTTCGTCAATCTTGTTTCCATACTCGATGGATTCGTCTTTGACGAAGGTCAAGTCTGGAATTTTATACAATTTCAAATTGTGACCAAGCTCACGTTTGATAGTTCCGGTTGCTTTTTCAAGCCCAATTTGGGCCTTTTGATTATCTGAAGCAAGATTACTCAAAATTGTGTAGTAAACCTTAGCTACAGACAAGTCCCCAAGCATCTGAACATCTGTGATGGTCACGCCTTGGACACGCGGATCACGGACTTTCTTTTGCAAAATCTCATTGACTTCACGCTTGATTTCCATGCCCACACGATCCGTACGGAAATGATTTGCCATGCTATTCCTTCCTCTCTATTGAACCAAAAGCTAGGCCAGCAGACCTAGCTTTTTCTAAACTTATTGATTTTCAATTCAAATTGGAACGAAGTTCAATTTGAACTCATCGGCTTCTTTCGCCGTGGTGAAAGTGATTAGGCTGATAATTCAGTTCAATCACTGGGGATTTTTGAGACTCTAGGCTCAAAAATAAGCAATGAAACCATCGGTTTGCTTGCGTCCCTCACCACCTAAGAAAGGAGCAAAAATTTTATCTCTTGATTTCTTCCATGACATAGGCCTCAATCACATCATCCATCTTGATATCATTGTAGCCATCAATCATAAGACCACCTTCAAGACCGTTTGTAACTTCTTTAACGTCCTCTTTCAAGTGTTTCAAGCTAGATAGTGCACCATCGTAAATAAAGACAACGTCA
>CAJPKC010000151.1 GCA_905370255.1 Streptococcus oralis
AATAAAGATTTTGCGTACCTTACGTGGTCGAATCGTGGTTTCCAGAATGCGATTTTGCGTTCCTTCTCCACAGTCAAAAAGCCAAACTTCGTTAATCTCGTCCAAGAGTTTCAGGGCGAGACTTGAAACGTTGCGGGCTTTAGAGGGCTGGCCAGCCCCCGTTCCTAAAAATTGAATATCCATTCGATACTTTCTAATTAATCAATATATAACATAGCGGTGCGGTTTTCCGAGCGATAATAAAGCTTGCCAGAAAAAGCTCTAGCTTCTTGTAGTAAATCCTCTTGGCTATATCCCTTAAGTCGCTTTCTTCCATCTGCTAAATTTTCCAAATCTGTCAAAGCTGTGAGATTTTCCAGGCTGACTACTTCCTCTTCACCAATCGCCTTCATGTAAATCTTACCAGACTCCACAAAAACTAGCTGATGGGGAAAAATTTGCGCAATCTCAAAGAGTAATTCATCCGTAATTGCTTCCTCGTTCTCTGAGAAAATCCTTCCCAGTCCTTCACTCTCGTAGCAAAAGCCAAAGGATTTACCAGATAGGTTAAGGCGAATAAAAGGCTTATTCTCTATGGTAAAACTTGGCTCAGCATTGTAGAGGTTCAGTTCTTGGCTGACTTCTGCAAAATAATCTGTCGCAGCTTGAGGACTCTTTTTCTGGTAGAGTTCTGCAAAGTAAGCATTGACCACGCTTGGTGGAGGGTTGATGATAGCTAGCTGCTCCTCTTCAGACCTACCAGCTAAAAGCTGGTCCAAATAGACCTTGTCTAGACTTGTATAGCCACCATACTTGAGTGCTAATGTTTTGATATCAGTCATAAAATTCTTCTAATCTCCATTTATTTTTCTCAGAAATGTAGCCTCTGATGACTTCGCCGTCATCTTGGTAGTCACGTTCTTCAAGAATCGCAACACTTTCTAAATCATGAATCTTGTAAGACTTAGAAAAAGGCACGCGCAAAGTAAAGGGTTCAAAAATTTCCTTGATCTTATCCAACAATAAAGCCTGCAACTGTTCGCGACTATCTTTAGACTTTGCTGAAATCAGAGCATATGGCGTTTGAGTAGGTGTAAAGTCTTCCACCAAATCTGCTTTATTATAAAGGGTTAAGCGAGGAATATCCTCCATGTCCAAGTCTTTCATAATGGAGAGGACCGTTTTTTCATGTTCCTCATGGTAAGGATTGCTAGCATCGATGACATGGACCAGGAGATCTACATGCTTGCTTTCTTCCAAGGTTGATTTAAAACTCGACACCAACTCTGTCGGTAGATCTTGGATAAATCCAACGGTATCTGTCAAGGTTACCTGTAGATTGCCCCCCAGATGGATGCTTTTAGTTGTTGCATCTAGAGTTGCAAAAAGCTCATCCGCTTCATACTGGGTCTTGCTGGTCAAAGTATTCATAATAGTTGACTTCCCAGCATTGGTGTAACCAATCAAACCAATCTTAAAGGTACTTGACTCCAAACGTTTTTCTCGAACTGTCGCTCGATTTTTCTCAACCACCTTGAGTTGACGTTCGATATCTGTAATCTGGTTGCGAACACTACGACGGTTAAGCTCCAGCTGACTTTCACCTGGACCACGGGAACCAATTCCCCCTGCCTGACGGCTGAGCATAATCCCCTGACCAACCAAACGAGGCAAGAGATACTTGAGTTGTGCAAGATGAACTTGTAGCTTACCTTCATGGCTTCGAGCTCTCATAGCAAAGATATCCAAAATCAACTGCATACGGTCAATAACTTTAACACCTAAGACTTCCTCTAAATTGACATTTTGTCGAGGTGTCAGACGGTTATTGACGATGACAGTCGTGATTTCTTCTGCGTCCACCATTTGAGCAATTTCTTCCAACTTACCAGAACCGACAAAGGTCTTAGAGTCGTATTTTTCTCGTTTTTGTCTGTAGCTATCGACTACAACTGCACCAGCCGTCTTAGCCAGACTAGCCAGCTCTTCCATGGAGAGGTCAAAATTATCCATGCCCTGGAGTTCAACACCAATGAGCAGGACTCGCTCCTCTTTTTTCTCCGTTTCAATCATTTAAAAACTCCTCAATCTGGCTTAAAATACGGTCTTTTACACCAGATTCTCCTATCTGATAAAAGGTCACCTGCATGCGATTACGGAACCAGGTTAGCTGGCGCTTGGCAAATCGGCGAGTCGCCTGCTTGAGACTATCGCTAGCCTCCCCCAAACTCTGCTCTCCTCGAAAATAGGGAAAGAGTTCCTTGTAGCCAATCCCTTTAGCAGCCTGCACATCTGGATAATGGTCAAACAACCACTTGGCTTCGTCTAGAAGTCCAGCTTCAAACATCAGGTCCACTCTGTGATTGATACGCTCATAAAGCTGACTACGCTCATCATCCAAGCAAATAATCAGCGGATCATATAAACTTTCTTGATTTTCCAAATCTTGACCAAAATGGGCAATTTCCAAGGCACGCATAGCACGACGACGGTTAAACTGGGGAATTTCAAGACCTGCTTGCTCTACCAGATGGGCTAACTCCTCATCTGAAACAGGTTCTAAACTAGCTCGGTATGCTAATATCTCCTCATGGGGTGTCTCTCTACCTAGATGATATCCCTCTAGTAGACTCTGAATATAAAGTCCTGTGCCACCAGCGATAATAGCAAGTTTCCCGCGATTTTGAATATCCTCGATGGCTGCCTTTGCTTCTGAAACAAAATCAAAAGCCGAGTAAGACTCGGTTACATCTCTCACATCAATCAAATGATGAGGGACAGTTGCCTGCTCCTCCGGACTAGCCTTGGCAGTCCCAATATCTAGGCCTCGGTAGACTTGTTGGCTATCTCCACTAACTACTTCTCCATTAAATCGCTGAGCAACTTCAATGGCAAGTGCAGTCTTTCCAACAGCTGTTGGACCAACAATCACAATTATTTTGCTTTTCATCGTTTTTCCTTGAAAAATTCCCATTTTTTCGTTACTATTATTATATCACAAAATAGACAGGCAGAAAAATGCTATCTCTTGAGCTATTTCCGTCTGATTTATAAATAAAAGGAGGAAGACTCATGGCTAAAGGATTTGCTAAAGGTCTCGTAACAGGTGTTGCAGGAACTGTTGCTGCTGTTGCAGGTGCAGTATACGCATTCAAAAAGAAAGTGATTGAACCAGAAGAACAAAAAGCAGCTTTCATCGAAGAAAATCGTAAAAAAGCAGCTCGCCGTCGCGTATCACGCTAATAAACAAAAAGAGGTTGGAATTTCCAACTTCTTTTTTCTATTCTTTTATACTCAATGAAAATCAAAGAGCAAACTAGGAAGCTAGCCGTAGGTTGCTCAAAGCACTGCTTTGAGGTTGTAGATAGAACTGACGAAGTCAGTTACATATATCTACGGTAAGGCGACGCTGACGTGGTTTGAAGAGATTTTCGAAGAGTATTAAATAGCTAGGTCAAACTTCAACTGCGGTTTCACTGGATCATAGTCAACCAACTCAAAATCCTCTGCTTTAATATCAAAGAAATTGGTCTTATCTGGTACATTCAAGACCAAACGTGGTTGGCAATTTGAAGGTTCACGACGAAGCAATTCCTGAGCTTGTTCAAATTGATTGTCGTAGATATGAAGATTGTTGATAAAGTAGAAGAATTTTCCAACTTTCCAACCAAAGTGTTTGGCAATCATCATTTGAAGAGCCACATACTGCATGGCATTGATGTGATGAGCTACAAGCATATCATTAGAACGCTGAGTCAAAGTTGCATCCAGATAAATTTCCCCATCTACACGACGGACATCAAACATGGTTTGAAAGGCACAAGGAAGAAGGCCATCTGTCTCCTCAAAGGCCTGATAATCCCAGAGAGAGATGACATTGCGACGGTTCCAAGGATTGGCTTCCAACTGTTTGAGGATTTTATTGATGATGTCGTGCTTCTTAACCACAGCCCCATAACGCTCACCAATAGTACCTGTGCCTCCCACTTCCCAATCATTCCAGTAGTGAACATTGTACTTCTCATTTAGAACTTCTAAGCTATTTGTCTGGTCTTGATAAATCCAGAGCACTTCTTTGATAGCTGATTTGATTGCAATGGGACGCAAAGTCGTGATTGGAAATTCACCCTTAGACAAATCATACTCTGCAAAAGCACCTGTGATGTACTTAGAGTTAGCCACTGTTCCATCCTTATACTTGGGACGAGCTTGTTCTGAAAAGACACCTTCATTGAGAATTCGCTCAATATTTTCTTTAAAAATCTTATCTGCTTTTGTCATTTACCCTTACCTCAACTTTTATTCTTAACTAGTATAGCATAAAAAAAGAAAGGAGGAAAATCACTCGCTTCAAGATAGTGATTTTCTCCTTTAAATACTTATTAACTATTATTGCAAGACAAGAGATGCTGCTCCGATAACTCCAGCGTCATTTCCTAGAGTTGCAAGAGCCAATTTAGTTGTTGTGCGAACTTGTGGGAAGGTATTTTCATCATAAACCTTTTGCACGCCTTGAAGAAGGAATTCTCCAGCAGCTGATACACCACCACCAATAACGATTGTTGATGGATTTAGGATGGAACCAATGTTGGCACATGCGATTCCCAAGTAACGTGAGAAGTTACGGTAAACGATCAAGGCAAGATCGTCCCCATCTTTT
>CAJPKC010000152.1 GCA_905370255.1 Streptococcus oralis
GAGGACCTGAGTTCCTCTTTTTATTTTTAGCTAATTATGATGAAATGTAATTAGATAAAGGAGAAGAAGATGTATCTTGTTACAGGAATTGTATTAGCCTTTATCCGTGAATTTGTAACTCTATGTGTGAAATTGAAGTGGCTCTTTGTGTTCTTCTACGGATTATTATTCCTAGCTCTTCTTTTATCCTATAAGGGAATTCTTTGGTAATAAGAAACTCTCCTTGAAAATGAGGAGAGTTTTTATAATAGAAATAGTTGAAAAAAGTAGACTAAAAAGCTTGATTACTGAAGAAAAAATGAAGTAGAATTATTTCAGCGCTTGTTCTAAGAAGTGATTATCTTATCGCCGATGTGAGAAATAGTTGAGAAGGTTTATCAAGGAAAAGATTGTCGGAACTATAAAGTATTTGGGTCTGAATGTCTGAGAAGCCATGATTTTTAAGAGTCTCCTCAAGTTCCGAAATAATAAAACCATGGTTTTCTCCATCTGGTACGGTATAATCAGCTATAAATAGTTGTCCTCCGGGAGTCAAATGTTCCTTGAACATAGCTAGACTGGAATCAAGATTAGGCATGTGATGAAGAACACGACTAACGATAATGAGATCGAATGTTTGCTCTAATGGCTTAAGCACTAAGTCTTGTTGAATCAAGTGTAGATTTTCAAGTTTTTGGTTTTCAACCTTGATACGAGCTTGCTCCAGCATTCTTTCTGCGATGTCAACCAAGGTCACTGACTTGGCTTGTTTGGCTAGAGGAAGAGCGATAAGTCCAGTTCCTCCTCCAAAATCCAGGATTGATTTGGTAGATAGATCAGAGACTTGTTGCTTGATCTCTACATTTACAAGGTCTGCTAGAAATTGGTTTTTGGGAGAGTCGAAAGATTCTGCTCTATGATTAAAATGATGTTCCATGTCAATAGTGTAGCATAAAGAGAAGATGTTTTAAAATTTTGGCTACGTCTTGTTGGAAAGGGATAGAGTTATCGACTGGTGTTTAGCTTCTTTTTTAAGCTTGATAATGATCGGAGTTTTTTGGGATTTTGATTGAAAGAGTTAAGAAAATAAAGAGGAGAAAAACTTGAAATCATGTTATAATAAAACGATAGAATCGTAAGAAAGAGTGGATGAATTTTGATTATTCCGACTTATAATTGGCAATTTGCACCTCAAGTTGAGGATGCGGATTTTACAAAAATCGCCAAGAAAGCTGGGCTAGGGCCTGAAGCTGCTCGTTTATTATTTAGCCGTGGTATTAAGGATGAAGATAGTTTGTCTCGTTTTTTGGCACCAAGTCTAGATGATTTGCATGATCCCTATCTTCTCCACGATATGGATAAGGCAGTGAATCGTATTCGTCGTGCTATAGAGCAGGGGGAATTTATTCTCGTTTATGGAGACTACGATGCAGATGGGATGACATCAGCTTCTATCCTTAAAGAAACATTAGAACAATTAGGAGCCGAGTGTTTAGTCTATCTTCCTAATCGTTTTACAGATGGTTATGGTCCTAATGCCAGTGTCTACAAGTACTTCATTGAGCAACAAGGGATATCCTTGATTGTAACCGTAGATAATGGAGTTGCAGGTCATGAGGCTATTGACTTGGCTCAATCTATGGGTGTGGATGTCATTGTGACAGACCACCACTCCATGCCAGAGGTTTTACCAGATGCTTATGCAATCGTCCATCCTGAACACTCAAAAGCAGATTATCCATTTAAACATTTAGCAGGTTGTGGAGTTGCTTTTAAACTAGCTTGTGCTCTCTTGGAGGAAGTACAGGTTGAGTTGCTTGATTTGGTTGCTATTGGGACAATTGCTGATATGGTCAGTTTGACAGATGAAAATCGCATCATGGTTCAATATGGTCTAGAAGTTTTACACAACACCCAACGAATAGGGCTTCAAGAACTATTTGAAATTGCAGGGATTTCTAGTAGTGACCTTACAGAAGAGACGGTTGGTTTTCAGTTGGCGCCTCGCTTGAATGCCCTAGGGCGCTTGGATGATCCTAATCCTGCTATTGAGTTACTAACTGGCTTTGATGATGAAGAGGTGCGTGAGATTGCCCTCATGATTCAAGAAAAAAATGAAGAACGCAAGGAAATCGTTCAAGCCATTTATGAAGAAGCTAAAAGTTTGGTAGACCCTAACAAAAGTGTTCAAGTTTTAGCCAAAGAAGGTTGGAACCCAGGAGTGCTTGGGATTGTAGCTGGTCGCTTGTTGGAAGAATTAGGGCAGACAGTTATTGTTCTGAATATTGAAGATGGTCGTGCCAAGGGGAGTGCTCGAAGTATTGAAGCAGTCGATATCTTTGAAGCCTTGAATCCGCATCGGGAACTTTTTATCGCCTTTGGTGGGCACGCAGGCGCTGCAGGTATGACACTTGAAGCGGAACAGCTAGAAGCCTTGTCGGAAATTTTAGAAACCTATGTAAAAGACAAAGGGATAGATGCCAAGGGCAAGAATACATTATATCTAGATGAAGAATTAGATTTGGAAAGCCTAAGTTTAGAGACGGTTAAAAGCTTTGAACGATTAGCTCCTTTTGGAATGGATAACCAAAAACCTGTTTTTTATATTCGAGATTTTCAAGTTGAAAATGCTCGTTCTATGGGAGCGGGAGATAGTCATCTAAAATTAAAGATTTCCAAAGGGACCGCGAGCTTTGAGGTAGTAGCTTTTGGTCAAGGATCAAAGGCTACAGAGTTTTCTCAGGTAAAACAACTGGAATTGGCAGTTACCCTTTCTGTTAACCAATGGAATGGGCAAACAACCCTCCAGTTGATGATGGTAGATGCCCGTGTGGACGGTGTTCAACTTTTTAACATCCGTAGTAAGAGTGTAGAGCTACCAGAGGGAGTGCCTGTCCTAGATTTTACCAGTGATTTACCAGAAATGCTTTCTAGCCCAGCAATCGTTGTAAAAAATATTCCCGAGGATCTCAGTCTTCTCAAACAAGTGTTGCAAGAACAGGATTTCTCTGCTATTTACTTTAAAAATGATATCGCTAAAGCATATTATTTGACAGGTTATGGTACAAGAGAGCAATTCGCTAAGCTTTATAAGACAATCTACCAGTTCCCGGAATTTGATATTCGTTATAAGCTCAAGGACTTATCAGCTTATTTGAAGATAGAACAGATTTTGCTAGTCAAAATGATTCAGATTTTTGAAGAACTTGGTTTTGTCACAATTGAGAATGGTGTAATGAAAGTAAATAAAGATGCTGATAAACGGGACATCGCTGAAAGTCAGATTTATCAAAATCTCAAACAAACTGTTAAAGACCAAGAAATGATGGCACTAGGTACAGTACAGGAAATCTATGATTTCCTGATGAGAAAATAAAAGGAAAGAGGCTGAGGGAATCTATCTCAGCTTTTTTGTAGTCTCCTATAATTTTAAATGTTGTGTTCTTTAGAACGTCATGTAGTAAAAGTATACAGATTTGTAACATGACTACAACATAAATCTAAAACAACTGACATGTAAATCAGGTATGATTCTCTTATCAACATTAAAATTAAAAATAATCAATAAAATTTTAGGAGAAAATTGTTATGAAAAAAACAGTTGCTAAACTGACTCTTGGTTTAACATCTACAGCTATTTTGGCGACAGTTGGTGCTCAGACTGTTAGCGCAGACTCTTACGTTGTTCAAGACGGTGATTCATTTTTTGCTATTGCTACTGCAAATGGTATGAATCCTTATGAGTTGGCAGCTAATAATGGGAAAAGCATTTTTGATACCATCCACCCAGGTGATGTGCTAGAAGTGAGTGGTCCAACTCAAGTTAGCTATTCATACAATGCTCCGGCTTATGAAGCACCTAGTACTGCGAATGCGGTGGCAGTTGAGGATGTTGTCGTAAATACTCCTACAAACTACGGGAACTCATATCCTATTGGTCAGTGTACATGGGGCGTAAAAGAATTGGCACCTTGGGCTAGTAACTGGTGGGGAAATGCCAATACTTGGGCAATCTACGCTAGTGCACAAGGCTTTAAGACAGGAAATGTACCTGTAGTAGGAGCAATCGCCGTGTGGGACGGTGGTGAATATGGACATGTTGCTTATGTGACAGATGTTCAAAGTGAAACTTCTATTCAAGTATTAGAATGCAACTATGATGGTAGTGGAACTCAACCAATCGGAAATTATCGTGGATGGTTTAATCCGACTGCATCAAGAGGTACTGTAAGATACATTTATCCAAACTAAAAATACTTAAAAAGATTTAGAATTTCTAAATCTTTTTTTATGTACTCCGGCCTGGGTTTTTAGGATTTTGGTCAGCTATAAATTTTGGAGTTTCATTCGATTTAATCGTTTAATGATCTTAGACGAAGCTTAAAAAAGAACAAAGGAAGCCGCTGTGGCTATTAGAGTGAATGTTCTCTAGTTGAAATCCTATCTTCATTTTGAAAATTAGTAAAAAAATGGTATAATGAGAGGAAAAGATTCGGATAAAAGTATATTGGACTTTAAAAAAAAAGAGAGTTGTGAAGACTCTATAAACACGTTATAGTAATACTTCGGAGGAAAAATGACCAATATTAAATTAACAACTTTGGGCGGTGTTCGTGAAAATGGTAAAAACATGTACATCGCAGAAATTAACGAC
>CAJPKC010000153.1 GCA_905370255.1 Streptococcus oralis
GAGAAAAAGATGCAGGATATCCTAAATAAGCTTATAAAGAAGAAGACAGTCATCATCATTTCTCATAGGTTAAAGTCCATAGAAAATGTGGATAAAATAGTTGTTATTGATGATGGCAGGGTTGAAACAGCAGGAACTCATAAGCAACTTTTAGAACAATCAAAGGTATATAAAAATCTTATTGAAAAAACTAACTTGGCAGAAGAATTTAGTTATTAAGGGGGATAGAGATGAAAGAAAATAAGTTAAAAATAAAGGATTTGGTGACTATAGGAGTATTTGCGGTAATATATTTTGTATTTATGTTTGCTGTGGGTATGATGGGAGTGATACCTATTCTCTTCCTTATATATCCTACTATACTGGGGATTGTAACCGGAACAATTATTATGCTTTTTATGGCAAAGGTACAAAAGCCTTGGGCACTGTTTATACTTGGGATGATTTCGCCTATTATTATGCTTTTAGGCGGCCACACTTATGTTGTTGTCCTTCACTCACTGGTGGTGATGTTTATAGCTGAGATGATTAGAAGAGCTGGTGGATATAAGTCTCTTAAGTTCAATATGCTTGCATTTATGGTATTTAATACTTGGATTTGCGGTTCTCTTATGCAGATGCTTTTGGCAAGAGAAAAGTATATTGAATTATCTATGATGATGGGCAAGGAATATGTGGATGCTCTGATAGAACTTATCACCTATCCTCATATGGCGCTTGTTTATGCAGGCGCTCTCATTGGAGGCCTTATAGGAGCGTACATTGGTAAAATCTTACTTAAAAAACATTTTACGAAAGCAGGTATTGCCTGATGTTTTACAATCAGAATAACAGGCTCAATCCCAACCCCATAACCAAATTTATAGCGGTAATTCTACTTGGTATGGGAGTGGCGCATTCTATGAATCACTACTTGGAATGGGCGGCAGTACTTACCATTTCTACAATGTACTTTATAAATGGACTTATAAAGGACGGGATAAAGAACATCCTTGTATTTGGAGTCTTGTTTTTCGTGCCAAATTTCAGTGTGCTTGCTACATTTCCACTTGTTTTGAAGATGCTTCTTTCCCTGGTTTTTGTATGCAGGATGTTTTATCTTCCGTATTCCGCAGGGAAATATATGATAAAAACCTCAGATGTGGGAAGTATCATTTCGTCCATGGATGCTCTTAAAATACCAAGCACCGTATCCATACCGATAACTGTTATGTTTCGCTTCTTTCCGTCATTTGCAGAGGAGAGAAATAATATCAAGATGGCGATGAAGATAAGGGGAATAGATACCAAGAATCCTGTTAAATACCTGGAATACGTACTTGTTCCCCTCCTCATCATATCATCAAACATAGCTGATGATATAGCAAAGGCAGCAGAAACCAAATGTATTGCAAACCCGATAAAGAAAACCAGATATATATCTGTAGGTATAGGTTTGATTGATTTAATTTATATCAGTTTAATAACACTGATTGTTGGTGGAGGTTGGATATGCTGACTATAGAGAATTTATCGCTGTCTTACGGGACAGATAGCAAGGTTTTAAGCGATATTACCTTGAAAGTGAAGGATGGAGAATGTGTGTTGCTCACAGGAGAGAGCGGAAGTGGGAAGTCTTCTGTTATAAATTCCATCAACGGCTTAGCCTTTGAATACGAAAATGCTCAAATATCAGGAAGTATTAAGGTTGGTGAAAAGGAGATTAAAAACCTTGAACTCTATGAAATATCTCTTATGATAGCCAGTGTTTTTCAAAACCCTAAGACACATTTTTTTAATGTGGATACCACTCTTGAACTTCTGTTTTATCTTGAGAATATAGGGCTTGATAAAAAAGAAATGGAAAGCCGAATGAATGAGATGTTAGATGTTTTTAAGATAGATCATCTTTTGGGGCGTAGTATATTTGAGCTTTCAGGAGGAGAAAAACAGATTTTATGTGTTGCTGCTGCTTATATATCGGGGTGTAAAATCATTGTTCTTGATGAACCCTCATCTAACTTGGATGAGAATTATATTGATATCTTAAAAGAAATGCTTATCATTCTTAAAAATAAAGGGATAACCCTAATCCTTGCAGAACACAGGATTTATTATCTAATGGATGTAGCAGACAGAATAATTATCATTCAAAACGGAAGAATAGCGAGAGAGTACACTGCACTGAGCTTTTTGTCGGTTACGGACGCTGAGATAGCTGGTCTTGGACTTCGCTCAAGGTATAAAACAGTCTTAAATAAGCCTAAAAACGATGGTGGCAAAGACCTGATAATCAAGAAACTTTCCTTTAATTTTGCCAACAAGGGAGAGCTTGAAGTGGATGATGTATCCCTTGATTTTGGGAAAATATATGGAATCATCGGAAAGAATGGTTGTGGCAAGTCAACCTTTTTGAGTGTGATGACAGGGCTTTTGGAAAAGGGAAAATGTGAAATAGAATATGATGGAGAAGCTTTAAGCAGGAAAGAAAGACTTAAACAGTCTTCGCTTGTTATGCAGGATGTCAATTATCAGCTGTTTGCCGATTCGGTTGAAGAGGAAATGAGGCTTGGAGTAAAGAAGATTGAAGAAGATAGGATTAATCAGGTATTGTCGGGGCTTGGACTTGCCAAACTAAGGGACAGGCATCCTATGAGCCTTTCGGGCGGTCAAAAGCAAAGGGTTGCGATAGCTTCTGTTCTCTGCAAAAACTCGAGATTCATATTCTTTGACGAGCCAACAAGTGGAATGGATTATAAGAATATGCTCAAAATATCAAAACTGATAAAGAGTATGAAAACAGAGGATAACATCATCTTTATCGTATCACACGACACAGAGCTCTTAAATGAGGTTGCTGACAGTATACTCTGTCTGCAGGATTATAGGATATACAATTAGATGAATGAGTGACTGATACCCTAAGCCTGATAGCGGTTTGGGGTATTATTTTGTAAATGGTTGCCTTTAGTTTGAAGTGAGTTTGAAGTAACTTCAAAGTGGATTGATGTAAATAATTGTGACACCGAATCCTGCTTAGCAGGATTTTTTATCTAAAACGACGAAGTGATTCTAGCATTTCAGTTCTACTTATTAGGTTATATTGTTTGTTACTCTACAGATTTCAGTGCTTCGAGCATATTGACTTTCTTAAGATGTTGGTTCACAAAGATCCCCAGACCTGTCAGAATGACAATGACTACAAGTGTTGGAACGGCATAGATGAGCCAGCCAAGACTTGGATTGAACATGATATTTTCAGGAGGGATAACATCTACCATGTATTGATGCAGTCCAAATCCAACCCCGAATCCAACCAAGATACCAATGAGTGAAAGATAAATTGTTTCTCGATAGATGTAGAGCGTCACTTCTTTATTAAAGAAACCTAGAACCTTAATAGTTGATAATTCACGAATACGCTCTGCCACATTGATATTAGTTAGGTTGAAGAGAACTACTAAAGCAAGGAGTATAGAAACACCAATCAATACTGCCATAACACGGTTAAGTGAGTTGACAATGGTCTTGATTTGTGCTTTTTGACTTGTATTCTGAACAACGCCTGTTACACTATCAAGCTTCATAAATTGACTTGCTGTTTTCTCAACATTTTTATCTGAGTGATTCTTCAGTGTAAGAATATTAGCATTCTGATTAGCTTTTTCACCGAAAGCATTCTTATAAGTCGTTTCATTCATAAAGATGAAGTGTCCCATGTACATCTCAGAAATACCAGCAACTTTGAGTTTAATGTCCTTGTCCTGACTAATTTGAACGGTTAAATAATCACCTACAGAAACACCGGCTAGGTCTGCCAACTTCTCAGAGATAATAATCCCTTTGTCTGTCAAATCTAGTTTTTGACCAGTTTTACGATCATCGAGTTTGATGAAATTTTGAAGAGTGTTTTTATCTTTGTCTTGGATGACAAGTGTTGTGATATCTTGACTATCATTATGACTTCCTACATCTTTTGATAGTGTTTCGTAATGAATAGAAAGATGCTCCTTGACATTGTTTTTGTTTATTAATTGTTGTAAGTTTTCTTTTTCTTGCTCATTAAGATTATTCTTATTAGCTACAATCATATCGTAACGAATGATGTTAGGGAATTGTCGAGTGTTAAGGTCTCCGATAGAAGAACGAATACCAAGTCCAGCAAAAAGAAGAGCGATTGAACCGCAAACACCGAAAATAGTCATGAACATCCGTTGCTTGTAGCGGAAAATATTACGGGCAGTGACTTTTTGTGTAAAGCTCATTCGTTTCCAGAGAGGGCTGATGCGCTCAAGAAGAATCTTAGAACCTGATGTTGGAGGTTTTGGAAGAAGAAGTTGAGCTGGCTTTTCACCTAATTCGCGTTTAGCAACCACAAAGGCAGGAAGAACAGCGGACAAGAGAGCAAGAATAATAGCTAGAACAGTTTTAAAAGGATAGAAGTGTAGCTCAATTGGTGCGATTAGGATACTCTTCTTAAAGCCACTGTATATGATGGAAGGAAGAAGAATGTGCCCAGTAGCAACACCAATTGTAGTACCTATCATGCTGGTTAAAAATCCATAAATGAGGAATTTACGGATGATGTCCTTATTTTGGTAACCAAGAGCTTTGAATGTTCCAGCCTTAATAC
>CAJPKC010000154.1 GCA_905370255.1 Streptococcus oralis
TACGTATTACTAACCGTATGCCCGGGGAAATCCCCGGGTCTTACGATTGCTTATTTTAAATACTTTTGATATAATCTATTTACAAATTGAATTTGATTCTTTATCAATCCCAAAAGTCATTGATTGCCGTCAATGTCTTTTTTTTATTATAACATAAATTTTCAATATGGCTATTTAAACAAACAAGCTGCGCTCGTTTGTTGGATTCTGTCTCCGCATTAAAAGGTCTTACGACTTTTAACGCTCCACAGAATGATAATTGTCGAGTTCGTCCAACTTCGGAGTAATTCGCTCGCTGTCAGCGATACCGTTACAGAATCTTCCAACTCCAGTCACGCTTGACGCTGATCTGGGTTGTTGCTTCTGTAACTGTACACTGGCCAGCTCGCTTACTCCTCGTTATTCTCCTCGATTGAATCCCAGGGTAATTCTACCCATGGGGATTCATAACTTTCTATAACATCATTTATTGAAATATAACCTTGACCAATCTCCCTATGTAAAACAGAATCGTCCTTAGTTACTCCAAATACCATTTTGTAATTCTCGTCTTTCAAATTGCCTAACCCAATTCTAACTGGATAATTATCCCTAATCGCTCCATCTAATACAGATGTCTCTGGTCTTTGTAAAGACATAACTATATGAATATTGGCCGCTCTACCCATGAGAATAATTCTTCTTAAACTGTCATTTACTTCAGTAAATTCTTTCTTACCTAACGCAATTCTTAAAGCTGCAAACTCATCAATAACAAGAAATAGACCACTAACATTTCTATCTTTTTTCTCATACCTCTTATCCATAATTTGCTCTACATGTTTTACCGTTTCTCCAATTGCTAACGCATCTGATTCAACGTTTGACAAATTAAGATAATCCTTGCACAACTCATATAACTCGTCATTCTTTCCGTCACAAATATATAAATTATTTTCTGAAGTCTCAGCTAATAATTTATGAATTATCCCATAAAGAACTCTTGATTTTCCTGTCCCTACATTCCCTGCTAATAGAAGATTGGGATATTTTCTATACTCCCATGTATGATACTTGTCTAATTGTATAGACCCTTTTGGGTCTATTTTTACTTCTTCCATGACATCTATTTCTTCTCTATAATCGCTCTCTTTATAGAGTAATTTAATCTCAAAATAATTCTTCATTGAGATTTTAGAAATCATTTCAGCCCCAAATAATGACTGTAATCTACTCAAAGAATCTTCTACACGTGGCTCTAAATTTGACCCGTCTTTTTTGATTCTAACAATTAGAATAACATCGCCATACTCATTCTTTTCTTTCTTCCAAGAGATTTCAGAACTATACTGAACCTCTGATTTTCCACCAACTACGTTGTTGTCATTTACTCTTAGTTTCTGTTCTTCTACTTTGTACAATTCATTGACTTGTAGAAAATATTTCATTCTTTGCCTAATCAAAGGACTGTTTTTGTAAGCACTCAAAACCAATCCTTTCTTAAGCTTTTTCAACCTTGTTTTATGCCACATGACTATTACCCCCTTACTTTAAATTAAATTCAGGGGTAATGCCATCTGCTTTCATGCTTAACTCAACTGTTACAAAATTTCCGTTTCTCTTAGCCCAGAATCTACCAGTTAAATTGTCAAATACTACTGGAGTATGAACTGCAAATCCTTTTACATCTTCCAATGTTCCAGCCACTTTAACTACATAGAATTCTCCTGGGTTTTCGTTTCCGTAAATCATTACTTTGATTCCGTCTACTTCTTCTGTTCTCTTTCCGTCTTTATACAAGAAGTTTTCAGCTGCTTTGAAGAAATAAAATTTATCGCCAATAAAATATTTAATTGTTTCTGTATTTAATGATTTCATGATTATGTACCTATCCTTTTTTATAAAAATATTGTTGTTCCCATTGTTGACCTAATTCCCAATCTGAATCAGTCTCTTTAATGGTACGGCCATTTGAGAAATAACTCTCAACTTCTCCCCTCATCTCTTCGGGAAATTGCATTGTGATAGTCCATGACGGACCACCGTTTTTGTAGAAGTGCTCCACTTCATAATAAAAATAATTCATCTTAACACCTTCCTTATTTTTAATCACATATAATATCAGAAACAGCTTTTCCGTTATATCGTCATATTTTGAAATTTGCTGATTTCAGCAAAAAAATTACAAAAAAAATTTCAAATTTTATAAAAAAGTTTGACCTTCTTGACCTATATAACGTGTTTTTTACCTTGTCAACACCACTCAATCCCTACTCTCCCAACGGATTTCGCTATTTTTATGCTAGTGTTGACAATATTGCAAATCCATGATATAATTAAAGTTTACCTTGACTTCTTTGGTAATAAATGATAAAATCTTCTTACAGTTAAATAATCAATAAAAACTTAAGAAAGGAGCATTTATATATGCTAAAACTATCATACTGTAACGAAGAAAATAACTATGCTATCCCACGGGAGAAATACATTCTTAAAACCAATTCTTCTTCTGATTTGGAAATCATGACTTACCTTGGAAATGGAGAATTTAAACGAGACTTATTTGGATATAATGTTCAAGGACTTCCAAACTACAAAATTGAATCATCTGATTCAATTGAAAGATATATTGTCCCTCTTGACGCTATTATTGAAACCAAATCTTATAAAGACTTAATGGAAAAAGGGAAATCAAAATACAAAAAATCTTACTCATTTTTCATGAAAGCTATTAGAAAAGAATTTAATAAATTAGACAAAGTATTTGCTGAATTTATTGACGAGAAAGATGATGTTATCTCTGATGAAACTGAACTTAAAACATTGCTAGAACTTCAATTAGAATTATCTAAAGATAACTCAAGAAAAGAATATATCACTAGAATGTGCAACAAATTATACTCATAAAAAAAGAACAACGGATCCCCGTTGTCTTTTTTATGTTCGGACGCCGGGCGTCCTCAATGACGTAATCCGTCAAACTCTCATTGTCAATCTCAGCCACCCCAGTGGCTGCACTTCGTGACCGATTGCCAGATTCTACAAATAGAAAAAGAGGAAAGTAATTCTTTCCTCTCGTTCGTTTTAAGGGGTGTTATATCGCAATATAAGCCCCTCTAAGCACGTTTTATCCAAGAATAGATAAATAATACAACAAAAACAAAATATTGCTCAGAATCGCTTATTTTCGCTCTGAGAAGGTGTTATGACTATCAAGTTGCCTCAAATATAGACTGTCCTTTTCAGTTGGTCTATAATGTTCATCTTGATAATACATAATATCACTAAGAAACGCTATTACCGCATCTCTCCCCTCTGTCATTTTGATTCTATACAATAACGATTGTAGACCAGACTTGCCAGCTATAAAATAATCCTTGCTATTCTCTAAATCAAATGTTCTTGATTCGTTCGGCGAAATATAACCAAATTCCCCGTTCTTCGCTATCTTGGCAATGTCCGCAATGAATGGAACATCATTGCCGTTCTTTGTTACAAGTCGATAATTGTCTATGATTTGAGTAGCATTAAATGCTTTAAAATCTTCATCTGTCTTGATTTGTGATACTGCTTGAAAGAAACTCGTTCCACTCGTTGAATCAAATTTCAACTCAATTTCATATCTGTACCAGTCGCTAGAAAAACAATCTTCCTCTTGTTTTTTGCCTTTCTCTACTACATCGATGAACTTGTTATAAAATCGCAGAAATGCGGATTTTCCTTTTCTCGTTCCAACGTAGAGAGTCTCAATATTTTGACCTGTTCCAACGTGTTTTATTTTCTCATCAAGATTCAAAACCTTATCAATGAAATTTCTTTTTGTCCCGTCTCCTCGTCTCGATAGCTGCTTAAATTTTAGATTCTCTTTCAAAATCTTGTTATTGATTTTGTTCAAATCGATTCCATAATTAAACAAATCTGCAGCCACGTCATAACGTGTCATTTTCCATTGCCCTGGAAAAGATTCTCTCTCAGTCAGACTATTCAATTTCTCCATAAATCCAGAGAATGACAATCCAGTTACTGCTAACAATTGCTCGAAACCAGTAGCTTTTAACTCAAAAAATACTCCCATGTTTTGACTCTTTGAACTGTAAGCAAAACTCATCATCTCGCTATTGTTAGTAACAAACCGTTTCCCGTCTGAATATCCGTTCCGTCCTTGCATTTCTTCGCAAGAAACAAATATGTCCATCAAGTAAAATTCATTGATTATCTTTCTAATCATGCTTTTACAACGTTGGCTATGCTCAATCGAGTTAACCTCTTCATTATCAAATTTAAATGTAAATGATAATTGGTCAACTCTTAACTCTATTCTTTTATCCAAAATAAAAATCCTCTCTTTTTGATTGAGGGATTTTAAGAATCATTAGCTTTTTTTATATCAAAAATAACTCAATTTTAGGTACTATGTTTTGCCCCAAAATTTCCAGTTCTAAAAGTGCTCTAATCTCAATAGTATCAATGCTTTTCAAGTTTTTCACTACTACTAGAAACATACGTATTACTAACCGTATGCCCGGGGAAATCCCCGGGTCTTACGATTGCTTATTTTAAATACTTTTGATATAATCTATTTACAAATTGAATTTGATTCTTTATCAATCCCAAAAGTCATTGATTGC
>CAJPKC010000155.1 GCA_905370255.1 Streptococcus oralis
GAGTTAGATGAGCTTGTTTTCGTAATTCTTTTAAACGTTCCGCAAACGCCATAGCTATTCCTCTTCAAATTTTTTAAAAAAAATTTCAAAAATCCCTTGACTTTTATCGCCAACAGCGATAAAATATAAATATAGCTGGTAGCGATATTAAAAATCAAAATAATAATCCCTACCAATTGAGATCATTGACAATTAAATAAAAAGTGCGTCTGACAACCAGAGGACTGACTATCAAACTACACTAAACTTCGTACCTTTATTGTAATCTATTTGATAGGTAAAGTCAAGTCCGTTTTATGGTTGAAGTGAAGATAGAAAACAAGACTCCATTCTTGTGGGCTTCCACGCATTTCGGACTTTCGCACTTTTCCGAATAGTAAAGTGAACTGGCTTCGCCAAAGGGCGTAAGAGAATCCCTTGGGTATGATCATGACTACCTAAAGAGATTGGCTGGGAAAGCGATGGTAATTGACGCAAAGCACCTTGCTAAACGTTGCCACCGTGAAGGAGGGATCCTTCAACCAAATAACTTTTCTTTACTGCTGTCTATCTAATTAGATAGACCTACTCTCAAGCTACTAAGTTCTTTCCTTTTTTCACTTAGTAGCTTTTTTACATTTTACAATAAAGGAGAATAATATGACAAACTTTTTTCGCATTACAATGTAAACGACTCTATGATAATTACGAATTTACCTATGGCATGTTTAGTGAATCTGATAAACTTCAGGCTAAACTTTATGCTCAAGCTCAAATTGATTTAGACCATCTCGCAGATGATGCTCGTAGAAATGGCTATGCTCATGGGGATATTCAATTCTATAGTCGCATGTTTAAACGCAAACTTTTTACCCACTATTACTCAAGAGTGAAGCAACTAGCTTAACTCTTTTTATTTTACACTCAGAAAGGAAAATCTTATGATCTCAGAAACACTTAAAATGAAACCAGAATTTATTGGCCCTGCTTACTATGAACGTTTAGGAAATGCTCCTAAATTTATTTTTGGAAAAGAAGGAAAATACCAACGTCACATTCTAAACAGCGCAGAGCACGGTGCCTTTCATGTCATTACACCAGCCTCTACAACGGTCTTTCCAGAAGATGCTCTAGTAGAAGCAGTTAACCCAATCTTTTTCCCAGACACTGCGCTAAACGGCAATACTGTTGCACCTTATCTCAATGTCTTTGCGGAAAAATTGGTACTTAAAAAATAAGAAATAAAAGGAGAAAATCACATGGCTAAAATTGGATTAAACTACGGAGAAAAACTACAAATTGCTGACAAAACTTATCGTGTCATTACAGACGGGTTAGATGTCCCAGCAGTTCTTGGGAAACTGACTTTCCGAGGCATTGAAGGTCCTGATATCATCTTTGAAGTGGATCGCTCACAACGTAATCCTGATGGATCATTTGTACAAGTTAATACTGGAGAGATCCGTGGAATTGTCGTAGGAATTCATTCTTCTGTCCAGCACGAAACACTCTTTTTCACTATCGCAGATATGTCTGAGTCTGAAATTGAAGACTTGGGCATTAAATACCGAGAAGAGGTTGAATTGGAAGATATTGTTATCACCCATACCCACGTCAATCGTAATGATATCTATAAGCTCTTTGCTTCTAAAATCAAGAAAAAAGCTGGAGGCGCACCGACTAAAGAAAACAAACCGGTAGAAAATAAGAAGGAAAACTAGGAGGTGATGCAGAATGAAACTCTTTACCTATCGGGGAAAAAGAGTTCGAGTTTTTCATCGTAAACTAAAGGGAATCACATGGTTTATCTGGTGGTTTCCTTTTTTATTGGCTATTAGTTACTACAGCTACTTACATTTAGAAGAATTAAAAGTTCATCCCTTACCTCAAGGCTATTTTCTAGGAGCTGGGTTACTTTTTTCTTTAATTCTATCTTGGTTTATTAATCGGATTTGCTACAGGAAGATGCTCTTCTTTCAAAAGCTCAATAGTCTTCGAATACTCTCTCGCTTTCTGCTAGAGAATAACCTCTATCTCGTTAAAAAGGTCAAGCGTGAGAACAAGATCATTGAAAAAATCACCTTGCCTCAAGTGTATATCAAACAGTCTCGCTACAAGATTGAAGTGAGTTTCATTCTAGAAGGTAATAAATTTCAAGATCGTTTCCTAAACATTGGAGCTACGCTTGAAGTCATGTTTAATGGGGACTTTCGTAATAAAACCTTTGATAATCGCTTTATCAAATATGAAATTGCTATTAACCGAATTGATAGCAGGATCACCATCGATGAAGTAAAAGTCAAGGGATCCAAACTCCAGCTCATGAAAGATGTATCTTGGGATTATATTGAAGAACCTCATCTTCTCATCGGTGGTGGAACAGGCGGAGGAAAAACCGTTATTCTCATGACTATAATCTATGCACTAGCTAAAATCGGCTTTGTCGATATCTGTGATCCAAAGAATTCGGACCTTGCTGGATTAAAGAAAATTCCGGTCTTTCATGGTCGGGTTTACACTAGTAAGGAAGATATCATTAACTGTTTTAAAGAGAATGTAGAGTTCATGGAAAAACGCTATGAACTAATGTCTACTTCGCCAAAATTCCAAGCTGGAAAGAACTTTACTCATTATGACATGAAACCCAAATTCATTCTCGTGGACGAGTGGGCAGCTCTTATGGCAAAAATTGACCGTGACTATAGCCAACAGTCGGAGCTCATGGAATATCTCTCACAATTAGTTCTAGAAGGCCGTCAAGCTGGAGTCTTTATCATCTTTGCTATGCAACGGCCCGATGGAGAATTTATCAAAACAGCTCTTCGGGATAACTTTATGAAGCGTCTCTCCGTCGGTCATTTAGAATCAACAGGATATGACATGATGTTTGGAGATGCTAATAAAACTAAAGAGTTTAAAAAACTGGATGAAATTAATGGTGTCAAGGTCAGAGGACGGGGTTATATCGCAAACAATGGGGAGTTGGCGGGTGAATTTTTTTCTCCTTATGTACCGCTTGATCAAGGCTTTTCCTTCTATGATGCCTACTCTAAAATTCCTATTATGGAATTTGAAGGAGAAGAGTTCTCAGTATTTGAAGAATATAAACCACCGGTTGAAGCAATTGATCCTATAGAGGAAGAGGAGAATGTAGAAAACGAATCAAACAAACGACCACTCAAGGAATTTGCGGACGAACAAAATCTTAAAATGCCAACCTTACGCAAGATTATCTATCTCTTAACAGAACAAGGGATCATCTTTGAACGGACTGTATCCGCTATTCTAGTGGATCCTTTTCAAGAAAAACTTCTTCTTGAAATCCTCGCTCAATTTGAAGAGGGAGGACGCAGGTCTTATCCAAAAGCAGTTGAAGCGACGATTGTTCATCATGGGCTAGGACAAGGGCAAGGGCAAGCCTGACCGCAGGTCAGGCGCAGACCGTAGCCCGAAGTTTCTAGGCCATGATGAAACTTCAACCCCCGTTTTCTAATAGGGGGGTTACATTTGGCAAAAACGCCAAGTCCACCCCTCCTCATTCCTTATGGGAGTTGGGTTTTCAATTTTTATGAAGTGTGTCACTTTCGTCAAAAAAGTGTGTCACTTTGTTAGAAAGAGGTGTTGCGATGAATGGACAAAATTAGTCCTTTTCATATTAAGAATTTCAGAAAACAAACAGGACTTAGTCAAAAAGCATTTGCACAAGCTGTTGATCTTCCGACTAGAACCTACCGTTCTTATGAAACAGGCGAAAGAGGACTGACGATTGATAAGTTCAGAGAACTAAAAGAAAGGCTCGGTTATTATCAAGATTACGATAAAAACAGTCTTCGGGCTCAGATCGACTATCTACGTTTATCCTTTCCTAGATTAAAGGATCTAGATGTTTTCTGTGAAAACTTTCTTCACTGTCACCTAAGCGAATTTACAGACCAAGAAACTCGTCTCATGAATTATACTCACTTATGGCAACGAGGAAATATCTGGATTTTTGATTTCTTTGATAAGTCTGTGACCAATGACTACCAAACTTGTCTTCAACTATCTGGTCAAGGATGCCGTGAGTTGGAATTGCTTCTAGAAGACAAGGGAATCACTTGGCAGATCTTTCTTCAAAACATTCTTTATTCCTATGAAGATGTTCGTGTAAAGCGTCTCGATATTGCTCTTGATGAACTCTATAAAGGGTATGGTCACGAGGACGAACAAATTCAGATTCCAAAATTGATTGATAAACTCTATTCCAAAGAGATTGTTCTAGACACGATCAAGAAATGGAATATCACGGGTGGTGGATCTTTCACAGATAATGAAGACATGGAAGCTAATCACGGCTTGTCCATTTACTTTGGGAGCCGTCAAAGTCAGCTCTACTTCAACTTTTATGAAAAGCGCTATGAAATAGCTCGAATGGAAAACATCTCCTTGGACGAATCCTTGGAGATTTTTGGTATCTGGAATCGCTATGAATTGCGGTTTTCAGATCAGAAAGCGCAAGGTATTGTGGAGGAATACATAAACGGTGTAGACCTCGGAGAAATCGCTAGAGGAATCGTCAATAAAGAAATCCAAGTCTATGATGGAGTTACTCGTTTCGGAGCCAATAAACATGATGAA
>CAJPKC010000156.1 GCA_905370255.1 Streptococcus oralis
CAAAGGCTTTATCCAATTGATCGCCCCATTTGCGCCTCACTTGGCAGAAGAACTCTGGCAAACAGTCGCAGCAACAGGTGAGTCTATCTCTTATGTGGCTTGGCCAACATGGGACGAAAGCAAATTGGTTGAAGACGAAATCGAAATCGTCGTTCAAATCAAAGGAAAAGTCCGTGCTAAACTCATGGTTGCGAAGGACCTTTCACGCGAAGAATTGCAAGAAATTGCTCTAGCTGACGAAAAAGTCAAAGCAGAGATTGATGGCAAAGAAATCGTGAAAGTAATTAGTGTACCTAACAAGCTTGTAAATATCGTAACGAAATAAATTTAAAAGTCCTTCAGAGCTAAGTTCTGGAGGATTTTTTGTAGATTACCTGTGAGATGTGATATACTATTCACATCTTTAAACTTATAAGAGTGAGACAAGGAGAAAACTATGCCTGTAAATGAATATGGTCAGATGATTGGTGAACCTGTAGACGACACACCTGGAGTTTTACCGTCACTTGTACGAATAGAAGGACAGTATACGATTATTGAAGCTCTATCAGTCGAAAAGCATGCGGAGGATTTATTGGCTGTCTATGGTCCAGATAGCCCTCGTGAAATGTGGACCTATCTCTTTCAACCACCAGTAGAAAATCTCGAAGAATTAATCGTAGCTTTGAAGCAGATGCTTGAGCGTAAGGATCGTTTCTATTATGCGATTATCGATAAAGCGACTGGAAAGGCGCTGGGGACTTTTTCTCTCATGCGTATTGACCAAGCTAATCGCGTGATTGAAGTTGGTGCGGTGACCTTTTCTCCGGCTCTCAAGCACACAAGAATGGGGACAGAAGCCCAGTTTTTATTAGCCCGTTATGTCTTTGAAGAGCTTAACTATCGCCGCTATGAGTGGAAGTGCGATGCCCTCAATCTTCCATCTAGAAAAGCAGCAGAACGTTTGGGATTTGTCTATGAAGGAACCTTCCGCCAAGCTGTTATCTATAAAGGTCGCACCAGAGATACGGATTGGTTGTCCATGATTGATAAGGACTGGCCTCAAGTCAAAGCTTGCTTGGAAGCGTGGTTAAAATCTGAGAATTTTGATGAAGAAGGCCATCAGTTGAAATCTCTTAGAGATTGCTAGAAAGGTTTGTTATGATTAAGATTACAAAAGAAAGATCTGTTTCAATTGATGACGTTTTACATCTCTATCAGGCAGTTGGTTGGACAAACTATACCAATCAGCCCCAAATGTTGGCCCAGGCCTTGTCTCATTCGCTAGCGACTTATCTTGCCCGTGATGGTGAGAAAATCGTTGGTTTAGTGCGTCTGGTTGGAGACGGTTTTTCATCCGTTTTTGTCCAGGATTTGATTGTTTTGCCTAGCTATCAGCGCCAAGGAATTGGTAGTAACTTGATGAAAGAAGCCTTGGCTGACTATAAGGATGCCTACCAAATACAACTAGCGACTGAACAGACAGAAAAAACCTTGGGTTTTTACCGTTCTCTGGGGTTTGAAACCTTATCTACTTATGATTGTACAGGAATGATTTGGGTGGATCGAAAAAAATTAAAATAATTCTTTTATCTTAAGTTAACTTTAAGTTTACTCATGTATCATGTAATCATTAAGTAAAGACCTCCTAACTTTATTTAATAGAAATCCTAAACTTTTCTTTTTCATAATAATCTCCCTAAAGAAGCCACCAAATCAGGTGGCTTTTTTGTTTGTAGGCTGGATTTTTGCTATAATAGGAACATGAGTAGAATTTTAGATAATGAAATCATGGGTGATGAGGAGTTGGTAGAACGTACCCTCCGTCCCCAATATTTACGTGAATATATCGGACAAGACAAGGTCAAGGATCAGCTTCAAATCTTTATCGAGGCAGCAAAAATGCGTGATGAGGCGCTGGACCATGTTCTTTTGTTTGGCCCTCCAGGTCTCGGGAAAACAACCATGGCTTTTGTCATTGCCAATGAATTGGGAGTTAATCTCAAGCAGACGTCTGGTCCCGTTATCGAAAAAGCCGGTGATTTGGTAGCGATTTTGAATGACTTGGAGCCAGGAGATGTTCTTTTTATTGATGAGATTCATCGCTTGCCCATGTCGGTAGAAGAGGTGCTATACAGTGCCATGGAAGACTTCTACATTGACATCATGATTGGTGCAGGAGAAGCTAGCCGTAGTGTCCATCTAGACTTGCCACCTTTTACCTTGATTGGTGCGACGACACGAGCTGGGATGCTTTCAAATCCTCTTCGTGCCCGTTTTGGGATTACAGGTCACATGGAATATTACGAACATGCTGACTTGACAGAGATTGTCGAGCGGACGGCAGATATCTTTGAGATGGAAATCACTCATGAAGCTGCATCTGAGTTAGCTTTACGCAGTCGTGGAACTCCTCGTATCGCCAATCGTCTCCTCAAGCGCGTGCGTGACTTTGCCCAGATTATGGGCGATGGCTTGATTGATGATGTGATTACGGATAAGGCTTTGACCATGCTGGATGTAGACCATGAAGGTTTGGACTATGTGGACCAGAAAATTCTCCGCACCATGATTGAAATGTACGGTGGCGGTCCTGTCGGTCTAGGAACTCTTTCGGTTAATATCGCCGAAGAGCGTGAGACAGTAGAGGATATGTATGAACCTTACCTGATCCAGAAAGGCTTTATCATGCGAACTCGTTCAGGACGGGTCGCGACAGCTAAGGCTTATGAACATTTAGGGTATGAATACATTGAAAAATAAGTCTGAAATTTTAGAATCTTTTAGGGAAAATTCTGACATGATGGCTATTTTGACCATTATCCGTGACCTGGAGTTGAAAGATTCCTGGTTAGCAGCTGGTTCGGTTCGAAATTTTATCTGGAATCTTTTGTCAGAGAAACCAGCTTTTGACCGTGAAACGGATGTGGACGTCATTTTCTTTGACCCAGAGGTGAGTTATGAAGAAACGCTGGCAATAGAAAACAAGTTGAGAGAGGACTTTCCCCAGTACCAATGGGAGTTGAAAAATCAGGTCTATATGCATCAGCATAGTCCCCATACGCCTCCGTATAGAAATTCCTGCGATGCCATGAGTAAGTATCCAGAGCGTTGTACGGCAGTAGGACTTCGCTTGCAAGCTGACGCAACTTTAGAGCTCTTTGCTCCTTATGGTTTGGATGATATTTTGAACTTTCAGATTTGTCCGACTCCTCATTTTCTAGAAAATCAAGACCGAATGAAGCTCTATCAAAAGCGTTTATCTAAGAAAAACTGGCGAGAAAAATGGAAAAATCTTACAGTTAAAAATACTTAAGGAAACTTTAAGATAGGAGCTGTATACTTATCTCATAAGTTAAGAAGAACTTAACTTATACTCCTAAAACTTTTTCATAATAATCTCCCTATAAAAAAATTAAGTCGCCCAATCAGGCGGCTTTTTTTGTTCTAATTCTATGTTTTTTCATGATATAATAGCCCTATGAGATTAGATAAATTTTTAGTAGCCTGCGCTGTCGGGAGCCGGACGGAAGTCAAAAACTTTCTAAAGGCTGGGCGCGTGACGGTCAATGGCAAGAAAGAAAAATCTGCAAAGCTACAAATTGATGAAGAGACAGACGAGATCTGTTTTGACGGTAAAAAATTAGACTACGAGGAGTTTGTTTACTATATGATGAACAAGCCCCAGGGTGTTATTTCAGCAACTGAAGATCCTAAACACAAGACAGTCTTGGATTTGTTGGATGACTATGCACGTGCCAAGGAAGTTTTCCCTGTAGGACGTTTGGATATCGATACGCATGGACTCTTGCTCTTGACCAATGATGGCAAGCTGGCTCATGCTCTTCTTTCACCAAAACGCCATGTGGATAAGACCTATCTGGCGCAGGTCAAGGGAATGATGACAGATGCAGATGTTGAGACATTTGCGCAAGGCATTCCGCTCAAGGACTTTACCTGTCAGCCTGCCAAACTGGAGCTTTTGTCTATTGATAGGGAAAAGGCTGAAAGTCTGGTTCGAGTGACTATTGCAGAAGGGAAATTCCACCAGGTCAAACGGATGGTGGCCTACTGTGGTAAGGAAGTTGTGGACTTGCAACGTTTAACCATGGGAACTTTGACCTTGGATGAGGATTTGAAACGTGGAGAATGGCGTCGCTTAAGCAAGGAAGAACTAGAAGGCTTGCTTGAAAGTGTTCAATAAACTGGATAATCGGAAAAGGTAGGGGAAATATCCCTACCTTTTTCAGTTTTTGGTTGCTTCCTTTGTGAAAAGAGTTATAATAGACAGTAAGAAAAAAGGAGGATTTTATGAACGCGATTCAAGAATCATTTACAGATAAATTATTTGCCAACTATGAAGCAAATGTAAAATACCAAGCTATCGAAAATGCTGCTAGCCACAATGGAATTTTTGCAGCCCTTGAGCGTCGTCAAAGCCATGTCGACAACACACCAGTTTTCTCACTTGATTTGACAAAGGATAAGGTTACTAACCAGAAAGCATCTGGTCGTTGCTGGATGTTTGCGGCCCTCAATACCTTCCGTCACAAACTCATCACTCAATACAAACTTGAAAACTTTGAATTGTCACAAGCTCACACCTTCTTCTGG
>CAJPKC010000157.1 GCA_905370255.1 Streptococcus oralis
ACGCAGGAATGAATCTTCCAATGGTGATTGAATTTATCAATGCCAGCCTTACAGGCGCAGATGCGGACTACAAGAGCCGAGCTGCAGAAAGCATTGTAAAAGTCAACGATCTGTTAGCGGGCTTCGATGATGACGAAGATGAATAATACTCTTCGAAAATCAAATTCAAACCACGTCAGCGTCGCCTTGCCGTACTCAAGTACAGCCTGCGGCTAGCTTCCTAGTTTGCTCTTTGATTTTCATTGAGTATAACATTCTAAAGATTGCACGAAAAAGAGCCCGAAGGCTCTTTTCAGAACGAAGACAAACGCCAAAAATGACGTTTGTCTTTTTCTGTTTTCAAAAATAGTTTATCTCATCATCTACTAATCTATCCAAAAATCTGTATTTGAGAAAAATAAAAAGGGATATTTCCTATCCATTTCACCAATTTTTTGATATTTAAACACGCCAAAGTAAGCCCAACCTGATCCTCCATTTTGGACTTTCCTTTCTCTCTCGTGTATCTCAAATTATGGTACTCCTTAGCCGTCCCAAAGAGTCGTTCAATTGTTTCTTTGCGCTTCTTATAGAGCTCTTTCATTTCTCTTTGGTGACGAATCTCCTCACAAAATTCAAGGGCATCTTTCCAGACATGTCTCGTTACTACTTTTTGAAAATTCTTGCTTTGGGTACAAACGGATAATAGGGGGCAGTTAACACATACTTTAGGATTACTCTTATACTCACGGTAGCCTTCTCGAGTGGTTGTGCGATAGCTTAATACTTGATTCTCTGGACAGACATAACAGTTATCACTTGCATCATAAACAAAATTACTAGGTCTTAAGTTCCCCTTTACTCCCTTTGGACGAGTATAAGGGAAAACAGGAATAATGTTACGTTCTAATAAATAATGGGCAATAGCTGGTGTCTTGTAACCTGAATCCGCAATAATATAGTGTGGAGAGAAAGGTTCTAACTTTGAAAATAGGGCAGGGAAAGCCTGACTATCATGAACATTTCCTGCCTCAACCGTATAAGCCAAGGCCCAACCATGCTTATCACAAGCAACTTGAGCAGAATAGGCAAATACTTCCTTATGTTCGCCCTTGTGAAACCAACCACACTCGGGATCTGTCGTTGAGATTTTCTTTTCCTTAGCCTCACTTTCTTTTGCGGGCTTTAAGGACTTTTTTTCGTGTTTTTTCCTATCTAAATCAATCTCAACTGCCAATTGTTCACTCATAAATTTAGCTTGTTGGTCTACCATTTCCTTACGATACTTGTGACTATTAGCCGCCGCTTTGATATGGGTACCATCCACAAATATTTCAGAAGGATCAATTAAGCCAGCATACAAAGCTTGGTTGAGAACTTGGGAAAAAATCTCAGAAATGAGTTCTTTATCTTGAAAACGACGGCTGTAATTCTTTCCATAGGTAGTAAAATGAGGGACCTTATCATCTAAAGTTAGTCCGAGAAACCAACGATAGGCTACGTTTACTTCAATCTCTTTCATGGTTTGGCGCATGGAACGGATACCATAAAAACACTTGATCAAAGGAATTTTGACTAACATGACGGGATCAAGACTAGGACGACCATTATCTGGACTATAGGTATCTTCTACCAAGTCATAGATAAAGTCAAAATCAACCTTTGAATCTACTTGTCGAAGAAAGTGATCTTTTGGGACCAATTCGTCTATTGTATAGAAACCATATTGCTTACGGTTATAATCAGGTTTTTCTTTGTGAAACATAGGGATTACCTCACAACTCTTCTTACCTCTATTATACGACTTTACACAAAGAAAAGCCCTTAGAAACTTGGGTTCTAAGGACTTTGTCTTCAATCTGAAACTAAGAAAAATCTTAGTTTATCTTAGTTTCGTGGTAAGTCCTTAAAAAGCGGTAGAGATTACCTAGAAGTCCCTGATAAATTTCAACTCCATCATGTGTTAATGAAGTAATAAGAGTAGTATCAGGAAGGGTTACACAACCCGATAGAGAGAGCATAAGAGCTTCATAGTCTTCATATTCTTGCACACGCTCTACTTGATAGGAGTCCTTGTAAGTTAATCGAAACATAACGACCTTTTATCTTTCACTTTTTGTAAATACGCCACGCTCAACAAGACTATCCATCAAGAAGTAGAATTTCTCTTGGTGGATATGAGTTTCTTCTGATTTGAAGATATCAACTAAACGTAGACCAAATTTATCAGTGATATTGATTTTTACACCAGTTAAGTCTTTGTTGATGATAATCTTAAGTTGGAATCCTTCTCCGCTATTTGGAACTTTTTCAAGAAGACGTGTTAATTCATAGTTACCAACTTTAGTTTCAAAAAACGTATTATCTTTAAGCGTAAATTTCTTTACAGTTGGGCTAAGTGTATAATCGTAACGACAATTTTTTAGTTTAATCGTTTGTTCGAATGCCATTGAGTTATCCTCCGATGATATTTTTAAGAGTTTTAGCAAGAGTTATCATTTCTTGTTCTGTATTTTGAGGTGAAATGCTGACGCGAACAGACTCGTGTAAGCGAGGCGAGTCTTCTCCATAAAAAGCCTGAAGAACATGACTAACCTGAACAATACCAGCGGTACATGCTGAACCTGTTGAAATAGAAATGCCTTCTAGATCCAGGCGAAGTAGTAGCAGATCATTTCGTTGTCCTGGGAAACCAATGTTGAGGACATAGGGAAGTTGCTCTTTACTTTGGTTTAGATAGTAGTTTAATCCATCCATTTCAGTTAGAAATGTTTCTTGTAACTTTTGAACTTTTTCAAAATTACTTTCTAAATGTTCAAGATCATCCTTAAGTGCCGCGACCATCCCTATAATTGCAGGAAGATTTTCTGTTCCTGCTCTTTTTTTCTGTTCTTGATCTCCACCGTGTAGATAAGAATCAAAATCTGTAGAAGAAGCGTATAGGAAACCTACGCCTTTGGGACCATAGAATTTATGTGCAGAAGCGCTAAGAAAATCAATTCCCAATTCTTCGGGAAGAATCTCTACTTTACCAATCGCCTGAACTGCATCAACATGATAAGCAGCTGGATGATTTTTTAAAACCTCACCAATTTCAGCAATCGGTAATAGAGTTCCTGTTTCATTGTTTGCAAACATAGTTGAAACTAGAATGGTATCTTCACGAAGAGCATTTTTGACTTGGTCTGCTGTGATTTCTTGATTTACAGGTTTCAAAACAGTTACTTCAAACCCGAAATTTTCAACCAAATATTCAATTGGTTCAAGAACTGCGTGATGCTCAATAGCAGTAGTAATGATGTGTTTCCCACGCCATTGGTGGCGAAGGCAGTAGCCGATAATTGCAGTATTATTACTTTCTTTACCACCAGAGGTGAAGAAAACGTGCTGTGGCTTTGTTCCTAGTAAACTCGCTAACTCTTGACGCGCTTCTCGTAATAATTTACCTGCCTGACGCCCGTGACCATGAATACTAGAAGGGTTCCCATATGTTTCTTGCATGACTTGAGTCATTGCTGAGATAGCTGCAGATGACATGGGTGTCGTAGCAGCATTATCTAAATAAATCAAAAACTCACCTAATTTCTATTTAAATTTAAATAGTGGACTAACTGGTTTTCTTTCATGAATACGAACCATGGCATCACCAATTAATTCGCTTGCAGTAATGTATTGTACGTTTTTAGGTTTTTTACTTTCTGTTACAACAGAATCTGTAACCAAGATTTCTTTGATATTAGCTGCATCAAGCAATTCTGCAGCGCCGTCAACGAAAAGTCCATGACTTGAAACTGCATAGATTTCAGTCGCTCCATCGCGTTCTAGGATTTTAGCAGCTTCAGAGAAAGTACGACCTGTATTTAGAATATCATCAATCAAGATTGCTTTCTTACCTTCAACTTCACCAATAATGTATCCTTGGCTACGTTCAGAATCATCTTGAGCATAGTCGATGATAGCAATCGGTGCATCAAGGTACTCAGCTAGGCTACGAGCACGTTTTACACCTGAATTTTTAGGGCTAACAACAACCACATCCGAACCTGTCAAACCTTTATCACAATAATGTTTTGCAAAAAGAGGAATTGTGTAGAGGTTGTCAACAGGAATATCAAAGAAACCTTGAACCTGAACAGCGTGAAGATCAAGTGTCAATACACGACTAACTCCAGCTTTAACCAACATATTTGCAACAAGTTTAGCCGTAAGAGGTTCGCGAGATGAAGCGATACGGTCTTGACGAGCATAACCGAAATAAGGCATGACAACATTGATTGTATTTGCACTAGCACGAACACAGGCATCAACAGTGATTAAAAGTTCCATCAAATGATTGCTAACAGGATAAGAAGTAGACTGGATGATATAAACATCATAGCCACGAACACTTTCTTCGATGTTAACTTGGATTTCACCATCTGAAAATTGACGTGATGATAATTTTCCAAGCGGAACACCTGCAGCATCCGCAATTTTTTGAGCAATTTCATGATTTGATGAAAGTGAAAAAAGCTTCATATTCTTTGTATCTGACATTGATAAACCGTCCTCTATAAACTATGTGAATCAGTAAAAGGAAACATTTTATTAGCAACTGTAGTCC
>CAJPKC010000158.1 GCA_905370255.1 Streptococcus oralis
ATCTTATACTCCTGTGGTTTTAACTTTGATGAACAACTGGTTTGGTTATCTCATTATTGCTATCCAGTGGGGGACAACTATTTTCGGTATTCATTATAAAATCTTTGCCAAAAAGGTCAATGAAAAATTCAGTCTCATCCTCTACCTCATCATGGGATGGCTTGTATTGGCTATCTTACCAGCAATCATCAGTCAGACAAGTCCAATGTTTTGGAGTCTTATGGTATCAGGTGGCCTTTGCTATACAGTTGGCGCTGGATTCTACGCTAAAAAGAAACCATACTTCCATATGATTTGGCATCTCTTCATTCTAGCAGCCTCTGCTCTCCAATATATTGCTATTGTTTATTACATGTAAAAAAGAAGTTGGGAAAATCCCAACCTCTTTTTTATTTGCACATATTGATAAAATACTGGTGCAAGCGAAAATCATTTGTCAATTCCGGATGAAATGAAGTCACTAGCATATTCTTTTCTTGAGCAGCAACGATTTGATGATTCACTACTGCCAGAACATCAACACCCTTACCAACTTCACTAATAATAGGTCCACGGATAAAGGTCATGGGAATTTTGCCAACACCCTTGCACTCTGCTTCTGTATAAAAGCTTCCTAGCTGACGTCCATAGGCATTGCGCTCAACTACTATGTCCATGGTCGCTAGATGGCTCTCTTCCTGAGAAGTGATTTGTTTTGCTAGCAAAATTAAACCCGCACAAGTTCCAAAGACTGGTAAACCATTGAGAATAGCCTCTCTTAGAGGAATTAGCATCTGCTGATCTCGCAACAGTTTCCCCATGGCCGTTGACTCACCGCCTGGCAAAATCAATCCTGATAGCTCACTTCTATGTTGCTGAAAATCTTCTAGGTTTCGCAGTTCAATACTTTCAACTCCTAGTTGAGCAAGCATTTT
This sequence comes from Streptococcus oralis, assembly GCA_905370255.1. Next base: position 915 of record CAJPKC010000158.1, read on the forward strand.
CTCGTGTTCTACAAAGGCACCTTGCAAGGCCAATATTCCGATTTTCATCTATTTTCCTCGCTCAGCCATGAGAATTTGGATTTCATTTTCATTGATACCAACCATGGCTTCTCCTAAATCTTCAGAGATTTCAGCTAGAATTTGAGGATTTTGATAATTCGTAACAGCCTTAACAATAGCTGCTGCACGTTTGACAGGATCACCTGACTTGAAAATCCCTGAGCCGACAAAGACGCCTTCCGCACCGAGTTGCATCATAAGAGCGGCATCTGCTGGTGTTGCCACACCTCCAGCTGCAAAGTTGACAACTGGTAATTTTCCATGTTCGTGGACGTATTGAACCAATTCTACTGGAACTTGGAGTTCTTTTGCTGCGACATAGAGTTCATCTTCACGGAGGTTTTGAATACGGCGAATTTCTTGATTCATCATACGCATATGACGAACCGCCTGAACGATGTCTCCTGTTCCTGGTTCCCCTTTTGTACGGATCATAGAAGCTCCTTCAGCGATACGACGCAAGGCTTCTCCTAGGTCTTTAGCACCACAAACAAAAGGAACTTGAAATTCTTTCTTGTCCACATGGAAACGATCGTCAGCTGGAGACAGAACTTCGCTCTCATCGATATAGTCAATCTCGATAGCTTCTAAAATCTGAGCTTCAACAAAATGCCCAATTCGAACCTTAGCCATAACTGGAATGCTGACCGCTTCTTGGATTTCCTTAATCATCTTTGGATCACTCATTCGAGAGACACCACCAGCAGCACGAATGTCAGCTGGAATTCGCTCCAAGGCCATAACTGCTGCCGCACCTGCAGCCTCAGCAATTCTTGCTTGTTCAGGGTTTTGAACATCCATGATGACGCCACCTTTAAGCATCTGTGCCAAATTTTTATTTAATTCATAACGATTTTCAGTCATTTTTTTCTTCCTCAATAGTTGTATTGGTAGCTACAGTTTTATTGTAAGGTAAAAAAGACTGCATAACAAGATAAAATAAATTAATTTGTCCGGGTACAATTATTTCTATCACAAAAAAAGCACCCACATAGGGGTACTTTTATTTCTTAGATTTTTTAATACTTTTCACAAGATAAAAGAGATATCCTGAAACCATATAAGCAACAAAGATAGTGGTTGCCCATTTAAAGACAAAGCCCCAACCATGTTTGGTAGCATTCAAAAAGAAATAAGGGAAGGGACTATCCTTAGCATTAGGGACATCCATCTTTAGAACAAAACCGTTTAAGAGGGCAAAAATCATATAAAGCAAAGGAAGGCTAGTCCAAAGCATGGGATCAACTAACTTATATTGACGACTCTTATCAAAAATAATTGTATCTGCTAAAAACCAGAGAGGGACAATATAATGGCAAAGGAAATTTTCCAAACGGTAAAAATCTGTCGTCAAGGGAGCTAGCATGAAATGATAGATGACACAAGTAATCATAATACTCATAGTGACGCCACCTTTGAGACGTAGAATACCAGGACTCTGCCAACTATCACCACCACTACGCATCTTTAACAAAAGATAACCTGTAAAAAGTACAACCAAAAGGTTAGAAAGTACAGTGTAGTAAAGCAACATCCCTAAACCACCGCGCTTGGTAATCTCCAAGTATACACCGGTAAAGGCTGCTATAAATAAAAAGATACGACTATAAAATATTACTTTTTCATTTTTAATCATGATTAAATCTTCTTCACAAATTCTGATTTAAGCTTCATAGCACCAAAACCATCAATCTTACAATCAATGTTGTGGTCACCTTCAACAATACGGATGTTTTTCACACGAGTTCCTTGTTTGAGGTCTTTAGGAGCCCCTTTAACCTTCAAATCTTTAATCAAGGTTACTGTATCTCCATCAGCTAGTTTGTTCCCATTTGCATCGATGGCAACAATGCCTTCTTCTGCTTCTGCTTGCTCAGCAGGATTCCACTCGTAAGCACATTCTGGACAAACTAGAAGTGCGCCATCTTCATACACATATTCTGAATTACATTTTGGGCAATTTGGTAATTGACTCATGTTATCTCCTTAAAAAATTTATGATTATTTGAATGTCAAATTTTCTTTAACAGCAACTATTATACCTTAAAACAGACTATTTGACAAATCATGATAAAAAACGACAAACCGAAATTCAGTTCATCGTTTTTATAGTTCTTATAAATGTTTTTGTGCTTCTGATTTAATATTTTCAACAACTTCTAAAATAGAGAGTCCAGTCGTATCCAAATAGATTGCATCCTCGGCTTGCTTGAGAGGTGAAGTTTCACGATGACTATCTTTATAATCACGCGCAGCAATCTCTTCTTTCAAAGTTTCCAAATCTGTTTCGATTCCCTTTGAAAGATTTTCCTTGTAACGACGTTCTGCTCGCTCATCCACAGAAGCTACAAGAAATATCTTTAATTCAGCCTTAGGTAACACTACCGTACCAATATCGCGGCCATCCATAACAATGCCACCTTGTTGAGCAATTTCTTGTTGAAGGGCTACCAATTTTTCACGAACAGCTGGAATCGCCGCAAAAGCAGAAACAGCGTTGGTTACTTCATTTTCTCGGATTGGATTTGTTACATCTACATCTCCAACAAAAACAAGCTGTTCTCCTGTTTCAGCGCGGCCAAAACTAATCGGGTATTGTTCCAATAATTCAAGAAGTTGAGATGGCTCATCTGGGCTAATTTGGTTTCTCAATGCGATGTAAGTCGCCGCACGATACATAGCGCCTGTATCCAGATAAGTATAGCCAAAGTCCTTAGCAATAATCTTAGCTACTGTACTCTTACCACTGGAAGCTGGCCCATCAATAGCAATCTGAATTGTTTTCATTGTCACTCCTATCTTGTCTTAAGGACATCACCAGGATTTGCAAACCAAGTTCCTGAAGACATATGACCAGGATTCAAGGCTTCAAGTTGAGCAATAGAAATCCCAGCTCGAGCTGCAATCGCTGCTTCCCCTTCTCCTGCCATGACTGTAATAGTTCCTTCAGAATCAGTACGTGCCTCTGTATGTTCTTGTTGAGTTGTCTCTGCTTCTGTTGACTCTGTTGACTGAGCAGTAGTAGCCACTGTTGTAACTTCTTCTACTTTTGGAGCTGAAGAATCATAAAAATCTTTCAATGTCGAAGTGCGGTCACTTCCACCAGATGACAAGTAAACTAGTACGACTATCATCCCAACAACAATCACAAAGAAAATAATTGCTAAAACAGTTAAAATATGATTAGCCAAGATACCTGAATCATATTGATTACGATGGCGACGTTCTGTTCTTGTTTCTTCTTCCTGGTTTTCATAAATATCTTCTTGCCACGGTTCCTTTTCCATACCTTACTCCTTGAGTTTTTTTTAATTTCTTATTACAATATAAATATGAAAATCACACTTATACCTGAACGCTGCATTGCCTGTGGGCTTTGCCAAACTTATTCTGATTTATTTGATTACCATGATAATGGTATCGTCCGTTTTTTCGATGATCCTGAACAATTAGAGAGAGAAATCCCTTCTAGCGCCAATATTTTAGAAGCCGTTAAAAATTGCCCTACTCGTGCTCTAATCAAAGATGAATCTTAAATTGTTGTGGAGTATAGACTTCTATTTTCCACTCCCT
>CAJPKC010000159.1 GCA_905370255.1 Streptococcus oralis
ACTGGGAAAAGGTTATTCCTAATGGACAACGCAATCTAGCCTACCTCAAAGAAACCGTTGAAAAGATTTATAAGGCCATTCGTTTAACAGAGCTAGCAGTTGAAGCAAGATATGATATTGAGTCAATTTTGCCTAAGCAAATCACCTTTATCCATACAGAAGAGTTGGTTGAACGCTATCCAGACTTGACGCCAAAAGAACGTGAAAATGCTATCTGTAAGGAATTCGGTGCTGTCTTCTTGATTGGTATTGGCGGTGTATTGTCGGATGGAAAACCTCATGATGGACGTGCACCAGACTATGATGACTGGACAACTGAGTCTGAAAATGGCTATCATGGCTTGAATGGGGACATCCTTGTTTGGAATGATAATTTGGGTGCAGCCTTTGAATTGTCTTCAATGGGAATTCGTGTCGATGAAGATACTCTGCGTCGACAAGTAGCTATTACAGGAGATGAAGACCGCCTTTCTTTGGAATGGCACAAGGCTCTCTTAAACGGACTCTTCCCATTGACAATCGGTGGAGGAATTGGACAATCTCGTATGGCCATGTTCTTACTTCGTAAGAAGCACATCGGTGAAGTTCAAACCAGTGTTTGGCCACAAGAAGTCAGAGATACTTACGAAAATATTCTTTAATCAATCGAACCGAGAGGTTCGATTTTCTTATTTCATCAGAATTTGGTATAATATACCTTATGAAAATCGTATCAGGAATCTACGGAGGACGTCCTTTAAAGACCTTGGACGGGAAAACAACGAGGCCGACATCGGACAAGGTCCGAGGGGCTATTTTCAATATGATTGGCCCTTACTTTGAAGGAGGGCGTGTGCTAGATCTCTATGCTGGTAGTGGGGGCTTATCCATTGAAGCAGTTTCAAGAGGGATGTCGAGCGCTGTCCTAGTTGAGAAGGATCGCCGAGCACAGAATATTGTGGCAGAAAACATTCAGATGACCAAGGAAACCTCTAAATTTCAATTATTGAAAATGGAATCCAGTCGTGCATTAGAACAGGTTGATGGTGTCTTTGATCTTATTTTTTTAGATCCTCCCTATGCCAAGGAGCAAATCGTATCCGATATTGAAAAAATGGCGGAGAGAAATCTTTTTTCAGAAGATGTCATGGTGGTCTGCGAGACCGATAAATCAGTAGAACTTCCAGAAGAAATCGCCTGTTTGGGCATCTGGAAGGAAAAAATATATGGGATTAGTAAGGTGACGGTTTATGTCAGATAAGATTGGGTTATTTACAGGTTCATTTGATCCAATGACGAATGGGCATATGGATCTCATTGAGCGTGCAAGTAAGCTCTTTGATCAATTGTATGTAGGAATTTTTTATAATCCACACAAAAATGGATTTTTACCGATAGAAAGCCGACTAGAGACGGTTGAAAAAGCAGTGGCACATCTAGAGAATGTCCAAGTTATCGCCTCTCATGATGAATTAGTAGTTGATGTTGCTAGAAAACTGGGTGTCCATGTTCTTGTTCGTGGTTTGCGTAACGCTGCGGATCTTCAGTACGAAGCCAGTTTTGATTTTTACAACCATCAATTAGCAGGAGAAATTGAGACAGTCTATCTCCATGCTCGACCAGAGCATATTTACAACAGTTCTTCAGCTGTGAGAGAACTATTGAAATTTGGTCAAGATATTAGCAAGTATGTACCAAATGCTGTCTTAGAGGAGTTAAAACATGAAGAAAAAAACTAGATGGCCCATATATTTAATCATCGGGCTCATTATCACTTTTATAGCTTTTACGGTACCACTTCCTTATTACATTGAGGTGCCAGGGACTTCAGAAGATATTCGAAAAGTCTTACAAGTCAATAATCAAGCTGACCAAGAGGAAGGTTCCTATCAATTTGTGACAGTTGGGGTTAAACATGCTAGACTGGTGGACTTGGTTTATGCTTGGCTGACACCTTTTACGGATATTCGAAGTGCTAAAGAGATGACAGGTGGTTCTTCAGATGCAGAATTTATGCGAATCAACCAGTTTTACATGGAAACTTCGCAAAACATGGCCAAATATCAAGGTCTGAAATCTGCTGGTAAGGAAATAGAGCTCAAATATCTGGGGGTCTATGTTTTGACTGTGACGGATAACTCGACTTTCAAGGGGATTCTCAATATCGCTGACACCGTGACGGCTGTAAACGATAAGACTTTTGAAAGCTCCAAGGAGATGGTCGACTACGTCAACTCTCAAACTCTTGGAGACAAGGTTAAGGTTACCTACCAGGAAGACGGAAAAGTCAAGACTGCTGAAGGAAAAATCATTACTCTGGAAAATGGGAAAAACGGTATTGGAATCGGTTTGATTGACCGCACAGAAGTGTCAAGTGATGTGCCAATCAAGTTTTCAACTGCTGGCATTGGTGGTCCGAGTGCTGGAATGATGTTTAGTTTATCCATCTATACGCAAATTGCAGACCCTACTCTTCGAAATGGACGAATCATTGCTGGTACAGGAAGTATCGACAGAGATGGAAATGTTGGTGATATTGGTGGAATTGACAAAAAAGTTGTTGCTGCTGCAAAAAAAGGAGCTACTGTATTCTTTGCTCCAAACAATCCAGTAACTGAAGAAGCTAAAAAGGCCAATCCTAATGCTAAAAGTAATTATGACACGGCTGTAGAAGCTGCTGAAATGATTAAAACAGACATGAAGATTGTTCCTGTAAAAACACTTCAGGATGCAATTGATTACTTGAAAAACAACCCATAAAATATAGTGCAAGTCCATAGACTAGCGTAGAAAAAGAGAAGATGGTATAATAGGCAGATGATTCAATTGTTTTTTACCCTCAGTAGTCATATGTTTTTTGTCTACCTAGTTTTTCAACTGTTGAAAGATTTGGTCAAATGGGATCAAATTTTAAAGGTAACTAAGGACAATGCGAGGAAGGTACGACTTTTAGTAGTATTGTGTAGTATCGGTTTAGGGTATCTGATTAGTTCTTTTTTCCTAAATCTCTATCAATTATGGCAAGAAGCAGTACGAGGATTATTATAATTTTTAAGAATTAATAAAGATATTTGGAGAAAGAGATTTAATGGATATTGTAATCTTATTGTTGATAACGCTATTACTTTATTTGTTGCCTCAAAACAAGGAGTATCTCAATGTTAAGTCCACATCAGGTCTTAGAGGTTTTTTAGCTTTAGGAATAATATTTCATCATATATCACCATTGGTTAAAACTGGTGAGGAGTTTTCTAATTTTTCGTATATGGGGACCTATATCGTTTCTATATTTTTCTTTTTATCTGCATACGGGTTGTATGTTCAAAATGAAAGCAGAGAAAACTATCTGGATAATTTTTTAGTAAAAAGACTTTCCAAAATTATAGTTCCATTTTTTATTATATCTTTGATTTATATGTTTTATAGATTTTTAAACGGTCAATTAATGGATTTAGATTTTTTTGCTAATTTATTTAAAAAAGGAAGCACAATTATCTATAATGGTTGGTTTGTCGATATTATAATTTTAATGTATATATTTTTTTATGTATCATTTAAGTTTTTCAGAAATAAGTCCATATCTATTCTTATCAATACAATATTCATAATTGGTTATATTTGTTTAGCTATAAAATTAGGTTACGGTTTTTGGTGGTATAATAGTGTTTTTCCCTTCATTATTGGTCTAATATGGGCTAAAAATCAAAATAAAATTGATAGATTTTTAGAAAAATATTACTTTATCGTAATTGTTTTAGTCACTGTGTTACTCTTTGTTTCACATAGATACGATATTTTACTTAAGTATTTACACATAGAAGATAGCTATAGTTATGCACTAGCTGCTAATTTAGATAATATTATTTTTACAATCTATTTTATTATAGTTTTTTTGAAAAAAATAAATTTTTCAAATGTCTATTTAGCTTTAATAGGTCGTATATCATTTGAATTATATATGATACATGGATTAGTAATTTCTATTCTAGAAAAAATATTTGTGTCATCCAGAGTAAATGATGTGTTATTTACATTTTTTGTATTGTTGATAAGTCTGGTTTTGGCTTGGATTATTAACAAATTAGTTAATAGATTTACTCAAAAAGTAAGTCTATTTATAAAATCAACATTAAAGGAAAATACTCTATGGAAAAAATTGTAGTTCGAGGTGGCGATAATCGTTTGGTTGGAAGTGTTACCATCGAGGGCGCAACAAATGCAGTCTTGCCCTTGTTGGCAGCAACTATTTTAGCCAGTGAAGGAAAAACAGTCTTAAAAAATGTTCCTATTTTATCGGATGTTTTTACCATGAATCAGGTGGTTCGTGGATTAAATGCGAAAGTAGACTTTGATCAAGAAGCACATATTGTTGAAGTTGATGCAACCGGTGACATCACAGAAGAAGCACCTTATAAGTACGTCAGCAAGATGCGTGCTTCTATTGTGGTATTGGGGCCAATCTTGGCTCGTGTAGGACACGCAAAGGTTTCTATGCCAGGTGGTTGTACTATCGGTAGTCGCC
>CAJPKC010000160.1 GCA_905370255.1 Streptococcus oralis
AGTCATACCTAACATGTTTTCTTTTAATTTAACACGTTGCATGATGTTTTCCTTTCTTTAAGTATTTAAAATAGTACGTTTGAAACGCAAAACGCAAGTTGCCATTATTCCAGACAACTTGCGTAGAAGAATTATGAATTTGCAAATGCTTTGAAGAGCGCATAGATGAAAATGAGACATAGAATGAGCGCAAGCATAAAGTAAACTACAAAGTCAATGATTGTCCATTTTAGGATATAGAGTCCGTAGCGGACGTACTTGTTTGGGATAGTGTGAATAACGTTGTTTGAAAGTTCTGAAACGCTATTTGGGATTGAGACGATGTAGTGGAAACCTCCACAAATGAAAAATAAAATAATTCCGATAATGAATACGTATGACATAATGATGTCCTTTCTGTTTGTTAGTCTTTTTTTAAATTGTCGCGCGAAGCGCGCTTAACCCTTCACAAAATGCGAAGCATTTTGTGAGTAGTAATTGTTATAGTACGGTGGATGTATTGTGTAGTAATTTTCTTGTAAGCATTCTTTTCTCCACAAAACAAACCACGGGCACGGGGCTTGCCCCGCAAAACGTTTGAGACGCGTTAGCGTCGAGAATGTGTCTCGTTATGATAGTTCTTTTTAATCGTTGGAAAATGAGTTAGAGTTGCGCTAAGGGACGAACTCCCTTTTCCCACAACACAAAACACGGGCACGGGGCTTGCCCCGCAAAACGTTTGAGACGCGTTAGCGTCGAGAACATCTTCCGTTATGAGAATGACTTTTGTGTCGTGCGTTATAGCTTATCAGTGCGCTAAGGGACGAAGTCCCTTTTTCCACAACACAAAACACGGGTACGGGGCTTGCCCCGCAAAAACGACAGGTTAGCGTTAGCTAACCTGTCTTATGTCAGCTTTTGATATCATTATATCACCTTGTTTTTGTTTTGACGATAGTTTTTTAAATTATTTTTAGCGAGATTTTTATTCGTTTTGGTGTCTTTTTTACACCACGCTAACTATCGATAATCCTCGTCTTTTTTAAGGATTTGCATTCTTTTTCTCTTATGCTCTTTCTTTACAATCATCGCCCATATACATTTCCCCAAATTCTTTCATATCGACACTCTGTGCGTGGAGTGAGCGTTAGCGAACGCCTGCGCCTCAGTGGCGTCCATATACCTTTTTCACGGTGCCTACATATCATTTTTTATAGCCATTGTGCCATTTTTTATATTATTTTTCTATCATTTCACTTTATCGCCTTTATATCTTTCTGTGATCGTCCTTATATCGTGAGTGAAAGGCGCTGTTAAGCGCCGCCTGTATTATAGCGTCGTACAATCTCTTTATTATTTCCTCATATCTCTTTCATAAATATTTACCATTTATACAATATCATATATATGTCGCTCATATAACACCCATACATACACTTACACGATTTTCTAACATCATTAACATGCCGACATAAGCACCACGTATAGTTGACCATATGTAGATGTCCATGTATATCATCCATACGTAGTCTACCATGAATAAACACCATTTGTAGCATGCCGCACATAAGTGCCATTAATGGTGTCATACTTTTGTCACACCTTTTCCACACCTTGTCCATGATTTTTACATACCTCCTCCTTTTTACTGGCATATTGTGTCAACTTTTGTTATAATAGAGTCACAAAAACCAAAATAAGAAGAAAAAAGGAGTGTTCACATGGATCTTGTGATCGTATCCCCACACAATGCGCAGACGTTTGAAGCTTTTCGTAAACGCAATTATCCCTTTAACAGAACCTTTATCTTGGCGCTAGATAGTTTTGTGCGTTTAGCTAATCGAACGCAGTTAGGCCCTTTGGAATTGATTGGTTACGTTCGTAACGAGTTGATTCCGATGGGTAGTACGGCTTATTCGTATGACGACCATAAAACCAATTATCGTCTGCGTATGGCAGATGAGGATGTGCCTGATAGTGTGCTTACCTTTTTTGATTCGGGTCAATTGCGCTCGCAGTTGAACATGTCGAGGAAAGCTTTTTTGACCTTGTTTGTTCAAATGCTTTTAGACGCTGGCCCATATATTAACTATTCGCTTATGACTTTCATGTATCGTCTATCTCAGATGGACGGAACATCGCAGGTGCAAGTTCCTATGATGCAACAGCCGATTGCAGTACAGCCTTTAGTAGGTCCAGGAACGCCATTTAAGAAACGTAAGAAGGCTGAGCCAAAGGTTCAAGAATCTGCAACCACCGAACCTAAAGAAGAGTCAAAACCATTTACTGGCTTTAAGCGTCGCAGGACAGTTGAAACGCCTACGCCAACGGAAACGCCAATGCCACGTTTAAAACGTGAGCCTGAAGAAACGCCAATGCCACGTTTAAACCGTGAGCCTGAAGTGGCGACAAGTGAAGTAGCCGTACCGCAGCCTGTCGTTTCAGAAACGCCAAAAGAAGAACCAAAGGTCGCCTCTTCTGACGCTTTACGTGAGCAACAAGAGAAGGCACGCGCCTTAGGTTTGCTTGATGATGACTCTGAGGAAAAACCAAAAGACAAGCCTGTCATTAAGACTTCAAATCTCTTAGGGAATTTCATGTAGGTTGGCGCGTTAGCGCCAACACACGCGCACGGTAGCGTTAGCCCGTGCGTTTTTTGCGTGAGCAAAAAAAGAGCGGTGAGCGTTAGCGAGCGCGTCGCCCGCAAGACGCCAACGGGTCGTTGAGTGGGACCGTTACGTGACGATGATTGGTTGACTATCATAGCGCGTGGTTATTGATTAGAGGTAGTTTCACTTAACGGTAGCGAGTCGTCTTGCGGGACTCAAAAGAGCCGATTTTTCGTTAGAAAAATCGGGACTGCTTGTGAAAGCAGCAGGAGGGGGATGAAATGGATTTTTTAACAGGAGAAATATGGTTTCGACAACGTTGTCGAATGCCTGTTACCGGGATCGAACCGATGACCTCATCCTTACCATGGATGCGCTCTACCGACTGAGCTAAACAGGCAGGTGTAGCAGGCAAGAGGTGATACCTGCTACATGGTTTTTTAAGGAGGAATTAAAATGGGTCGTTTATTTTGATAGTGGGCGTCAGCACTATCAAATGCCTGTTACCGGGATCGAACCGATGACCTCATCCTTACCATGGATGCGCTCTACCGACTGAGCTAAACAGGCAATTTGTAACGACGGGAGGTAGGGCATCGTTACAAAGAATCAAAGGGAGTGTGGGTGAGAGACAAAGGAGAAACAAAAAAGTCTCTCTTAGAACGGTAACACAAAATTATGAATATTTCAGGAGAATATAAAATGAACAAAAAACTTTTTGAAAGGTGTATAAAAAATAAAGAGGAGGAACCTTTGTGTTACCGTTTTAAGAAAGGGTTATCTGATTGATAACCGATGCTTTCCTTATTTCAATCAACGTACAATAATGTACGATAGAGAGAATTGATCTCTCTTAGGATGACCATCAAGCGATGATCATCCTAAGAAAGAGTCATCAAAACGATGACATTTCTTTTTAAAGGAGGAATTGAAAATGAAGTAAAAGTACGTTGTAGAGAGCGTTCATCTCTCTTAGGGCGACCATCAAAAGCTGATGATCGTCCTAAGAAAGAGCCATCAAAGCGATGACTATTCTAGAAGGAGGTGAATAGACGGATTAGAGAGAAGGAGTCAATTCTCTCTTAGGAGGATTGCTGAGCGAGAATAGCAACCCTCTTAAGAAAGAGCCACCAAGGTGATGGCCCTTCTCTTTATAGGAAGGAGGACTTATAATGGCAAGAGAGACGACCCATTAGAATGGAAGATCGTCTTCAGTGACATCCAATGGGTGTGATGTCATAACAGGAGCTTGTTCGGCAAGATCTTGGAAGTTTGCAGCATCTTCAACTGGAGCTTCAACTGGAGCTTTTTGAACAGGCGCAGGTACTTCAGCAGGAGCAGGAGCTTCGACTGGAGCTTCTTGAACAGGAGCTTGATCTTTCTTAGCTTCACGGAGTGCTACAGCATCTTTTGATTCTAAAAGTTGCAAGTTGTTGACAATGACGTTGCTGTCGTTGTAGAAGTCTTTACCGTCTTTAGTCTTAGATACAGGACGGTTTGACAATTCACCAGTGATACCGATGTACATACCTTTCTTAAGCAATTCAGCCATTGTTTGAGCGTATGATTTACCATCACGGATACTTGAGAAAAGAACGAAGTCAAAGAAGTCGACACCGAATTCGCCAGTTTCTTTGTTTTTGTAAGATTTTTGAACGGCAATTGTACCATTTAAGATAGCGCGACCGTTTTTAACTGTAAGACGAATATCTTGAGAAACGCGGCCAGCTAGTGAGATGTGATTTTGAAATGACATAGTTGTGTCTCCTTTATTAAATGTGATAATGTAAACTCTGTGGAATGTTAATTCCTCAGCCCGCAAAGAAGCCTCGCTGGTCTATTTGACCAGTGAGGTAGAAATCTTCTTTAATCAGGACATCTCATTTGAGATATTCTGATTAAAAAAGGG
>CAJPKC010000161.1 GCA_905370255.1 Streptococcus oralis
CATTGGTGAGAGAATCCCCACGAAGAGATTTGGAACAAACTTGCTCAGCAAAATTGTTGGTTTTGTGTTGCGGAGTAGATTTGACTCCACGCATTTCATAAAGCTTGACCGGAATACCTTGTTGGGCAATTTGGAAAGCCGCTTCCGAGCCCGCAAGGCCCGCACCGATAACATTGATATAAGATTGAGACATGACACTAATACCTCTTTGGGTGAAAACTAAGGCCAAATTAAAACAAGCCACTGGACTGTTAGACACCCACAAATCTTTCTAAATTGATACTCGGTCTATTATACCAAAAAGGCAAGTAAAAAGACAGACAGGAGGATTCCTGAATGTCTTCGAAAATCATTGTTTCTTGAAGTTGAATGATCTATAAGCATTCAGCTGATTTTTGTCTTCGTAACTAATGCTAAAGCCCACTTCTGTATTCCTAGGTAGTTTATCAACTTGAAGTATTTGAGTAAGTAAGTATTGAAAATCAGAATCCGTCCAATTTTCAATATCTTCATTAGTTACTTGTAGGTTTTGTTTTCGTACCTCTTTTATATCAATGTCTATATCAATTCTAAAGGTCGAACGATTATCAGCAACTCTTTTTAAGAGTAGATCTCGATCGCGAACAAGCGTTTCTTCATCAAGATTGTTGACTCTACTTGGGTCTAGGTCCTCAATTAAGGGAGTGAGTTCTTTGACATCTGTTTTTAAAATAGACTCTCTTTTTTCTTGCTCCTCAAGATAGGTTTCCGGGTTGCCACTATATTCTTTTTTTGGCACCAAAGAATAATAGGAGTCAAATGAGGCCAATTCAACAGAGTTTTTAATATAAAGTTTCCTAATCGCATCATCGCTTAAAAATGTCGAAATCAAACTACCACTTTGAAGTATCTTATTGTATGCTTCGTCTAGCCTATCATAATTGTCATCACCAGAAGCATACTCCATTTCTAGGCGATAGACTTTTTTCTTCGAAAAACCTAGGAAAATTTTCTTCTCGACTTCTTTAAGTTTCGGATTATATCTGAGGACTGGAGTTTTCTCAACATAATCTTTTTCAAAATCTACATAAACATCAACAAATTTCTTATTTCCTTTTATGTAAAATGGAAAACCATAGTATCCAAAAGTACCAGCAGTCGAGTATCCTTCTGCTTCTAACCCTGCAGCTTCTACTACGGAACGAATGTTTGAAATAGCTATTTTAGCTAAATCACGATCGACTCTGTTGTTACATGCAGATAACATAAATAATGTGAGAATAGGAAACAGTAAACCAATTACCTTCTTAATCATTTTGCTTTTCATTTCCCCTCCAAATAAGCATTCGTAGTAAAATACTTATGATTGTTAGATTCACTTCAGGAAGAAGACAAACTTCCCTGTTTAGTTGTTAGCTTGTTTCTCTTCCCACTCATGGTAGGCAGCGTAGAGTTGGCTTTTGTTCCACTGATAAATTTTAGCGACTTCCTTAATGGCTTGATTTTTCTTAACACCTTGTTGGATACGATTTTGTATTTCAGAGAATAAATCCTCTTCATCCTTATCTTCTACTTCTTGACTAGCACCTTCTACGATGAGAAGGCACTCACCCTTGAGCGGTGTTTCAGAGATACTTTCAAGCAACTCAGTGATTTTCCCCCGTTGGTATTCTTCATAAATCTTAGTCAATTCTCGAACTAAGACAACTGAACGATCACCGTAGACCTCTAGCATATTTTCCAACGTATCTGCTACACGGTGAGGAGATTCATAGAAAATCTGGGTCTCAGGATAATCTTTTTTTGATTCGAAAAATTGCTTTTGTTGTCCCGATTTTCGAGGTAAGAATCCATAAAAAATGTGGGGTTGTGGAGCTAAACCACTGGCAATCAAGGCAGAAATTCCTGCGCTAGCACCTGGAACTGTGACAACTGCTATATCTTCTTCAATTGCTGCCTTGACCAAATCGTGACCGGGGTCTGAAATACTTGGCAAACCCGCATCAGAAACTTGAGCAATACTTTGTCCTGCTTTCAGGAAACCAATCAAATCAGGAATTTTTTCCTTGGCATTGTGCTCATGAAAACTGATTTGTTTGGTTGAAATATCGAAATGCTTAAGCAATAGACCAGTATTACGAGTATCCTCAGCAGCAATCCAATCCACTTCTTTCAAAGTCTGAATAGCACGAAAGGTCATATCCTCTAAATTTCCAATTGGAGTTGCGACAAGATATAACTTACCATAAGGTGACTGACCTTTAAAACTTTTTTGAATCTGCATGCTTACTCCCTAAACAACAATTCATCACAAAACATACATTCTGCATCTTGTTCACGACGTTGACCGTAAAAATCGCGACACACATGAAAACCGTCGTCATAGATTCGGCTCACGTTTTCTCTAACATGCTTGGTCTTAGTTGGAGCTGTTTCTTCTTCCTCATTCAAGCGCTCTCTCAATTTATCGTTCTCTAAACGAAGAGCTGTATTCTCTTCTACAACACTCTTGAGATTTTTTTTGATAGCTTCGACATCTGCCAAGGTTGCCAACAACTGTTGAGAAAAATCATCTAAGGCATCAAATAATTCTTTCTTGTTCATGAACAGCCCTTTCTTTTTCTGTTTTCATGTTCATTTTATTGTAAAACTAGGTATTCCAAAGAATTCTGGAAAGACACATTTGCTTTCCACATTTTTCTGGCTTCGAGAAGGTTTTGCAATATTGTACGTGCTACATTTTTTTGAATCTCTTGACCTGCTAAAACTTCTAAAATTCTAAAGACTTGGTCTTGTTTTTCTTTGTCATCTGCTAAACTAGCTAATTTTGCGACCTGTAAATAAGATTCCTTTTTCCCAGCATCTAACCAAGAATAAAATCGTTCACTTTCTTCAAGTAGAGTCCAAAAACTTGTTTGATTTGTCAGTTTTTCAGCTTCTGCTTGCGATTGGCTAAACTCAGCTAAAAGCCTTGCTTTATTTTTGACCAATCCTGCTTGTTCAAGTTGATTCCTAAGGCTTTCGACTTGTTTCTTAAATTGGAAAATTTGTGTCCGACTTCGGATAGTTGGTAAAATCTGCTCTTGATCATTGGTTAAGAAGAAAATATAGATTTCACTCTGAGGTTCCTCAATAACCTTAAGTAGTGAATTAGCTGCGTTAACATGCATTTTTTCAGCTTGTTCAATGATAAAAACCTGACGTTGATTTTCAATCCCTGATTGAGAAAACTGACTAACTAGTTCTCTAATTCTTTCTGTTTTTATAATCTGATTAATGGGACGAATAATTGTGACATCAGGAAATTCTTCTTGGTCAATCAACTTACAATTTCGACAAGACTCGCAGGGTAAGACCCCCTGTTTTTCAGTACAAAACAAACTCTTAGACAGAAATAAAGCCATCTCCATACTTCCAAAAAAACCTGAAAAGAGATAGGCATGATTGAGCTGTTTTTGTTCTAAGATATGAACAAAACGTTCAAATTGTTGTGGTTGACAAGCCTTTAATTGCTCTTGATTCATTCTTGCAGCCCCATTCTGTCAAATAAGACTTTCTTAGTATTCTCAATCACTTGATCTAGTGGTAAACTGGCATCGATTTTAGCAATGCGTTCACCTTCTTTTTCAAGAAGGGAAAGATAGCCTTGACGAACTTTTCTGTGCAGGTCTAAACCTTCCAAGTCCAAACGATTGACTTCGCGATCGCTGTTAGCCGCGATTCTTTCAAGCCCCTTCTCCACTTCAATATCAAAATAAAGTGTCAAATCTGGTTTAAGACCATCAGTAGCAAATTGATTGAGCCAATCAATAGCTTCAATATCTAAACCACGACCAAAACCTTGATAAGCAACGGAACTATCAATAAAACGATCCATGATGACCAGTTTCCCTGCTGCAAGTGCTGGTAAGACCTTTTCCACTAGGTGTTGTCTACGACTAGCAATATAGAGTAGAAGCTCTGTCTTGGCATCCATTTGAGTATGACTAGGATCTAAAATAACTTCTCGAATCTTCTCACCAATCAATACTCCACCTGGTTCACGTGTTGTTAAAACCTCAATATTTTTTTCTTCTAACACAGGAAGGATAGCTTCAAGCACACTCGTTTTCCCAGCTCCCTCTGGCCCCTCTAGAGAGACTAAAAATCCTTTTGACATGACGAACTCATTTCTTTTTTTCTTCCTTCTATTTTATCAAAAAAAGAGGCATTTGTGAAAAGCTTTTTAACCTAATAAAAATTTATTCTGAAAAACTAGGATATACATTCGTTAATAAAGTAGATAATTATTTAATTAAGTTTCTATATTCGTAATCAACTACCATACTGTCTTATTTTGCCTTCGTATAGCTAGAAAAAAAGAACCTTGCATAGCAAGATTCTTTTAATGTCTGACTTAAATAATTGTTCTTCTGGGAACTAAATCGAATTAAGCTTCGATTTCTGTAACCATACCTGAACCAACAGTACGTCCACCCTCACGGATAGAGAATGTAGTACCTTGTTCTACGGCGA
>CAJPKC010000162.1 GCA_905370255.1 Streptococcus oralis
CAGCCTCGATATAAAATGCAAGAAAAAAAAGATCGTCCTCACGGACAATCTTTTTGATTTATCATTAGTAAAGATCTAGGTAGTTATCAATTTCCCATTGTGAAACAAAGGTTGCATAGCTTGCCCACTCGATTCGTTTGGCTTCAAGGAAGCTAGTGTAGATGTGTTCACCTAGAGCTGCTTTAACCACTTCGTCTTCTGTCATGGCCTTCAAAGCGTTGTGAAGAGTTGATGGAAGGTCTGTGATACCAGCCTCTTTACGCTCTTCTGCAGTCATGATATAGATGTTTTCTTCGATTGGCGCTGGTGCTTCGATTTTGTTTTCAATACCGTGCAAACCAACTTCCAAAAGAACAGCCATTGCGATATATGGGTTTGCCATTGGGTCTACTGAGCGCAATTCCAAACGTGTTCCCATTCCACGAGTAGCAGGAACTCGCACCAACGGTGAACGGTTACGACCAGCCCAAGCGATGGAAACCGGCGCTTCATAGCCTGGAACCAAACGTTTATATGAGTTAACTGTCGGATTCATGATAGCTGTGTAGTTGTAGGCGTGCTTGATCAAACCACCAAGGAAATGATAGGCTGTTTCTGACAACTGCATTCCTTTTGGATCATTTGGATCAAAGAAGGCATTGTTCCCTTCATCATCAAACAAGGACATATTGCAGTGCATTCCTGAACCAGCGATACCAAATTTAGGTTTAGCCATAAAGGTTGCATACAAACCATGTTTACGCGCAATTGTCTTTACAACAAGTTTAAAGATTTGAATCTTATCACAAGCACGAAGAACTTCATCATACTTAAAGTCAATCTCATGTTGACCTACGGCAACTTCGTGGTGACTGGCTTCTACTTCAAATCCCATTTTAGTCAAGACATTGACAATCTCACGACGGGTATTATCGGCAAGGTCTGTAGGCGCCAAATCAAAGTAACCACCCTTGTCATTCACCTCAAGAGTTGGGTCTCCATTTTCATCAAGCTTGAATAGGAAGAATTCTGGTTCCGGACCAAGGTTGAAAGATTTGAATCCAACTTTCTCCATGTGATGAAGAGCTCGTTTAAGGTTGCTTCGAGGATCTCCAGCAAATGGCTCTCCTTCTGTTGTATAGACATCACAGATCAATCCTGCGACACTACCGTTCTCATCTCCCCAAGGGAAGACAGTCCATGTGTCTAGGTCAGGGTACAAGTACATATCTGATTCATTGATACGAACAAACCCTTCAATAGAAGATCCATCAAACATAGCCTTGTTTGACAAGACCTTGTCTAGTTGTTCATCTGTAGCAGGAATTTCGACGTTTTTCATTGTTCCCAAAATATCTGAAAACATGAGACGGATAAAGGTTACATTTTTTTCCTTAACTTCACGACGAATATCTGCAGCTGTGATTGGCATGGTTTTTCTCCTTATATATGACGACTAGCGGTTGCCTAACCGCGACCAAAAGGTGATTGTTGAGAAGCAAAGCGACTTTGTTGAAGAACCTCATTCCGAAGGGCTCGACGCACCTCAGTTTGACTGACTGGTTTTTTAGCTTTCGCCTCACGTTCGGCATATTTTTTCTTGATAGCAGCAATGTTCAGACCTTCAGAGATATAATCCTTAATCTCAAGCAACCGATCCATATCATTTAAAGAATACATCCGGCGATTACCTTCGTTGCGATCAGGTTTTATCAACTCCTGATCTTCATAATAACGAATTTGACGCGCCGAAAGATCGGTCAGCTTCATAACACTACCAATGGGGAAAACTGCCATATTGCGACGAAATTCTTTTTCCTTCATGTGCACTTCCTCTTCTTTCTGTCTATTATAGTCTAAAAAAAATCAATCGTCAATTGTTAATGTTATATCTTGTGACATTATTTTATTTTTTCTGTATGAGACTCCGCAAGCGATCAATATCATAATTTACTAGAATTGCTACAAAAACACCCATAAAAGTCTCAAAAACTCGAGCAAACACGTACAAAACAGTCTCTCCGCTCGGAATTGATAGGGTAATAATCAGCATGGCTGCAACTCCCCCAATGACCCCTGACTTATTGTTCATGGCAACATTTGTCATGATGGTTAACATGGTACATATCGGAACCACAAGGAGAGTTACCCAAAAGGCTCCATGAAAAAAGTTGTTCAAGAGAAAGAAAATCAGCGCATAAAAACCACCGATACTATTCCCTAAAATACGTGATGTCCCAAAGTGGACACTCTTATCAAAGTCTTCTCTCAAGCTAAAAACGGCTGTAAGAGCTCCAATCTGAAGTCCCTTCCATCCAAAAAAACCAAAAATCATGAGGACCAAAAAAACAGCGATTCCTGTTTTAAAGGTGCGCATCCCTAACTTAAACTTAGATTTATCAAATGTATACTTTTTAAAATAACTCATCATTTCATCTTTCTTTTTTTCCATTTTATCATAATTTTACTTTTTTGAGAAAAGGATTCCTCAATTGAAGAAAATAGGAACTAAAAAGAGAAGGGTATAAATCCTTCTCTTTTATATTCCAATATTCTATTTTAGAATAAATACATGAAAGCCAAGGTCACGAGACTAGCAAGCAAGCCCACTCCCCAGAAGAAGAAATCGACCTTCCACTCACTCCAGGCTTGACCTTTACCAGAAAATCCACCCAACTCAAAATGGTGATGAACTGGTGTCATCCGGAAGATACGTTTTCCTCCAGTCAACTTAAAGTAGGTAACTTGCATCATGACAGATGTTGTTTCAAAAACATACACTATACCAATCAGGAGTAGCGTCCATTCTTGGTGCAGCGCCATAGAAATAGCGGCCAACATTCCTCCAAGAGCAAGACTTCCGACATCTCCCATAAAAACTTTAGCAGGCTTATGGTTAAAGACAAAGAAACCAAGAAGACCACCAATCATGGCAAGAATCACTAGGAGGATATCCAACTGGTTTTGTACATAAGCAATGACTCCATAGGCAGACAGACTAATCACCACTGAGATACTTGCCAAGCCATCGATTCCGTCAGTCAAGTTAACAGCATTTGAAAAACCAACCAACCAGAAGAGAGCAAAGAAAATGTAAAGAACGCCTAGGTGCAAAGGATACCCAAATACATTTAAGACGTCCCCTCCTCTTTCATAAAAGAGATAGAAGATAACTCCTCCTACTAATTGAAGCAAGAGCTTTTGTTTAGGATTGAGCCCTTCATTGATTTTACGAAAAACCTTGAGGAAATCATCTAAGAAGCCAACCAAACCATACAAAACGAGAATAAAGAGGATCATTCCAACATTGTTGGTTAGTTGATTAGTCAAAAGTGCAAGAACTAAACTAACTAAAACGCTTGTTACGAGGAAGACAATTCCTCCCATTGTCGGCGTCCCAGCTTTTGCCTGGTGCTGTTTAACATCCTCATGCATCTGTTGACCAGTAATCTGTGCTTTACGGTAAAAACGGATAAAAGCTGGAATTCCTACCACTGTAAGAACAAAAGTAAGGATTCCAGGAAAGATAGAAACTAGCATTCTAATCTCCTAATGTTATTTTTATTTTCTGTATATTTTTTAAAGCTGTATTGGTACGAACACTTTGTTTTTTTACAGTTTCTCCTGTACCTTCAAATTCAACTTCGATATCCAGCCATTTTGCAAAGGTTTCAACATTCTTCTTAGACCAACCATACAAATCCGGCATCTCTTCTACCTTGTCAGAAAGGAGTAAGATCTGCTCATTAGCGTCTAGATTGGTTCCTTCTGCCGCTGAACTTTCTTTGATTTTCGTTCCTGAACCGATAACGATTGGTTGAACAAGATTGCGTCTCAGTTCCTCTGCCATATCTCTCGGACTATAGTCCTTGGTCGCTGGCATTGCATAACTAGTTGTTGTTGTAACTTGATCCAGATTTTTAGCTGTAGACTGAAGATTAAGAGATTCTTTCATGGCAGAAGCTCGTTCAAGAATAGGATTAGCAAATTCTCCAAACCAAGGTGTAGAAAAGTGTTCTGGCTGTTGAACTGTCACATAGAGGATAAAATCAGGATTTTCACTCGGATTCATCGAAACTACTGAGTAGATATAGTTGGTAACTCCCTTTAAGTATCCCCCTTTTTGTTCGTCAGCAATCTGGGCAGTTCCTGATTTTACAGAAACAGTCTGACCAGGTACAGTAACGATTGGTTTACCGGTAAGTTGATTGTACATTGTACCATAAACAGGATCTGTACCAACCAAAATCATATTTTCTCGAGTCAAACTAGCCGCTTCTTTAGAAACAGGATTACCCACAACTTCTTTTTGCGACTTCCGAACTGACTGATCATTTGGATCATAAAGGGCGCTAATAAACTTTGGTTCTAACATAACTCCGTCATTCGCAATGGCTGTGAAAGCACGAAGCATTTGTGTTTGAGTAACAGAAATCCCTTGACCAAAAGCACTCATGGCAATATTAACAACGTTATCTGCAGGCAGTTGACCAGCATACTCATCACT
>CAJPKC010000163.1 GCA_905370255.1 Streptococcus oralis
GCCCTGTTGACTTCCTGCTTCGCCGGACAAATCACATGCTCTATATGCGGGATAGCTTAGATGCAATTGTAGAGCCTGTTCTGGATGAAATGGGACGATTCTACGACTGGACAGAAGATGAAAAAGCAGCTTATCGAAATGATGTTCAAGCTGCCCTTGCAAATAACGATTTAGAAGAATTAAAAAAATAGAAAATACGAGAAGAGGCGGTAGACCAAGAACTGTCTACCACCCCTTCTTTTAAATGGAGTAACATAGATGATGAAAGAAATATTTGGCGAATTTTTAGGAACACTACTCTTGCTCCTTTTGGGAAATGGCGTAGTTGCAGGTGTGGTTCTTCCCAAAACTAAGAGTCACAATTCAGGCTGGATTGTGATTACCATGGGATGGGGGATTGCCGTTGCCATTGCTGCTTTTGTATCTGGCAACCTTGGCCCAGCCCATCTGAACCCTGCCCTAACTATCGGAGTCGCTCTGAAAGGTGATTTGCCATGGGCATCTGTTTTTCCTTACATCCTAGCTCAATTTGCAGGTGCTATGGTTGGACAGTTCCTCGTTTTCCTACAGTTCAAACCTCACTATTTAGCTGAAGAAAATCCGGCTAACGTCCTGGGTACATTCAGCACAGGCCCAGCCATCAAAGATACCTTCTCTAACCTGATTAGTGAAATTCTTGGAACTTTTGTTCTAGTGCTGACTATCTTCGCTCTTGGACTTTATAAGCTACAAGCAGGCATTGGCACCTTTGCAGTCGGAACATTAATTGTCGGGATTGGTCTTTCACTTGGTGGAACAACTGGCTCTGCCCTCAACCCAGCTCGTGACTTAGGACCTCGCATCATGCACAGTCTTCTTCCTATTCCCAAAAAAGGTGATGGTGATTGGAGCTATGCTTGGATTCCAGTTGTCGGACCAATTATTGGTGCCGTCCTTGCAGTCCTAGTCTTCGGTTTATTCTAATATAACTTATTGCTATTGGAGAACACTTAACGAGTGTTCTCCTTTTGTGACTAATTGACTAGGTTAAGACTAAATCCCTATAAAACCATTGCAATTTTGACAAAAAAGACTGAGCTCC
Source organism: Streptococcus oralis (assembly GCA_905370255.1). The sequence continues at coordinate 1,082 of CAJPKC010000163.1, forward strand.
GTATCACAGAAAACTAAGTCCTTTTTAGAATGATTTTGTCAGCTCTTGCGAGCTGCTTACGATTAACTCGAACGAGAGCTATCTCGCTTGGATAATTTCACCACTGCCTCGGTCCGAGCGGTATGCGGAAACATATCAACCGACTGGATATAGTGAACATCGTAGACCTGAGAGAGCTTGACTAAATCCCGAGCCAGAGTTGAGACATTGCAGGAAACGTAGACCATCTTTTCAGGTGCATAACGGACAATCGTCTCCAGCAACTTATCGTCCAGACCTGTTCGTGGTGGATCGACAATCAAGGCATCCGCCCGATAGCCCTCCGCATACCAGCGAGGAATAATCTCCTCTGCCGTTCCAGCCTCGTAGAGCGTATTATCAAATCCCATTCGTTTCGCATTGCGTTTAGCATCTTCAATCGCTTCAGGGATGATGTCCATGCCCCGCAAAGATTTAACCCTTTTAGCAAAGGCAAAGCCGATGGTCCCCACTCCGCAATAGGCATCAATCAAATGATCTTCTTTCGTCACATCCAGCGCCTTAACCGCCTCCCCGTAGAGCACCTCTGTCTGCTCAGGATTGAGCTGATAGAAAGCTCGAGGCGATAGGGAGAACTCATAGTCCAGCACTCCTTCTTGGATGGCCTTCTCGCCCCAGATAATCTCTGTCTTATCCCCATAAATCTCACTGGACTTGCTCGTATGATAATTGACCGCTACTGTCTCCAACTCTGGAAATTCAGCCACTAGGTCTCGGACGACTGGAGAAAAGTCTAGCTTGCGCCCTGTCACAAAAATCATCTGCACCTGCCCCGTCTTTCTGGCCCTGCGAATCATGACCGTGCGTACTCCAGCTGTCTTTCTCTCATCATAGATAGGCAGCCTGTACTTGCCTAAAAGCCGAGCCACCTTATTGATGATCTGTTGCGTTACCTTGTCCTGAACCAGACAGTTTTTCAGCGAGACCAGATAGTGGGAATTCTGGGCATAGAGCCCAGCCTTGACCTCATCCTTGAATTTCCGAGTCTGAAACTGCAGCTTAGCCCGATAATAGAGCGGCTCCTGCATACCAATGGTCGGACGAATCTCATAGTTCTCATAGCCAGCTGGCGCAAATTTTTTCAAGGCCTGACGCAGCAAATCTTCCTTAAACTCTAACTGCTTGTCATAGTGGAGGTGCATGATTTGACAGCCCCCGCAGCTATCATAAATCTCACAAGGCGCTTCCACCCGAAATTTCGACCGCTTGTTGATGGTCAAGAGCTTGGCCTCGATAAAATTACGCTGAACCCTGGTCACCTGACAGTAGACTTCCTCACCCTTCAAAGCCCCTGGCACAAAGACCAGCGTTTTCTTATAAAATCCAATCCCTTCCCCATTAATCCCCATTTTCTTAATTTTCAAAGGGATTCTTTGTTTCACTTTCACATTCATGCTTCTATTATACCACGCCGCCTCGCATTAGTTGAGAATATGTTACAATAAAAGTATGAAAGCAGAAAAAATATCCCTTCCACTAGCCCAATTCCCTGAGCAAATACGAACTTATCTAGAGGGAGCCAACTTTTACGACAGCTCCTCACATTCTGCAGCCAGTGTTTTCTATGCCGATACGGGCTATTATTTGAAAATCGACCAAAAAGAACAGTTAGCCCAAGAAGCCACACTTGCCAAATGGTTTGAAAAGCAAGGACTCGGTGTACCTGTCATCCACTACCTAGCAGCAGATAAAGACTACCTGCTGACTAAAGAAGCCAAGGGTAAGGACGCCCTAGCCTTTCTCCAACAGCCAGAAGAACTTTGCCAAACGATGGCTGCCGCACTCAAAAGACTTCACAGCCTCCAAGCCCAGCATTTCCCAATCCAGCATCGCCTCCAACTCTACAAAGAGCAAGCAGAGCATAATTATCGGAAAGGTTGCTTTTATCAAAAAGCCTTGCTGCCTCAATTTCACATCTCAAGTCGTGAGGAAGCCTACCAGCTTATCCAAGAGCAGGGACACTTACTGACGGTGGATGCCTTGATTCATGGAGATGCCTGCTTGCCTAATTTCATTCTGAAAGACGCAGCAACCTTCTCCTGCTTTATTGACGTTGGTCTCGCTGGCCTTAGCGATCGCCACATTGATCGTTATTGGGCGATCTGGTCTCTTACTTATAATTTATCTGACCCTCAATATGCAGAGCTCTTTCTTGACTACTATGGCAGGAAGAAAGTTGATACAGACAAACTGCGCTTGATAGCTGCCTTTGAAGCATTTGGCTAAAAGAAAGGATTCTACCAAAATCTCTTATGAAAATCACAAAAATCGAAAAGAAAAAAAGACTCTACCTCTTGGAGTTGGACGACAGTGAAAAGCTCTATATTACAGAAGACACCATCGTGCGCTTCATGTTGTCCAAAGGGATGGAAATCACAGAGCAGGAACGATCAGAAATTCAAGATTATGCCCAATTTTCCTATGGCAAAAACCTAGCTCTCTACCATCTCTCCTTCAAGCAAAGAACTGCTAAGGAAGTCAAAGACTACTTAACGCAGCACGACATCCAAGCTGAAATCATCAGCCAGGTCTTGGACAATCTAAAAAAGGATAATTGGATTAATGATAGAAAATATGCTCATTCTTTTATCCAATCCAACTTTCTCACTGGTGATAAAGGCGCTTTTGTTCTCAAGCAAAAACTCAGTCAAAAAGGGATTTCTAGCACTATCATAGAGGAAGAATTGAGCCAGTTTGATTTGACTGAACTAACAAACAAAGTTGCCGAAAAGCTGCTCAAAAAATACCAAGGAAAACTGCCCAGCAAGGCCTTACAAGATAAAATCCTTCAATCCTTGATAAACAAAGGTTTTTCCTATAGCCAAGCCAAAACCGCCTATCAGCATTTGGAAATCGAAGAAGACCAAGAAAACCAGCAAGAGCTTCTCTATAAAGAGCTAGACAAGCAATACCGCAAGTACTCAAAAAAGTACGACGGCTATGACTTAAAACAGCGGCTGACCCAAGCTCTCGCTCGCAAAGGCTATGATTTCTCCGACATCGCTAGCGCTCTGAGAGAATATCTTTAAGATTTTCTATGAAAACTTATGCATTTCTATGAAAATATGTTACAATAAAGAAGATAAACTTATAAATTGTAGAAAGTTGGTAAGTTATGAAACTTCCAAAAGAAGGCGACTTTATTACAATTCAAAGTTATAAGCATGATGGGAATCTTCACCGCACCTGGCGAGATACCATGGTACTAAAGACAACAGAAAACGCCATTATTGGCGTTAATGACCATACACTGGTAACAGAAAGTGATGGCCGACGTTGGGTAACACGTGAACCAGCCATTGTCTATTTTCATAAAAAATACTGGTTTAATATCATTGCCATGATTCGAGACAATGGAACTT
>CAJPKC010000164.1 GCA_905370255.1 Streptococcus oralis
GCTTTACTTGAATAAAGACATCTCGCTCCTCTTGTTCAATTTGAAGTTGGAACTCACTCATTGACTCAATCAACAGCTGATCTAAAAATACATCTTCGACTTTTTCGTCAGCTATATCTTGAGGCTGAGCGTTAAGAGTCAAAACATCCAATTCCTCGACTAGCTTGTTTAAACGCTCGGTCTGGCGACCAATCGTGGTTAAGTAATGGAGTCGTTCCTCTTCCTTGATTACTCCATCTAGAATTCCTTCCACAGTAACCTGAATGGAAGTAATGGGAGTTTTAATATCGTGAGAGAGCTGAGCAATCATCATTCTCTTTTCTTGCTCACTCTCATCAAGTGATTGAAAGGTATCTTGTAAATTGCGGGACATGTCATTAAAAGCCTGGCCTAACTCTTGAAATTCTATCGGCCCTTTGGTTTCAATTTCTGTACTGAAATCTTTGCCAGCTATATTCTGAGCTTGTTTTTTCAAATGTTTCAGAGAAGAAAAAACAGGTGACAAAAGAAAGATGCTCACTGCAGCGCCAATGAAACTTGCAATCAAGGTCATTCCAACCAGAAAGTAAACTTCACTTTTATCAATTAACATTCGTTGGATTGCCCAGAAAACAACCAAAATCGTTAGTAGAGTCGAAACTAGATACCCCACTAAAATATAGCTTTTTAATTTCATTTTTTTCCTCTCGGTCTTTCCATCTTATAGCCCAATCCCCAAACAGTTTTGATAGCAGGAGTGTTTAAATTCGTATACTTACTCAACTCTTGTCTCAAAGCATGAATATGAACATTGAGTGTATTGGTATCATCCACATAGTCCTCTTGCCATACCTTCTCGTAAAGTTCCGTCTTTGAAAAGACTCTCTCAGGATTGCTGGCTAATATCCATAGAAGTTCAAAAGATTTCACTGTCAATTCCAAAGGTTGCTCCCCAATGCGAACCTCATGAGTCACATGGTTGATCACTAAGTCACCAAACTCAATCTGCTCGGTCTCTCCGCCACGACTAAGGCGGCGCAAGATATTATTTACTCTCAAAACCAATTCCCGTGGGCTAAACGGTTTAGCTATAAAATCATATGCCCCCAAACTTAATCCATAAATCTTATCCTGTTCGCTTGTCTTAGCAGTTGTAAAGAGAAAGGGTTGATCAGGAGCAATATACTGAACTTCGCTGATGAAATCATAACCGTTCATATTAGGCATCATGATATCCGTGATAATGAGATCGATAGATTTTTTTCTAAAAAGTTCTAATCCTTCCTTACCGTCATGGGCAACTAAAACATCGTAACCTGCCTGTAAAAGATAGCGATTTTGAATATCTAGAATATCTATCTCATCATCAACCAACAAAATTGTCTTTTTCATCTGACACTCCTTTGACAAAAACAGTGTTATACTTGCTTTAGTATAACACTATTTTCCCTAATGTTTAAATGATTTGAACCTTAATCTTCTCTTTTGGTTTTCCAACCCAAAAATCCAACAAGACCTGCCAAGACTAGGCCAAGGGCTCCAAGTCCAGCTGTATTCGTTTGAGCTTCACCAGTATTTGGTAGCATCGGTTGCCCATCATTTTTCCTAGTTTCAGCCATGGAATCACCCATTCTCATCTCTGAAGCTTGGGCTTCCTTCATCATATCCTTCATTTTGTTCATTGAATCTGACGTAGAAGAAGGCATTGCCATCTGATCGCCTTGAGGAGTTCTGGACATCATTTCTAATCCATGAAGTCGAATCGTTACTTGACGAGTAGCAACCAGATTGGTCAAATCAGGTTTGCCATCTTTAGAGCCATACACCTTGATGGTAGCTAGATATGTTTGGCTTCCGTTAGCTCGAAGTTGCTCTAGCAAGGCCTGACCATCTTTACCAACCGTATTACCATTCAAATCTACTTCGTAGAAATATTGGCCTTTAGCCAAGCCTTCAAGTGGTAATAGAGCAGGATTTTTTGCTGTTCCATTGTCTGACCATGGGGCCTTGTCAGAGGCTTTCAAGATAAGGCGGGTCAACATTCCATCTCCACCAAAAGCTTCGTAAGGAATGACTTGGTTGACACCGGCTGTGAATGGGCCAGGGAAGTTAGCCTTGTCCAAGTAAGTGGCTGGGACATCTACTGTGTCTTTGGTGTTGTCAGCCACACCTTTTTGCACCTCAGCTGGTGTGGTCAAACCATTCAAATTAACAGTCAAATCTTTAGTCGCTACGAGATTTGTTAAGTCAGGTTTTCCATCTTTAGCCCCGTACACTTTAATAGTAGCTTTATAACTTTGCGTTCCATTTTGTTTTAAAAGGTCAAGAAGCTCTTTATCTGATTTACCTTGAGTACCTGCCAAATCTACTTCATAGAAGTAGAGGCCTTTGCCCAATTTCTCTACTGGTGGGAGAGCAGGATTTTTATCCATTCCATTGTCTGACCATGGGGCCTTGTCAGAGGCTTTCAAGATAAGGCGAGTCAACATGCCGTCACCAGCGAAGAATTCGTATGGAATGACTTGGTTGACACCAGCTGTAAATGGTCCTGGGAAATTGGCTTTGTCAAGGTAGCTAGCCGGGATGTCTACTGAGTCTTCGGTGTTATCAGCCACGCCTTTTTGTACTTCAGCTGGGGTAGTTGCTGGTTGCGCTTCACTTACGTCACAATCTTGCCCAGAAACTGTAGACGTAGGACCTTCTACAGGTTTAACTGCATCTTCTGTTTGTTTCTTAGAGTCAGGTTGTGCTTGCACTTCTTCTTTTGGTGCTACTACCGGATCTTTAGCATTTGCGTCCGCTTTTTCTGGAGAGCTTGTAGAATCCAAGCTTACTTTAGATACTGTGTCTGATTGTTCTGAAGGAAGAGCTACATCGACTGCTTTTTTTAGAGCCTCTGCTGGTAAGTTGCTCTTTTCACTCACCGAATCTGCATCTGGCACGACTTGAGCAGTGGTCGGATTGACCACATCAGCACGCGCAGAACTTGGTTGTCCGACCAGGACAAAGAAGCCACTAGCTACAACAACTGAAGCAACACCGACACTGAGACGGCGAATAGACCAACGAGTATATCTCTGATTTGGATTGAATTTCATAGGATTCTCCTTAGAGTTTTCTTTTTTTGATGACTCTAGTATAATCTCCTAAAATTAAAAAGGATTAAGAAAAAGTTAAAATTTTTCTTAAATCCCTCTTATAAAATACTTATATTGACTCAATAATCTTTTTCTTCTACTCATTGAGGCGTGCTAGATTATCCAAATATTGGTTATTGATTACTGCCATCATATAGCCATCAGCTTTCAAAAGATCATCTGGTCCAAATTTAACATCTAAGGGAGCATTTTCGTAGTCACGAAAACCAAGGATATTGAGATTGTATCGTCCTCGAAGGTCCAGTTGACTTAGGCTTTTGCCTGACCACGATTGTGGAATTTTCATCTCGACAATGGAGACATTCTTGTCCAACTGAAAGACGTCTACGCTATTATGAAAGAGAATCGTTTGCGCTAATGAACGACCCATTTCATACTCTGGCGAAATAACAGAGTCTGCACCGATTTTTTCAAGTACTTTTTTTGCTGTATGACTTTTGACCTTAGCAATAACAGTTGGTACTCCTAGACTCTTGCAATGCATGACTGCAAGCACACTAGATTCTAAATTTTCCCCAGTTGCCACCACAACTGTATCGCAGGTATCAATTCCTGCTGAGAGCAAGAGCTCTTCATCTGTTATATCTCCAACAACTCCACGTACCAAGACTGGTTCGAACTGATTGATTCGCTCCTCATGGTCATCAATGGCGATAATATTTATATCATGCTGAGCGAGAGTTGTAAGAACACTACTTCCAAAAATACCCAAACCTAAAATTCCAATTGTCCGATCTGACATAGTTTATCCTTTCTTATCCTATGGTAATATCTGCTTTCATATAGTGGATCATATCTTTCTTATCTGGTTGATACTCAGCCAAACTAACTAATAGCGTCAGTGGTCCAATTCGTCCGATAAACATCAGTAGCATGATAATGCTAAGAGCTAATCTGCCTAACTCTGGTGTCAAATTTGCCGTTACTCCGACCGTGGCAAGCGCTGAAATTGTCTCGAACATGATGTAGATAAAGCGCGGATTCCCCTCAGCTGTTATTCCTACTAAGATTAAGCCCGATAAAAAAGTTATCAAGAAGATAATGAAAACACTGAAAGATTTCTGGACTGTTCGTGGTTCAATCGTTCTTCGAGCCACATTTGCATGAGGTAACCCTAAAAGTTCACTGCGTGCGAATACCAACAAGACAAAGAAGGTTGTGATTTTTAGTCCCCCTGCTGTACCGCCAGGTGCCCCACCCAGAAACATCTGCAAAATATAGATCATCAAGGTAACAGGCCTAGCCTGAGTAAAATCAATAGAAGCGAAGCCTGCCGTCCGCATGCTGACAGTTTGGAAGAAACTGACTAGCAATTTATCTGGGAAGTTGAGATTTCCAATCG
>CAJPKC010000165.1 GCA_905370255.1 Streptococcus oralis
GTATAATACAGCCTTATCACCTATTATCCCAGAACGTTACGGTAAAGGGCATTTCCAAGTGAACGATATGGAAATTGTGACTAGCTATTTCAGCAGAGATGAGATTCTTAAAAATGGCAAATTTTTATCTTTTACGCAAGGCTTAAAAAATATCGTTAAAACCCTAATTTATAGAAATAGTAAATTTATCTGTGGTTTTTGGGAAAATCATTTGACGCATCCCCTCTTAAAGTCGACCATGGAGTTGGTATGGGAGAAAGAAACTGCCATCTTGGAGAAAACATCGGCTAGTCGGTTTAGAAATCCATCTGATACAAACGTTTGGCTTTTTAAATACTGGCAGATTGCAAGTGGAGAATATGAAGTCGCAGATCCTGACTTGGGAGGTTTGTTCTCTCTAGATAATGCGGATTCTGATTTTTGGAAACTATTGAATTCTGGAAAATACAAAATTATGTGTATCAATGATGGTTTTAATGTTCAAGATGAAGAGCAGGTCATGACTGACTTTATCAAAGCTATGGGTCAACTTTTCCCAGAAAAAAGTTCATTTGAACTTTAAACATCTAATTGAGTAAGAGAAAGAAAAGAAAATATGATTTCGGTAATTGTACCTATTTATAATGTGGAGGAATATCTTCGCTATGCTATGGAAAGCTTGGTCAATCAAACCTATAAAGATTTTGAAGTTATCTTAGTTGATGATGGTTCCACGGATGATTCTGGGAAACTATGCGATCAATATGCAAGTGAGTATGACTGGGTATCGGCATATCATAAAGAAAATGGTGGTCTGTCAGATGCTAGAAACTATGGTGTAGCCAAAGCCAAAGGAGAGTGGATCGTTTTCCTAGATCCAGATGACTATTTCGAACCTTGTGCCCTTGAGCTTTTGATGGAACTTCAGAAACAAACAGGCGCTCGTATTGTCGCAGGGAAAGGCAATGATACTTACGATCATGAATCCTACCAAAATTATCAATTAAATGAGGAAATATTATCGAAAGCTATCCTTCTTTCTTCTGAAGAAACATTAATAGAAATGCTATATGGTAAAATGGCTACAGTCTCTGCCTGGGCTAAACTCTTTCCCAAAGATATTGTAGAAAAATATCCTTATCCAAAAGGGAAAATCTACGAAGATTTATATGTAATTAGTGACTACTTGAAAGAAGTGGAATCAGTTTGCATTATTGATTTAGGTATCTACCATTATTATCGTAGACCGAATAGTATTACTCTATCAAACTTTAACAGTAAGCACTACGATTTTTATCATTCTATGAATCATTTGGAGGATGTTGTCAAGAAGGACTATTCAGATAATATAAACCTTGACGATGCTGTCATCGCTCGTTTGTTCATTGGTAGTCTTCACATTTTCATTTTAATAACTGATTCTTCTAAAGAGGAAATAACTCGAATTCAAAGAAAAATTCGTCCATACCTAGGTAGAGTTATGAAAAATAAGCGGATTAGCCTGAAAAACAAGGCAATTTACATGATGTTATCTTTGACTCCGGGTTTGTATTATCGTTTTAAAAAATTAAAAAAGTTTCAGTAAAATATGAGATGCTTGAGATTAGAAAAGGAAAAAAATGTCAAAGATAGAACGCGATAAACTGTTAGTGGCAGTGGTTCTAATATTAGTTGTATCTATGGACATGCTTAACACTTCGATGTTAGCATCTCTCTTGCCTCGTATCCCTAATGTTATTCCCTTTTTAGGAGTTCGTTTTCTTTATTTTAAAGAGTACTCTTTGACTTTTCTCATCTTTGCGCCTCTCTTGTTTCTGGTAGGATGTATGATTTACTTTAAGACTGGAACCCTGAATGCTTCGATGTTTATTTTTCTAATTATTGTTCTTTACAAGGTCGAATATGAGAGTGTTCTTAAATTATATGCAGGATTAGGTTTATTCTTTGTTCTGTTGATTGTTTTTCTTTCTGCTATTGATATTATTCCTAATTTACAATTTGTTCAATACAGATCTACTGGTATCGTGGTTCGGAATTCTTTTGGTTTTATTTATCCTACAGACTTTGCCTCTCATTGTTTTTATCTCTATATGGTTATTTCCTATCTTTTTAGAAACAAGTTTACCTTTCTAAGAACTTTTTCGGGGTTAGCCTTAGCAGGATTTGTTACTCATTTTTGTGATGCACGTTTGAATGCAGGTTCTATACTAGCAGTAACAGGTATTATTCTATACTTTTATTATCGTAAACACATCAAATTGTTTTTGAAACCTATGAATTGGGAGAAGATGTTCGTTTCAATCGAACTGTATTCGAATGTCTCAATAAAATCGCATTCTCACAAACTTGTTAATATGTCTATATTTCGGGCAGGGGGCTCTTCTGCTATGGGATAGTATAATCCTAATCGAATGAAATATCAACTGGAAAAATTAGAGAAAGTTAACCAGCTGATGTCAATATGGGGCATTCATGATGGACAATTTGTTGATCAAATAAATCTCGTATTCTAATGAGTAATATTCAAAATATTTCAGCTCAAAAAACACCTCTTCTTTTGAAACGGCAATATTTTGAAGAATTGTGTGTAAACAAAGAGATGGTTATTTTGACAAAAAAACACTCCTTTTATCAATCTTTTCGTTAGATTCTTACTTATTTATAGAATACATCGTACGGTGGATTTTCTAAAGAAATACAGATTTTAATCAAATGGGTAAGTTCAATTCTTTGATATTTGATAAAAGAGAGTTGTAAAGTTTTAAATATTTTTAATTATATGATTGAAAGGGTTGGATGACTATTGTGATGAACAATCGTACTATATCAGAAAAAATTTATTTAATCACCTTATTTATATGGGTTGTTGTCACGTCATTAGTCACAACTACTTATTTTATTAGATTAGAGGGCTCCTTATCATTGTATAGGATCGTCCTCTATTTCACAATTGCTATGATTCTGATAAAAGAGTTGGTGAATCTTCCAAGAAGCTTGTATCACTTTAGATTTCATTGGGAACAACTGTTAATAGCAGTATTGTTCATTATTTCTATGTTTATAGTTGCAAAAAATCGAGAGGGGTTACTTGATTTAAATGTTCTTTTACTTGTTTTTTCTGCTAGAGATATAGATTTCAGAAAGTTATTAGGAACTTTCTCTTTTGCCACATTTCTAGTCCTTGTTTTGACGATTTATGCTAGCAACAAGGGCGTGATTTCGAATATGATCATGCGTGCAGATAGCGGATATCGTTTTAGTCTAGGGTTTAATTATGTTTCGTTTGCTTCACAAAGATTATTTTTTGCATTGTGTAGTTATCTGATGTTTCGTGGGAAAAAAATTTCTTACATGGAATTACTTTCCTTGCTTTTTGCCACGATTTATATGTACCAACAAACTTCGACAACTAGTCCATTTTACTTAAGTATTTTAATACTTACATATGCGTTGTTTAGTCTGAAAATCATAAAAAAAGACTTTATTATTGGACACTTCTGGATGAAAACAATAGCAAAATATGGTTTTATTTTGGCTTTAATCATTACCTTATATTTCTGTTTTTATTCATCTGGGAATTTATTCCATTTTGTAGATCAATTTACACATAATCGGCTACGGTTAAGTGTAGAGGGATTCCGCAATTTTGGAGTATCTTGGTTAGGACAACATATTAAATTCACACTCTTAGACATTTTCGGGAATTTTACTAGTAATTATAATTTCATAGATAGCTCGTTTGTGCAGTTGTTGGTTATTGATGGCTTAATCGTCAGTGCCTTCATGTTGTTGACTCTTACTAAAGTTATGAAATATTTCATAACCATTCGAAAAGATATCGTACTTGCCTGTTTAGGAGTCATGATTATCCATGGCATGTTTGACCCTCAAATGTTAGTTCTTCGATATTCTCCATTGATCTTATTTATCAGTCGTTTGTTTATCATGAATTCAGATAATGAAATTGAATAAAGAAGATTAAACGATAATTTAACAGGAAGGCAAAGTTTTCTATATTTATGAAAGTGCTTAAAAACTACGCCTACAATCTTTCTTATCAATTGTTGGTAATTATACTTCCAATTATTACAACTCCCTATGTAACACGTGTCTTTTCTTCAGATGATTTAGGGACGTACGGATACTTTAATTCAATTGTCACCTACTTCATCCTCTTAGCGACGCTAGGAGTTGCCAACTATGGGACCAAGGTTATTTCAGGCCATCGTAAAGAAATTCGTAGAAATTTCTGGGGTATTTACACCCTGCAGGTTGGTGCAACTACTTTATCTATTATCTTATACATTGTAGCATGTCTGTCTTTTTCTTTTATGCAAAATCCAGTAGCCTACATTCTAGGCTTGAGTTTAGTTTCTAAAGGTTTAGACATCTCTTGGCTCTTTCAAGGGATGGAGGATTTTCGCAAGATTACCGTTCGAAACATCACGGTTAAAATCGTCGGGGTCACCTCCATCTTCCTCTTTGTCAAGT
>CAJPKC010000166.1 GCA_905370255.1 Streptococcus oralis
CCTTGACAGAGGATCCCATTATCAATGCCCTTTTTGGGGGAGTCGTCATGGGACTGGGAATCGGCTTTGCTTTACGCCATAACATCTCCAGTGGTGGAACAGATATTGTCAGTCTGACTATTCGCAAGAAGACAGGTCGTAACGTTGGAAGCATCTCCTTCCTAGTGAACGGGACAATCATGCTGATTGCTGGCTTGACCTTTGGTTGGAAATATGCCCTTTATTCCATGATTACGATCTTTGTCTCCAGCCGTGTAACAGATGCAGTTTTCACCAAACAGAAACGCATGCAGGCCATGATCGTCACTAGCAATCCAGATGCAGTGATTGAGAAAATCCACAACAAATTGCACCGTGGGGCAACGATGATCCATGATGCTGAAGGAACTTATAACCATGAGCGTAAGGCAGTTTTAATTACGGTTATCACTCGTGCAGAGTTCAATGATTTTAAACAGATTATGAAACAAGTTGATCCGACAGCCTTTGTATCGGTCTCAGAGAATGTTCATATTCTTGGACGATTTGTCGAAGTTGAAAACTAGTTGTTCAGGTAAATAGAATACAAAAAAACCAACTCAAAATAGAGAGTTGGTTTTTTATTTTTCAACGATTTCGTGTGCAATCACCTGACGATAGCAGATTTGACGATTCTCTTTGACATCATTAATGATTTGCAGAATGGTTTCAAATGAAGTTCGGCCAAGAGCAAGGCTATTGATATCAACATAGGCAGCTAGATTCAATCTTGGATTCACCGAATCAAAGCTTAGAACAGGAACATCAAGCTGGTGTTCGTTGAGGTAGTTACAGACACCTTCAGCTAAGAGACTATCTGTTGTGATAATAGCATCGGTCTGAGGGTCGTGTTTAAAGAGTTGTTTACTAAAGTTATAGCCCTTTTCTTCTAGAAACTCGTCTGCAAAGAAGGTACGTTGACTATCAAGAGGTAGATCGTGTTCTTGAAGTGCTTGCTCGTAACCTGTCAGACGGTCCTGGGTAACGAAGAGCTTCTTGGTACCACCGATAAAGGCAATTCGACTGCATCCTTTTTTGATGAAATATTCGGTCGCATCAAATCCGGCTTGGATGTTATCATTATCAACAAGCGGAATAAAAGGAGAAAGTGATTTTCCAAGAATGAGGAAGGGGAATTGCTCATCGACAACTAGTTGCACCAAGGGATCATTTTCTTGAGCATACAAGAAGATAAGCCCATCCACACGTTTTCCATAGACCATTTGTAAAATGGCGTTTAAACGCTCTTTCTCATCCTTACCAGTCGCAATCTGAATGGCATAGTGATTTTCCGAGGCAACCTGTGCAATCCCTCTAAGAACAGAAGGGAAGAAAGGGTTTTGGTAGAAAACGTCTGAGTCATCTGGAAGAACCAAACCAATGACTTGCGTATAACTGCTAACGAGACTTCGAGCATTTAGATTAGGATGATAATTGAGTTCTTTCATTGCTTTTCGAACTCGTTTTTTTGTTTCGTCACTAATCGTTGATTTGTTTTGAATAACACGGGTTACGGTTGAAGGAGAAACTCCTGCAGCTTTGGCCACGTCTTTAATCGTAACAGGCATAATAATCTCCTACTTTTTGTAGTCTGGATCACGATAATGAGTCTTATAAAAGATAGTGACCAGGTATAGAACAAATAAAATGTTTTGAACAGTAATCAAAGTTGCCATATTCTGCCCCAAGAGACCTAGAATCAGGGTAAGTAAAGTTGGTAATCCTAAACAGTTCAAAATAAAATGATAGCACTCTTTATAGGTCTTAAATGAGAAGAGACGTGATTTTTTCGTGAAGTAGAGCAGAAGGCTAGCACCTAAAGCTACAATGAAAAAATTAAGTCCAAAGAGGAAACTAGCACCTAAGACCAGGAAGAGGCTGATATAGACGCGATTCTGTTGATACCAGTCTTTTGAAATAGCCTGAGTCAAGCTTTCCTTGCTTTGGAAACTATCAGTTGTGATAGCATGATAGCGAATGCTGGTTAACTCTTTTCCTTGCTTACTGATGACGAGTTGCTCGGGTTCAAAGCTAAGAAGTAATTCCTCAGGGAAACTTGAACTAGCAGTAGCCCCGATTTGTACAGAAGCTTGATGAGGAGTCGAACCAGTATAGCTTAGTTTTCCATCTACAATCTGAGCATTGGTAGCTAGATCCTGAACGACTTCGTCCGTCAATGGAGCATAGACATCATCGATGAACGTCTCTAAAGGATAGGTTTCCTGAGAACTGTTCTGGATAGCAATAGGCACCATGGATAAGCTAATCAAGAAAATACTGGTAAAAATCAGTTGAAACCAGTTTAGACCAAAACGATGAGAGAGGGGCTTACGAAATCCCCAAATACTATTAAAATAAGAAAATGGATATGGTAACATAAATCTCTTTCTATAGGCATTTTTCTATATGAGTATTATATAGAGAAATGTTTTTTATTTCAAGCGGGGATAGTAGAATCCTTGGTAAAAGTGAATGTATGTTATGATTCGTCCACTAACTAACAAGGTAATCTCAGCAAGCTCTTGTTTCTCACCAGACAATTGATGTACAAGGTCAAAAATGAAAAGGGTGGCGAGGGTATATTACCCCTTGTCGCCACCGCTTGTAAGTCCTGAAACGAAGTTCTTTTGCAAGAAGAAGAAAAGTGTACAGATTGGAAGAGCGATGAGGATAGCACCTGCTGAGAAGTAGGCGATCTTCAAGTTCTTCGCATTGCTGACGAAGGTTTGTAGACCAACGGCAACTGTAAAGTATTCTTTTTCACGAAGCAAGAAACTAGAGAGGATATAGTCTCCGAAAGGTCCCATGAAGGCCCAGAGTGCTTGTACAGCAACCATTGGGCGAACAAGAGGGAGAACGATTTGCCAGAAGCGGCGGAAGTGTCCTGCACCATCAAGTTTTGCAGACTCATCAAGAGACATTGGTACGGTGTCAAAGTAACCTTTCATCAACCAAGCGTTCATAGGGATACCACCACCGACATAGAGGAAGATGAGGAACCAGCTATGGTTAAGGGCGTTCAACATGAGGGCCATAACGAAGAAGGCAGTCAAAGCGGCCATTGTTGGCACCATTTGGATAATCAAGAAGAAGACCAAACTTTGTTTACGAGCCAAGAAGTTGTAACGGCTATAGGCATAACCAGCAAGTACGATAATACTTGTCTGAACAACCATAGTGATCAAAGCGATGATCAAAGTGTTGAGGTACCATGTGCCGTACAAGGTTTCTGTAAAGAGCCCTTTGAAGTTATCAAGACTGAAATTAACATTGCTGTCGAGCTTGAAGGCCACAACGTTACCGGCCTTAAAGGCTGACATAATCGTGATTAAAAGAGGATAGATAATAACGATTGAAAGTCCAATTAAGTAAAGATAAGTAAGGGTTTGAGTCAGTCTACGTTTGATTTTGATTGAGTTATTCATCTTAGACGTCCTCCATATCAAATGCGTGTAGTTTCTTGAATGCAATCATAGAAATAGAGATGACAATGATTGAAATAATCAAGGTAACGGCAGCTGCCATAGAGTATTGAGGAGCTGTACCAGTTGTCAAACGGTAGATCCATGAGATCAAGATATCGGTTGAACCAGCTCCACCACCGACACTACCAGGACCACCACCATTGAAGAGGTACATGATAGAGAAGTTGTTGAAGTTGAAGGTGTATTGGCTGATCAAAGTAGGTGCCGCAACAGCCAAAATCATTGGGAAAGTGATGTTGCGGAATTTTTGCCAAGCGTTTGCACCGTCGATATAAGCTGCTTCATACAAGTCATTTGGAATAGACTGTAGGATACCGAGAGTCAAGACGTAGATATAAGGGAAACCAAGCCATCCTTGCATCATAATCAAGGCAATTTTAGTCCAAGTTGGATTTGTCTTCCAAGGGATAAGAACGCCATCTAAGAAAGGAAGAACCTTAGCAAAAAGTGGCAAAACTTGAGTATTGATAGCACCAACACTATCGTTGAACATGTTTGAGAATGTCAAGATAGTGATGAAGGCTGGAACCGCCCAAGGTAGAAGGAAGATAACACCAAAGATACGTTTCCCTTTGATGAATGGTTGGTTAGCAATAATAGCTGTAAAGATACCGAGTACGATTTGCAAAGTAGATGCAGATAAAGCCCAGATAATAGTCCAAGAAAGAACAGAACCGAAGGCTGAACGGAAGGTACTCAAGCTCCAGATATTTGTGAAGTTAGTCAATCCAACCCAATCCAAGAGTTTGTTTGGTGGTAAATGTTGGAAATCGTAGTTAGTAAAGGCAATCATCAAGGTTACAATAACCGGGAAGATGATGGCAAATGTCATGGCAACGTAAGATGGAATGATAAGCAAGTAAGGGAATCCATTTTCATAGATACCTTTAATCATATCCTTAAGTGTCGATGGGACAGGGATGCCATTATTGATACGTTTTGCAATAGTGTGAGCG
>CAJPKC010000167.1 GCA_905370255.1 Streptococcus oralis
ACTGAACCACGTCGTGGTGATGCAGCGCCAATGGCGATCATCGAATTAGTATAAAATCATCAATTTTGTTGAGTGTTATGATGATGGAGTCTTGTGCTCTTAGTCTAGCTCTGGTCTACCGCTAGGACTTTTGTCCTAGCGGGAACACTCATCATAAGATGGTAGGGTAGACGCTTGTTTACGAAATTGTTTTTCTTTTAAGAACAATTTCGTAAGCAGGCGTTTTTTAGTTTTTTTGAAGTAAATGTGCTATACTGAGAAAAAAGAAAAATTTAGATATGGTTATTTTTCTATGATTTCAAAGATGGAGGACCAATATGAAAGCTATTATAACTGTTGTTGGAAAAGATAAGGGTGGTATTGTTGCAGGTGTTGCGACTAAGATTGCTGAATTAGGATTAAATATTGATGATATTTCACAAACTGTCTTGGATGAGTTCTTCACTATGATGGCTGTAGTATCCAGTGATGAAAAACATGATTTTACTCAACTAAGAAATGAGTTTGAAGCCTTTGGACAAACATTGAATGTCAAAATCAATATTCAGAGCGCGGCTATTTTCGATGCTATGTACAATATCTAGGAGGTACTTATGGATATTAGACAAGTTACCGAAACTATTGCAATGATTGAAGAGCAGAATTTTGATATTCGTACCATTACCATGGGAATTTCTCTTCTTGATTGTATTGATCCAGATATTGATAAGGCTGCAGATAAAATATATGAAAAAGTTACGACTAAGGCGGCAAATTTAGTCGCTGTTGGTGATGAAATTGCTGCTGAGTTAGGTATACCTATTGTCAATAAACGTGTATCAGTAACACCGATTTCTCTAATTGGTGCTGCTACAAATGCAAGGGACTATGTACCATTAGCCAAAGCTTTAGATAGAGCAGCAAAAGAAATTGGTGTTGATTTTATTGGTGGCTTTTCTGCTTTGGTACAGAAAGGCTATCAAAAAGGAGATGAAATACTCATCAACTCGATTCCACGTGCTTTAGCTGAAACTGATAAGGTTTGCTCTTCAGTAAATATTGGTTCAACCAAGTCAGGAATTAACATGACTGCTGTAGCTGATATGGGTCGAATTATCAAGGAGACAGCTGAGCTTTCAGATATGGGGGCTGCAAAACTTGTCGTTTTTGCCAATGCAGTTGAGGACAATCCTTTTATGGCCGGAGCCTTTCATGGTGTTGGTGAAGCTGATGTTATTATCAATGTAGGTGTTTCAGGGCCTGGTGTTGTCAAACGTGCTTTAGAAAAAGTTCGCGGCCAAAGCTTTGATGTAGTTGCTGAAACTGTTAAAAAGACAGCCTTCAAGATTACTCGGATTGGTCAATTAGTTGGCCAGATGGCTAGTGAAAGACTAGGTGTTGATTTTGGGATTGTTGATTTGAGTTTAGCACCTACTCCTGCAGTGGGGGATTCTGTAGCTCGGGTTCTGGAGGAAATGGGACTGGAAACAGTTGGGACTCATGGGACGACTGCCGCTTTAGCTCTTTTAAATGACCAAGTAAAAAAAGGTGGAGTAATGGCTTGCAACCAAGTCGGTGGTCTGTCAGGTGCTTTCATCCCAGTTTCAGAAGATGAGGGTATGATAGCAGCAGTGCAAAATGGTTCCCTAAATCTTGAGAAATTAGAAGCCATGACTGCTATCTGTTCAGTTGGCTTGGATATGATTGCCATTCCAGAAGATACTCCCGCAGAAACGATTGCGGCTATGATTGCGGATGAGGCAGCAATTGGTGTTATTAATATGAAAACCACAGCTGTCCGTATCATTCCAAAGGGTAAAGAAGGCGATATGATTGAGTTTGGTGGCTTGCTAGGAACTGCCCCAGTTATGAAAGTCAATGGAGCTTCTTCGGCTGATTTCATTGCTCGTGGAGGACAGATTCCTGCTCCAATTCATAGTTTTAAAAATTAATAAAAAAATAAAATGGTTTAAGGTCAATTTAAGGATGAGTGTGTATACTATAATCATTAAATGAAGACCTCCTAACTTTATTTAATAGAAATCCTAAACTTTTTCATAATAATCTCCTACAAAAGTCGCTCGTAAGAGTGGCTTTTGTTTTGTATTCTCTAATAAAACTAGTAAAATTTCATTGATTCTGGTCAAATTTTTTAAGAATGGCTACTTTTTTCGAAGTCAAACCAGCCTAAAACCTTGCCATGATTGGCTTTTTGAAAAATTATGGTATAATAGTAGTAGTTTTATTAGATGGAGTAGAATTTTTGAGAAAAAGCTTTCGTGTAAAAAAAGAGAAAGATTTCGACGCCATATTTAAAAAGGGAGCAAGTGTAGCTAATCGAAAATTTGTTATTTATCGATTAGAAAACAATGAAACACATTTTCGAGTAGGTTTATCAGTCAGTAAAAAATTAGGAAATGCTGTGACAAGAAACCAAATCAAGAGAAGAATCCGGCATGTTCTCATTCAAAATAGTAATCAACTTGTTGATAATGTCGATTTTGTTGTGATTGCTCGAAAAGGCGTTGAACTATTAGAATATGCAGAAATTGAAAAAAACTTACTTCATGTTTTGAGATTAGCAAAGATTTACCAGGAAGGAAATAAGAGTGAAGAAGAAATTACAATTGACTAGTTTGTTAGGTTTGTCCTTGTTGGTAATGACTGCTTGTGCAACTAGTGAAGTGTCTGCAGATTCTGCAGACTTTTGGAGTAAACTTGTTTATTTTTTTGCTGAAACTATTCGATTTTTGTCATTTGATGTCAGCATTGGTTTAGGGATTATTCTTTTCACGGTTTTGATTAGAACAATACTGTTACCAGTCTTTCAAACACAAATGGTGGCTTCCAGAAAAATGCAAGAGGCGCAACCTCTTATCAAAGAATTGCGCGAACGTTATCCAGGTCGCGACATGGAAAGTCGTACTAAGCTAGATCAGGAAACACGTAAATTATTTAAAGAATTAGGCATTAAGCAATCCGCATCCTTCTGGCCGCTTTTGATTCAAATGCCAATTCTATTGGCTCTTTTCCAAGCTTTATCAAACGTAGATTTTTTGAAGACAGGCCACTTCTTATGGTTCAATCTAGGTGGAGCTGATGGCACTTTCGTACTACCTATTTTAGCTGCCCTATTCACCTTCCTCAGTAGCTGGCTTTCAAACAAAGCTTTGCCTGAGAAAAATGGTGCAATGACAGGTATGATGTATGGGATGCCTGTTATAATCTTCTTTTTTGCAATATCTGCTCCAAGTGGTGTCGCTCTTTACTGGGCGGTTTCAAATGCTTATCAAGTATTGCAAACTTACCTTTTGAACAATCCCTTCAAAATTATTGCAGAGCGTGAAGCAGATGTGCAAGCTAAGAAGGATTTAGAAGTTAAGAAAAGAAAAGCTCTAAAGAAAGCACAGAAAAAGAAAAAGTAAGGAGAAATCTGATAATGGTATTATTTACAGGTTCAACAGTTGAAGAAGCAATCCAAAAGGGATTGAATGAATTAAATATTCCGAGAATGAAAGCTCATATCAAAGTTGTTTCGAGAGAGAAAAAAGGATTTTTTGGACTTTTTGGTACAAAACCAGCTCAAGTTGATATCGAAGCAATCAGTGAGACAACCGTTGTAAAAGCAAATCAGCAGGCGATCAAAGGTGTTCCGAAAGAAATTAATGATCAAAATGATCCAGTTAAAACAGTCAGCGAAGCAACCGTTGATTTGGGACATGTAGTTGCAGCTATCAAGAAAATTGAAGAAGAAGGCCAAGAAATTTCTGAAGAAGTCAAGGCTGAAATTCTTAAGAATGATAAAGAAGCCAGCACGATTTTAGAAGAAACAGGCCATATTGCAGTTTTAAAAGAATTGCAACCTGAAGAAACTCAAGATGAAGTTGAGCCTGAAAAAGGCAGCGACTTAGAAAATCTTGGTTTGAAAGTCGAGCCAACATACGACACCGAAAAGGTTGTTGAAGAAGTAACCAATTATGTTCAAGCAATCATCGATGAAATGGATGTTGAGGGAGCTATTTCTAGCACCTCTAACCGTCGCTCTATCAACATGCAAATTGATACAAATGAGCCAGGCCGTATCATTGGTTACCATGGTAAGGTTTTGAAATCTCTTCAACTTTTGGCACAAAATTACCTCTACAATCGTTATTCAAAAACCTTCTACATTACTATCAACGTTAATGATTATGTAGAACATCGTGCAGAAGTCTTGCAGAGTTATGCTCAAAAATTAGCGACACGTGTTTTGGAAGAAGGCCGTAGTCAGATGACAGATCCAATGTCAAGCAGCGAGCGTAAAATTATCCATCGCATCATCTCACGAATGGAAGGTGTAACCAGTTACTCTGAAGGTGACGAACCAAATCGTTCCGTTGTAGTTGACACAGAATAAAAATGAAAAATCAGGAAAAACCTGATTTTTTTCTAACTACAGAAGGAATCAAATGAAAGAAATCAAGGACTATCTTGCTTATCA
>CAJPKC010000168.1 GCA_905370255.1 Streptococcus oralis
AGATTCTTCAATGGCGTCTCTATGAAAGGCTCAAAAAAACTTATGAGCGTAGACCAGATTTGTTGGAACATTACGAATTAACAGCAGAAGAAGCCAAAATGTTAGCAGACATTAAAGAAAATATAAATTAAAAGGAGAAGCCTATGCAAGTCATTAAACGTGATGGACAAGTTGCCGATTTTGATCCAGATAAAATCTATCAAGCCATTCTCAAAGCTGCTCAAACAGTTTATGTTTTGACAGATGATTTACGTCAAAATCTAGCTCAGGTAACTAAAAAGGTTGTCTTGGATCTAGAAGAGGCAAAAGTGGAGCGTGCCACTATCAGCATGATTCAATCAATGGTTGAGCATCGCTTGCTTGGCGCAGGCTATATTACCATCGCTGAACACTATATCTCTTACCGTTTGCAACGTGATTTGGAGAGAAGTGGTTACGGCGACCACATCGCTGTTCACCTTCATTTTGAACAAATTCGTTAATAGAAAAAGAGTGAGATGATAAAAGCATCTCACTCTTTCTTAAATCTTCTTTTTTGGGCCGTTTGGATAGTAGAGGGAACGAAAGTTACCCTTCGAATATCCGACACTCGAATAATACGGCTGACGTTTTTGGCGAAATTTTTAACAATAATTTGTTGGCGGTCAGTATCATACTTGATAATATCGCCTGTAAAACTCGTTTCCGCAAAGATGATATGTACAGCCTTTTTTTGGGCTAGGGCTTCTTCAAGTCTAGCAATTAGGGGATCGCTTTTTTCAGGAATGGAATCTTCATGTCCATTGACAAAATCATGGACTTTTTGCAAAGCCTGTTTTAATAAATCTTTCATTCCGGCCTCCCTTCTTTACATCATTATATAAAAATTTTATGAAATCTACAAGATTTTTCGAATAATCAATTGAGAACAAAAAGGAGAAAAACATGGCAGAATTTACATTTGAAATTGAAGAACACTTGCTTACTCTATCTGAAAATGAAAAAGGATGGACCAAAGAAATCAATCGTGTCAGTTTTAATGGTGCGCCAGCGAAGTTTGACATTCGTAGCTGGAGTCCTGACCACACCAAGATGGGGAAAGGAATTACCCTCTCAAATGAAGAATTTCAAATCATGGTGGATGCTTTTAAGAATCAATAAACGTTCATCTAAGATGAATTAAAAAGAGGCTAGGGAAAATCCCAGCCTCTTTTATTTGCTTGAAAAATAAGCTTGTGTACGAAGACGTTGGAGTAGTGGTCGGCTGATGAAGCTAATGGCTACAATTTTGGCAAGATCAGGTATGATAAAAGGAATAACACCGACAGTCAGTGCTTTATCAAAAGGCATTCCAGCTAAGAAGTGGAGACTGAGAATACCACCTACAAAGACAAGTGAATCTCCCAAGAGATTTGCAAAGAAAATACGTAGAACACCACTATTCGTGTGAATAAGATAGGAAGCAAGCCCTGCATAGACAAGATCGAACCAAAGATAACCAGCGCTTGGTCCAACTAAAACGTGAAATCCAGCTCCACCGTTAGCAAAGACCGGTAGGCCAATAGCCCCAAGTAAGAGATAAATTCCGACAGAGAGAACAGCTTCTCTAGGTCTAAAAACAGTAGCGATGAGTCCGATAGCAAAGTTTTGCAGAGTGAAAGGAACTGGACCAATCGGCATACTAATTTGGGCCAATACAGCAATCAGTGCAGCCCCGATAGCTGGGATAGCGTAAATGTGTGCTTTTTTCAAAATAGTTAACCTCTTCTATAAATTATAGTAACTATTATACTGAATGAGATATAAATGTCAACCTATTTTAAAATAAAAGGTTACAAATCTGTAACGGCCGATTTAGAGTAAAAAAGAGACCAAGGGGTCTCTCTTTTCTTTTAACGCATGGTCACAAATTCTTCTGAGCCAGTTGGGTGGATAGCGACAGTAGCATCAAAGTCTGCTTTTGTAGCTCCCATCTTGATAGCAACTGCGAAACCTTGGATCATTTCATCGACGCCATAGCCGATACCATGAAGTCCAACTACCTTTTCGTCTGCACCAGCTGTAACGAGCTTGAAGCGAGCTTCTTGACGGTGACTAGTAACTGCAGAATACATAGATGCAAATTTTGAAGTGTAGACTTTAACGTTTTCTTGGCCGTACTCTTTGATAGCTTCTTCCTCAGTCAGACCGACTGTTCCGATTGCTGGGTGTGAGAAAACTACAGTTGGAATAGTCGTGTAGTCCATTTTAGCATTGGTTTTACCGTTGAAAAGTCTTTCGGATAGGGTACGACCAGCCTTGATAGCAACGGGAGTTAGTTCCTTTTCACCTGTGACATCTCCAAGAGCGTAGATTCCGTCAACGACTGTGTTCTGGTATTCATCAACCTGGATAAAGCCGCGTTCATTGAGGGTGACACCAACTTTTTCGAGTTGAAGTCCTTCAACATTTGGACGGCGACCAGTTGCCCAGATAACTTGACTGGCAGTATGAGTGCTACCATCTTCGAAATGAATGGTAATACCTTGTTCAGTTTCTTCAAGTTTAGCAGGAACCTTATGTGTGTGGAGGTTTAGTCCTGTATTTTCCATTTCTTGAACTAGACTCTCAACGATATAGCTATCAAATCCACGTAGTGGACGTTCACGACGGACAAATAAATCTGTCTGAACACCAAGTGTATGGAGTACACCAGCCAATTCGACAGCAATGTAACCAGCACCTAGAATAGCTACCGATTCAGGCAACTCTTCCCAGGCGAAGACATCATCTGAGCTACCACCTAGTTCAGCACCAGGAATAGCAGGGATATGAGGATGAGCTCCAGTCGCAATCACAATATGCTTAGCACGGATCAATTCGCCATTAACGCTGACAGTATGAGCATCGACAAACTCGGCACGTCCTTCAATCAAATCAACTCCGTTGCGCTTGAAGCTTCCATCATAAGAAGAACGGGCACGATCAATATAGGCTTCACGATTCTTACGAAGCCTTGCATAATCAAATTCATTGCCAGTACTTGTAAAACCATAGTCAGGTCCATATTTGTGGATACTCTCTGCAATTTGTGCTCCATACCACATGATTTTCTTAGGAACGCACCCTATATTGACACAAGTTCCCCCTAATTTCTTTTCCTCAATAACTGCGGCTTTAGCACCATGTTCGCCAGCACGATTCATGGTAGCAATACCCCCGCTACCTCCTCCGATGGCGATAATATCATATTCTCTCATTGAAAGCTCCTTTAGTTGTTTTCTAGTCATATTCTATCTTTTTTTGAAAGTCAATGCAAAAATCTGCTACGCTTAAATTTCTTAAGAAAATGCTTGCAAAAATAAAAAAGAAGTTGTATTATATAACTAACACAACAATAAAAGATTTGGCAATTATTTTTGGATGGTCAGAAAGCAATTGTCCATTTTTAGGACTTGTGCTATAATCTTAATATATGTTTATAAAAGAGGTATGGATATGAAAAAGAAGTCAAAAGCTAAAAAATGGCCCCTATTTACAGCTATCGGAGTTACGTCAGTTCTTGTAGTAGGAGCAGCTGCTGTCCTTCTATTGAGACAACCAAATCAAGCTGCAACACAAGACGAAACTGCAAAAATCGTTCTTGCCAAAGAGGGATCAGTGGCTTCATCGGTTCTCTTATCTGGTACCGTAACAGCTCAAAATGAACAATATGTTTATTATGATGCTAGTAAAGGTGACTTGGATGAGGTTTCGGTCTCTGTCGGAGATAAGGTAAGTGAAGGCCAAGCTCTTGTTAAGTATAGTAGTACAGAAGCTCAGGCTGCCTATGATGCTGCCAGTCGTGCAGTTGCGAAAGCTGACCGTCATATCAATGAATTGAATGAGGCTCGAAATACTGCTGCAGCAACACCTGTACTCCCACAAGCAGGGATTGAAGGCGCTACGGACCAAACCCAAGCGCAATCATCTACATCAGCTACAGCTTCTATTGATTCACAAATCAGTGATGCGCGTGATGTTCGTGCAGACGCAGTGGCACAACTTGAAAAAGCCCAGGCACAGTTGGATGCCGCTACAGTTTTGAGTACTGTAGAAGGTACAGTTGTTGAAGTCAATCGCAATGTTTCAAAATCTCCAACAGGAAATAGCCAAGTATTGGTGCATATCGTTAGTAACGACAACTTGCAGGTCAAGGGAGAACTTTCTGAGTACAACCTTGCCAATCTATCTGTAGGCCAAGAAGTTACCTTTACTTCTAAGGTTTACCCAGATAAAACTTGGAATGGTAAGATTAGCTATATTTCAAATTATCCAAAGAACAGTAGTGAAGCAAGCAGTAGCTTAGCTGGTTCAAACTCAGGATCTAAGTACCCATATACGGTAGATGTAACTAGTGAAATTGGCGATTTGAAACAAGGGTTTACAGTCAGTGTCGAAGTGAAAAGTATGAGTAAAGCATTGCT
>CAJPKC010000169.1 GCA_905370255.1 Streptococcus oralis
AATAATACTAAAAGAAGCAAAATTTGCAGCAATATGTTCGTTTGATAAAAATACAAACATCGAAATTGCTGACAAAATAATCCAAAGTTTTGCAGACGCATCCTTGACTAAGATTGAAGACAGAATGGCGATATTAACAAACACATTGGCGAGAATACCTTCAAGTAGAACTAATTCACTTGGACGCGCTAATTTCTTAGCTACTAGTTTTGGTAAATAACTATCGTGAGTCAGATGTGAAAATGCTGACGAATTCGCAAAGAACCATCCAGAAATCAAAGCACCTAGAAGGTTAAATAGAGTGCAGTTAAGTAAAAATAAATTTTTGTTCTTTACATTTGATTGTTTTTAGTACTAACAAAATCTTCAATTTCTTCTGCAGTCAACCCTACCAGCTCTGAAACCCACAAGCCGACAATATCTGATAAAACAGAATCGCAGACATATTCATTCTCACCATGACCATATTTACAAGTAAATAGTGGAGTTCTTATCGCTGATTGATAAAAATTGAACGCTAACTCTTGCAGTTTCTCTGGCTGAAATTCAAGTCCCAACTCTTGTGCGAGTCCGGCTCTCACTTTATCCCACAATTCACCTTTTGACTGGTAGTTTTCTCGTGCTTTGTAAATAAATCCCTGACAGAATTTTAACAACAAATCCTTGTTTTGATAGAGCAACCGACAGGAAAAGTCTGAGATAGAACCAGCATGAAGTAAGAAAGTAAGCAATTCATCAAGGCTTTCGGCTACCCGACCAACTTGGCCTTCACTCCCTATAAAACCTATACTCTGATCCTCAAGAATTACATATTCTCCCCCACTACCGTCTTTAGCAAAGGCTATGGGCGAAAGAGAATAAACTTCATTGTTCTTAGAAAATTCAACCTCTTTCAACTGGTCATAAAAGAGAATATCGCATTCTTGCATCAATAAAATTCTTAGTTGTTTATCTTCTCTTATTACTTGTAGTTGATTCATATTAGCTATTCTCCTGGCTTTGACAATTGTCACAAGTGACAACAGTCCAATTTTAGCAATCGACTCTTAATAATAATAGATTTTAATATGGCACTTCTTGGCCACATTGGCAAGATTTTTCAATAACTCCTCGTTTCTTTTGCTTTTTCCAAAATGAAAAGTAAAAGATTTTCCATCTTTCCTTGTAAAGTACAGATGATACCTGTCCCCATTCATTCTTCTCCCTCGAACGTAATCAATATCAATCTGTCTAATTTCAGCTAGAGGAACAATCCTTTTTCTAAAAAGAATAATCGTGTGAATGTATAATCTTCCCTTTGCAATATGAAAAGGATCCAACATACTCCCACCACTTTTTAAAGATGTCTTAACTCTTTGGAAAAAAAGATAGAAATAAAATAGTGCTAAAAAAATTAACAAAAATCTAATGACCTGATTTTTCCAAAGGACTTCAAAAACTGAAATACGATAACCATACATATTAAAATAATCCCTTTTTTCTTTATTATACCACTTTTGTTGAGCTTCTAGGTTCATGGACAAAGAAAAAAACTGAACAAAGTTCAGCCCTTTTCATGAATATTTGATGTGATATCTTTATCTACTCAAATCAATACGTTGACCAATTTTACCAATGATAATGGCACCGACAATTAGTGAAGCGAATTCTCCGATACCAGTAGTGAACCAGGTAAAGAAGAAAGGTGCTTCTGCTACGATGTTCAATTCAGCAGCAATGGTGATCATTGAAATTGAAAATAGAATTGAAAAGAAGAAATGATCTTTACGAATCAATCCATTAAAAAGATAGTCTTTTTTATATTTGCTAAACAACCATACGCCTAAACTTAGGAAGACAAGCGTAGAGCCTCCACCAACTGCGACATCGATGATTCCAAAACTGAAGAAATTTGCAATCATACATCCAAGAGTAACACCGATAATGTACTTAGGATTGTAAAAGGCAAGGAAATTCATCATTTCAGAAATGCGGAACTGATAAGCACCGTAGCTGATAGCATTGAGTGGTGGTGTGATAGTCAAAACCACATAAATTGCTGCGACAATGGCAATGTCAGCCAAATCGCGGACAGTAAGTTTTTTCATGTTTTCTCCTTTAGCGGCTCCACCGCGTTTAATATGCTTGGTGAAAGAAGTTAAGCACCAAGGGTTGAACAAGTCAACTTTATTAGTATAGCACATTTAAAGGCTTTATGCTATACTAATCTTATGAAAAGATACATTAAAAAATTCTTCGATAACGAAATTTTATCTTATTTATTTTTCGGCGTTGCTACTACCGTAGTATCAATATTTGTCCGCATCGTCATCTTTTATCTTACTCAACAAGAGTTAGTTGCGACTGCCTTGGGAAATATTGCTGGAATCCTATTTGCTTTCTTTACAAATGACACATTTGTATTTAAGCAAGAAAGAAAAAACTGGTTTAATCGATTAATTAAATTTACCTCTGCAAGACTTATCACCTTTTTATTGGATCTTCTACTAACTTTTATTTTTGTGACAAGCTTCCCACAAATTATTGGTTACTTTGTTGGAAATGATATTAATACAATTAATACAGTTGAAATCTTCATTGCACAGGTTACGATGGTTGTTCTTAACTACGTTTTTAGTAAGCTATTTGTATTCAAAAAAAAATAAGCACTTTTCTTGCATTCAATATAGATTTACGATATAATTTTGTCTGTAAAAATTTGATAAAATTTTGAAAGGAAAAAGATTATGTTAAAGGATCTTAAGGATTTCTTGCTCCGCGGTAACGTCGTAGACCTTGCTGTCGGTGTGATCATCGCTACTGCTTTTGGTGCTATCGTAACTTCATTCGTTAACGATATCATCACTCCACTTCTATTGAACCCAGCTTTGAAAGCTGCGAAAGTTGACCGCATTGCTGAACTTTCATGGAACGGTGTTGCTTACGGTAACTTCTTGAGCGCTATCATCAACTTCGTAGTAGTTGGTACTGTTCTTTTCTTTGTAGTTAAAGGAATTGAGAAAGCTCAAAACCTTCGTAAGAAAGAAGAAGTTGAAGCAGCTCCAGCTGGTCCAACTGAATTGGAAGTTCTTCAAGAAATCAAAGCACTTCTTGAAAAAAACTAAAAATATAAAAGGGTTTAGATATTGCTAAATCCTTTTTCTTATTCTTTTTATATTTATATTAGTCTTGAGTAAAAGTCCTATTTTTGATATAATGATGAAAGTTTCCACCCTTAGTGTAATGGATATCACGTAAGATTCCGGTTCTTGAGATGGGGGTTCGATTCCCTCAGGGTGGATATATGTAAACAAAAAAAGCAACAAACTTGTTGCTTTTTTCTATTTTAAAACTTTCTCCGACAACTCTTCCCACTCCAGCATAGCTTCCTCCTGTCGCTGGCTAATTTTATCCAGTTCTGCTTGTAATTGCATGAGTTCATCCGCATCATTGGTGGTATGCATTTGTTCAGAGATTGATTGGGCTTTAGTTTCCAGTTCTTCGATTTCTATCTCAAGACTTTCGATTTGTCTCATTAACTTACGAAGTTCTTTTTGACTCTCTTTTTGGGCTTGATAGTCATTAACTGGAGAAGCCTCTTTTTCTTGGCTACAAGTTGTCGCTTCTTCCTCTTGACTAGTTGCTAGCTCTGCTTTTTTATCAACATAATAGTCATAATCACCCAGATAAGTGTTGATCCATTCTCAGATAATTCCAACACATGAGTGGCTACACGGTTGATAAAATAACGGTCATGGCTGACAAATAGAAGAGTCCCATCAAAGTCAATCAGTGCATTTTCCAGAACTTCCTTACTATCAATATCCAAATGGTTGGTCGGCTCGTCAAGAATCAGGAAGTTATTATTTTCCATTGATAGTTTAGCCAGTAACAAGCGAGCTTTCTCTCCACCTGAAAGCATGCCAACTGATTTCTTAACATCATCACCTGAAAAAAGGAAGGCGCCTAAACGATTTCGGATTTCCACTTCTGGCGTCAATCTAAAATCATTCCAGAGTTCGTCTAGAACACTATTACTTGGTGTTAGCTTACTTTGAGTTTGGTCATAGTAGCCAACCTCAACATTGGCACCAAAACGCTTCTCTCCCTTGATAAAGGGAATCTGGTCCACTATAGACTTGATAAAGGTTGTCTTCCCAATACCATTAGGACCTACAACTGCTACCGCATTCATCTTACGAAGGTCGAGATTGATAGGCTCTGATAGTATTTCCCCATCATAACCTATAGCAGCATTTTCAACCTCCAAAACGACATTTCCTGATACTTTATCAGAATGGAAGGTCATATTAGCCGATTTCTTACCAACTTCAGGCTTATCCAAACGCTCCATCTTTTCCAGTTGTTTGCGACGGGACTGGGCACGTTTGGTGGTCGAAGCTCGTACTAAATTACGATTAACAAAGTCTT
>CAJPKC010000170.1 GCA_905370255.1 Streptococcus oralis
ATTTTCAAGAATCTGTTTTAACATATAGGCCCGTTTTAAAACATTTGGTTTCTCCTTGTGTTCCCGATAGGCTTCTGTTGCCAAAACAGCACGTTCTGCATCAATATAAGGTTTCTTGTTCAATACATCTTCCCGATATTTGTTCATCCGATCGGTTAGACTACCAAAATAGTCCGTTTTGATAGATGTTCTTGCTACTTCTACTGTGTTTGTCATATCTGATAAACCTTTCTTTTGAAATTATTTTGTTTTCTTTCGTAACTATAGTAGCATTTAATCGTTTGAAATTCAATAAATACTCTGTAGAATAGCTAGTTCTATCTAAAACAGCACATATGTGCCATTGTCTGTTAGGACACTATTTTTCGGCTTCTAGTTCATTCTCATAAGCCTATTTATCTTTGAATTTAAAGAATGGGAAGTAAACAAGCGTTGAGATTCCTAAAACAATTACCTGTACAATGGCACCTTGCCACCCACCAACCATAAATCCTGAGATAATAGCTGGTGTACTCCAAGGTAGAGTAACCCCAGAAAATGGTTGCATAAAGCCGATCGCAATCGAGCCATACACTACAACAGCCGCTAATATAGGTACCAAAATAAATGGAAGGAACATCACTGGATTCATGACAATTGGAAAACCAAATACGACGGGTTCATTAACATTGAAGATTGCAGGAAAAGCTGCAACTTTCCCAAGTGCCTTATATTGTTTTGACTTAGCAGCAAATAACATAGCAATAACCAAACCAAAGGTTATACCTGATCCAGACAAAATAAGGAAACTATCTAGGAATTGTTGAGTTACAATGTGAGCACCATTTTCAACGGATAGCTTCCCAGCTGCCAACATTGATTTATTGGCATCCAGGTTAGAAAGTAGCAAGGCTGTTACTACACCATTGACAACTGATTGTCCGTGCACACCAAACCACCACAAGAACGAAATAAAGAAGGCAATTCCAATCGCTCCGTAAAGGGATCCTGTTAGACCTTGTAGAGGAACCTGAATGACATCATAGATCATTTCAATGAAAGTACCGCCACTTGTCACTACTTTTGATACGATATAGACAATCATTGATAGTAAGAAAATCACAAAAGCAGGAATCATCGCTTCAAATTGTTTGGCAATGGCTTGAGGTACTTGTTCTGGCATTTTAATAACAATGTGTCTTTGGATAAACACAGTATAAATCGCACCAACTACCAGACCTATAATAATAGCACCGATAATCCCTTGACCACCAAACCATACTTTTGCAATGGCATCGCCAATCGGTTCTCCCTTAGCTGGTACATAAGAAGATTTTAACAAGATAAAGAATGAAGACAGGGACAAAACTCCCGCTGGCAAGGGTTCTACTCCACTGTTTTTAGCATATGAATAACCAATGGAGAAGCACGAAATTAAGCCCATGATGGCGAATGTTCCTGAATAAACCTGCATAAATGGCTCTGTCCACGTATCGCCAAATACACTAGCAATAGCCTGATTAAGGCCTTCAAATGGTAATTGCCCAATAATCAGGAACAAACTACCAACTACCGTTAATGGAAGGATCGCTAACATCCCATCTTTAAGAGCAATAATTCCTTTCAAGTTTACAAACCGCATGATTGGAGCGATAATTTTCTGAGAATTAAAATTAGACATGGGAAGCCTCCTTATTTTTCTCCTAGCAATTCTAGAGCTAGATTTAGTACTTTCTTACCATCCAACATCCCATAATCTGCCATAGGGATGACAGCAATAGGAATATGGTTTGCCTCACAAATCGCTTTTGATTTATCCAAAGTATAAGCTACTTGAGGGCCCAACAAAGCGACATCGATTTCAGGAGCAAAATCTGCTAATTTCGCTTGAGAATAGGCATCGATTTCAGCATCAATCCCTAATTCCTTAGCCGCCACCTTCATATTATTTACCAACATTCCTGTTGAAAATCCTGCTGCACAAAACAATCCAATTTTCATCTTATTTTCCTCCTTATTGTTTCGCTGAAAGTTCTTTACGTAAGTCAATCATTTCTTTGATCAAGTTAATCTCTGTGATTGAAGTCATTAAGTGATCTTGTGAGTGCACAAACAAAGCTGTAATCTCTGTCTTTGTCCCACTTGCTTCCTGGGCTAAAAATTGGGTTTGCAAGTTATGCGCTTCTAGCAATGCTGCATCTGCTTTTGCAATTTCGCCTTCAGAAGATGTAAAATCGCCCTCCTTAGCATATGATAAAGCTTGGTAAATATGCTGTTTAGCATCACCCGCATTTAAAATCAATCCCATAATAATTTGGTCTGCAACAATTATTTCCATGTGCACTACACTCCTTTGTCAATCTAATGAAAGCGCTTTTTCTATTGTCATTATACCATTTATATTTTTGCCGGTCAATAAAAATCGCAACATTTGATTGTTGTTTTTGTTTTTTGCACATTTGTGCTATTCAACTCAAAAAAATAAGGACTGCATCCTTGCTGTCCTATTTTTTAGTAAATTGCTGATCACCATCTAATTCTAAGACTTTTAAGATCGTTGCTTCATCTGTGACTAAATGATTGATATAGTTGGCTTTCATAACCGATAAAATAGCTTTTGCTTTCTGATCACCGTAGGCTAAAGAGATGGTGTTTGGTACCTTTCTCAATTCCTCCAATGTGATAGATATTGTTCTTTCCTGTAATTCAGGATAAACGGGGACACCTTCTTGATCAAAGAAACGACAGCATACTTCTCCTACAGCATGTTCTGACTCCAATTTCCTAAAATCATTTGATGTCAGCATATCAAACCACTGAGGATTCTTGCTATCTGCATAGCCACCAATCCCTACAGCCGCAACATCCAAACAACGCCAACTAGCTTTCAAATCCTCAAAATACTTAGAAGATAAGATGCCTTCCGTCACCTCAGAATTTTCTTGAATGACACTCGCGTTTATAAAATGACATTCCCCATGAAATTTACTCGCCATACTGTAGATCAGCGTATTGACATGGTAGCGAGCATGAATATGACTGGGACCTCCAGCTAGGGGATAAAATTGAACACCATCCAAACGCTTAGTTCCAACTTGTTCCACCATTAATCTGAGAGACTTGCCCCATGAAAAACCAACTGTCATTCCATCTTCAATCAAATTTCGAAGCATGACAGCACTAGCTTGCGCTAGCCGCTTTTCAAGGCTTTCTCGAGGCTCATCAACTAGATTTGGTATAATCTCGATAGCTTTCAAGCCATATTTTTGTTTGATATAATTTTCTAAATGGAAGAGGCGAGTATCAAAATTTTCAATTTCAATTTTTACAACTCCCTCTTTTTTAGCCTCCGCTAGCATTCTGCTAACAGTTGTACGGTAGATTCCAGTTTCTGCTGCGATTTGCGATTGGCTTTTGTCTTCAACATAGTATAGATAGGCTAATTTCGCAAGTAACTTTTTCCGTTCATCTTTCAATTGGCTTCTCCTTCTTATACTAAGGTTAAAATTGTTTGCGAATCCTCAAGTTTTTCCTTTGCTTCTTGAGATATATTCTTATCTGTTATGACTCTCGAAACTTGTGAAAGTGCAAATCGTCTGACGGTTCCACATTTCCCAAATTTACTTGAATCTGTCAAGACAACCACTTCCTTAGAAACATCGGACATAGCTTGAACAACTTCACTTCTCATCATATCTTTCCCAGTAAAGCCAAGTTCATCATCATATCCGTCAACCCCTACAAAAGCAAAGGGAACTCTAAACGAGCGGATTAATTCTTTCAAAAGCGGACCTACAGTCACTCTCGATTCTTTTTGAAATTCACCACCAAGTAGGATGATTTTACAAGAATCATATTCCTGAATATAATCTGCAATAAAGTAAGAATTTGTCACAATCTTGACATTCTTTTTTGTTTGGCAAATTTCTTCTGCTAGCAAGGCACACGTAGAGCCCGATTCAATCAAAACCGTGTCGTTATCCTTAATTAATTTAGCAGCTTCCCTGGCTATTCTTTTCTTGGTATCATATTGAAAGGACAATCGAACATTGATATCATCTCCACTATTTAAAACAGCATAGCCGTGTTCTCTATGCAATAATCCTTTGGATTCTAGCTTGTCCAAATCCTTTCGAATGGTTACTTTAGAGACTTGTAATTTCTCAGACAAACTATTAACATCAATCTTTTCAAATTCCGATACTAATTTCAATATTTCATCTAAACGTTGCATTGTTTTTACCTCTTCTCTATTTTAGCAAATTTTCGAGTGAATTCAAAACAAAATAAACTTTCGTTCGTAATTGAATTAGTTTCTTAAATAATGTATAATAGATTTACTAGATTGATAGGAGAGCAAAATATGGAACAAAATCGTGGCATTATCTTTAACA
>CAJPKC010000171.1 GCA_905370255.1 Streptococcus oralis
TATCCTAACTGGAACCATACACCAGGCTCACCTGTTCGCGCCATTGCGTATTTACCAGAAGCTGAATAAACGAAAAGAGGAAAACAGATGTCAAATCACGAAAACTGTAGCTGTTGTCAAAAAGCACCATTTAGACTCGATCATGTCGGAAGTTTCTTACGTCCAGAGAGTCTAAAAGAAGCCCGTGCGAAATTTAATGCCGGAGAAATCACTGCCGAAGAACTTGAACGCGTTGAAAACGAAGAAATCATCGCTTTAATCGAGAAAGAAAAAGAACTCGGCCTCAAATCTGTCACTGACGGTGAATTCCGTCGTGCATTCTGGCACTTAGATTTCTTAGAAAACTTAGATGGGGTTGAACTTGTCGAAGTAGACCACTTCTCTGTTCAATTCAAAGATAAAGATGTGAAGCCAAAAACATTACGTATCGTTGGTAAAGTGGATTTTTCTGAAAACCATCCATTCGTAAAACACTTCAAATTCTTAAAAGAGCATGCTGGCGATACACCGGTGAAACTAACAATCCCTTCACCAAGTATGTTGCATTTGATTACGCAAGTTCGTGAGAAAAACTATGTGCCTATTGAACGCTATAAAGACAATGAAGCCCTCTTCTATGATGATGTGGTTGCTGCATACCGTAAGGCGCTACAATGCTTCTACGACTTAGGGTGCCGTAATATTCAATTAGACGACACTAGCTGGGGAGAGTTCTGTGCGTTAGACAAACGTGAAGCGTACGAAGCACGTGGATTTGACCTCGAAAAAATTGCTCGTGACTACGTAGATGTACTAAACCGTGTCATTGAATGGAAACCAGAAGATTTAGTGGTGAACATGCATATTTGCCGTGGAAACTTCCGCTCAACATGGTTCTCTAGCGGTGGTTATGAACCAGTGGCGAAGACACTATTTGGTCATTGCCGTGTGGATGGATTCTTCTTGGAATATGATAGTGACCGTGCTGGTGATTTCACTCCACTTCGCTATATTAAAGACCAAAAAGTCGTTCTTGGTTTAATTACTTCGAAATCAGGGGACTTAGAAGATAAAGGCGAAGTCATTGCTCGTATTAAAGAAGCGAGTCAATACGTTCCTCTTGAACAATTATGCCTTAGCCCTCAATGTGGGTTCTCTTCTACGGAAGAAGGCAATATCTTAACGATTGAAGCCCAATGGGATAAATTAAAACTGATTGACGAAATCGTTCATGAAGTTTGGGGATAAAATTAAAAAAATAATAGCTCCTACAGTTTTTTGAAGTGCACCCTGTCAAGTAGACAGGAAAATAATTAAAGTGTATGACGAGTTCTTATGAACTCGTCTTTTTATTTATGCTGGGATTTTTAACCCCATTGATAAAGTAATTCTTTTCTTATTATAGAACTGGATATACTCCTCAACTTTCTTGAAAAGAGATTCATAGGTTTTGAAATGATATAAACGATATACTTCTTCCTTTAATGTTCCCCAGAATGATTCAATTGGTCCATTATCGATACATCTTCCAGGACGGGACATACTATGTGTTATTTGTTCTTTCTCTATAAAGTGCTTAAAGAAATGAGAAGTATATTGGAATCCTCGATCACTATGAATCATTGTTTTTGTGGGAATTATCTTCCTTTTTATTTGATTAAAAGTATCTTTAACGATTTGATTATTGTTTTGCTTAGATATTTGATATGCAACTATTTTCTTTGTTCCATAATCTAAAACTGCACTTAAATAAGCTTTTTCTCCCTTTCCATACTTCAATTCAGTGATATCCGTTAATAGTAGAGCCATTGGCTCGTATTCCTTCTTAAATTCTCGATTTAAAATATTAGCTGCAGTGTATTCTTCAGTGTTCGATTTATAACGATAACGTTTTTTTCGTATAACTGCCTTTAATCCCATTAGTTTCATAAGACGCTGAATACATTTATGATTCACTTTTGCATTTCTATAATAGTTTAAATAGATTGTGATACGACGATATCCATATATACCTTGAACAGATTCATATACTTCGTGTATTAATTCCATTAAACGACGTAGTCGTTTTTCAGATTCCGAAGGGACACGATTTAACCATTTATAATAGCCAGCTCTACTGACTTTTAACACTTTACATAATAGAGTAATATGAAATCCTCTTTTACTTAATTTTTTAATCGTTTGATATTCCGCTTCAAATCTCGTTTGGCAAACATCAACTCGCTTTCCACTTCTTGTAATTTTTTTAGTGCGGCATTTTCTGTTTCTAAATATTCGTTTCGCGCCTTTAATATTGCCATTTCTGCACGAATACGCTCAGTTTCTGTCTGTATATTTTCTGGTTTTCGTTTCCCTCGACTGTCTATTAATCCATCAGGACCATATTTTTGATATTTTTTTACCCATTGATACACCAAGTTGTAAGAAACGTTATATTTCTGTGCGGTTTGTTTATAGTTTAATTGATTTTGAATACAGTCTTTGACGATAAGGATTCTTTCTTCGTGCGTTGTTTTTCTATATTTCATAGTGTACACCTCTGGCTTAGGATCGTAGGCCTTCGTGGCCTCACCATTAGTATACTTAATAATCCAATTTCGTACAGTTCTAGCAGAAGGAATTTTGTATTTTCTTGCGATTACTCTTAAATAGGTTTTCGATTCTAAAAACTCTTTAACCACCTTTTCTTTAAATTCCTTTGTATAAGTGTTAAACCCGTCTCGATCTTCTAATGCAGAAGGTCCATTTGCTTTATAGTTCAAAAAATACATATTAAATGTTCCAGGTGAAATCTTTAAACCATATTCACTACGCAGCTCACGAAAAGGCACACCATCTAAATACAATTCTATGAATCGTTCTAATTCTTTTGCCGTATGTTTCTTAGCCAATCTAAAAAATACCCCCTCTAAAGTAGTTTACTTTTTTAAGTGTCTACTTTAGAGGGAGCATATCATTTGGCTGTAGGAGCTGTTTTTTGTTGATTTCATCGTATTTATCGCTTCTTTTTCTTAAAACGAATGTCTAAATCATACCCATTTTTACTTGCAATTTTTTGAAGATGCGCGAGCGTAGGAATATAATTTCCTTTTTCGAGCCGAGAGAGAATTCCTTGCGTCATACCGGCGTTTCTAGCAAACTCCGTCTGAGTCAGACCAGGGTCATGTCGCAGCCTGATCATCGCTAAGGCATTTTTCTGAAGAAAATATTCC
Organism: Streptococcus oralis; assembly: GCA_905370255.1. The sequence continues at coordinate 3,192 of CAJPKC010000171.1, forward strand.
GCCTCAAAATCATCTCTAAAAGTCTCATATTTCGCGTCAAGACGGTCAAAAACCCGTTTTAAATAATCCACCATTCTCTTTTCCTCCCCCTCATTCCTTTATAAACCAATTGTAACATATATGCTACATATCAGATATGATATATCGAAACTTTTTTGCTGCAGATTTGCTACTGGCAAACTTTCCTGAGCACCTCTGCAGCGCGGTTTTCTGTTGCATTCTATAGCTTTGTTTGCTATAATGATTGAACGTGAGTATTAGAAATGATACTCTCCTTGCTTGCTGAAAATTCAGTAGGCCAAAAGTCCATAAGGAGGTGACAGTCAATGAGTCAAACATCAAAATACGAGATTTTATATATCATCCGTCCAAACATCGATGAAGCTGCTAAAGCTGAATTGGTTGCAAGATTTGATGCTGTTTTAACAGACAACGGAGCAGTTGTTGTTGAATCAAAAGACTGGGCGAAACGTCGTTTTGCATACGAAATTAAAGATTTCCAAGAAGGTATCTATCACTTAGTGAACATCACTGCTGAAGATGCTGCTGCAATCGATGAATTCGACCGTTTAGCGAAAATCAACAATGACATCTTACGTCACATGATCGTTAAATTAGAAGCATAATTGTTTATTATAAGTAAACATAAATCTTGAAAGGAGTAAGAATTAAATGATTAATAATGTTGTATTAGTTGGACGCTTAACACGTGCCGTTGATTTACGTTATACTTCAAGCGGAACTGCTTATGCTACCTTCACGGTTGCAGTTGAACGTCGTTTCAAAAACCAAAATGGTGAACGTGAGACAGATTTTATTAACTGCGTAATGTGGAGTAAAGCTGCAGAAAACTTTGCGAATTTCACTCGTAAAGGCTCACTAGTAGGAATTGAAGGACGTATTCAAACTCGTAGCTATGATAACCAACAAGGCCAAAAAGTTTATGTAACTGAAGTGCTAGCTGAGAACTTCTCATTGTTAGAATCACGTAATGTTACTGAACAACGCCCTGCTAATGATCAAAGCTCTCACGGCGGATTCCAACAAAATCAAACGAATAACTTTAATCAATTTAATACTCCTACTTCATCATTCGGTGGTGGTGCGTCTGACCCATTCTTAAGCAATGGAGAGACAATCAACATTTCAGATGATGATTTACCATTCTAAAGTTTAAAA
>CAJPKC010000172.1 GCA_905370255.1 Streptococcus oralis
CTAGGAGAACGCCTAGTTACCATTGTAGTTGGTTCCATCAGTTACCAATTCTTGGTATGGGGAGTTATTGCTCTCGGCTTTAATACTAGCTACCTCCGTTTGTACAGTGCTCTTATCCTGGCAACTTGCTTGGTAATTCCAACCCTTAAGGATAAATACTTGAAAGGAGTCAAATTAAGCAAATGACAGCAATTGTAGAATTAAAAAATGCCACAAAAATTGTGAAAAATGGCTTCGACGAGGAAAAAATTATCCTAAACGATGTTTCACTTGAAATTTATGAACATGACTTTATCACGATATTGGGTGGAAATGGAGCAGGGAAGTCAACCCTCTTTAACACCATTGCGGGGACTCTACCTTTGACAAGTGGTAGCATTCGCATCATGGGCGAGGATGTAACTCATTTTAGCCCTGAAAAGCGTGCCAAGTATCTTTCTCGAGTTTTTCAGGATCCTAAGATGGGAACTGCCCCTCGTATGACAGTTGCAGAAAATCTCTTGATTGCTAAGTTTCGTGGTGAAAAACGTGGACTTTTTCCGAGAAGACTATCAGCTTACAAGGAAGAATTTCAAGAAACCATTGAGAAAGTCGGAAATGGTCTAGAAAAACACTTGGATACACCGATTGAATTCTTGTCAGGTGGACAAAGACAGGCCTTGAGCCTCTTGATGGCAACCTTGAAACGTCCTGAACTTCTTTTGTTGGATGAACATACGGCAGCCCTTGACCCTAAAACAAGTGTGGCCTTGATGGAATTGACAGATGACTTTGTCAGCAAGGACCATCTAACAGCATTGATGATTACCCACCATATGGAAGATGCTCTCAAGTATGGAAATCGCTTGATTGTTATGAAAGATGGACAAATCATCCAAGATTTGAATAAGGATGAAAAAGCCAAGATGAAGATTTCAGATTACTATCAACTATTTGAGTAGATGATTTTAAATAATTGATATAAAAACTTGGAAGTGGAATTTTTACTTCTAAGTTTTTTTGTTGTTTTAAAATATTATTTATATTTCTCTTTTCGTCAATTTTACTTTATAATATAATCAATCTAAGAATCTTAAACTTTGATAGAGGAGTAAGGAGATAAAACATGGCATACACACAAGACGATTTTCAGGAATGGATTTTTCAGATTGGATTTAAGATGGACTATTTTACTATGGAGTTTGCTGAGGAACAAGGCCTTCATTTAGACTATAGCATACAGTCTTTGGATGATTTGGAGGCTTGGATCTTGGCTCACTACGATGACCACCATGCTTTGATAGCAGACCGCAAGATGTTGGATTATTTGACAGTTTATATCGGCGAAACCTTTCGCAAACACCTAGGAGGTAAATGGTTTATTGACCTTAAAAATAAAAAGAACGCCTATTATTCTATGCCTGTCTTGACCGATCCATCATATAGAGGAGAAGTTTATAAAGCACCAATGACTTTTGCAACGGCTTGTATTAGTAGAAAAGATGGTCAGTATATTAGCAGAATATTGAAAAATAATCTCGAAGATCAAGTGAAATAGGATTTTATTTCTTTTGTTTTTCTTTCAAATATTAGAATGGTTTGCTCAGAAGATTCAGTTTTTCATGATAGGTGGAAACTTATGAAATAGAAGCATGTAAAGTGTATGAAATGGTTTACTTTTTTTCAGAAATAAGCTATACTATATAAAGTAAACTGTGATAAAATGGAGGTATTGTCTATGGTTGACAAGAGAGTCATCGAAGAGATCAAAAACAATACCAATATTGTCGAAATCATAGGAGAAGTGATTTCTTTACAAAAATCTGGACGGAACTTTTTGGGGCTCTGTCCTTTTCATGGTGAAAAGACCCCTTCCTTTAACGTGGTCGAAGATAAGCAATTTTACCACTGTTTTGGTTGTGGTCGTTCTGGAGACGTCTTTAAGTTTATAGAAGAGTATCAACAAGTAACTTTTGCGGATGCGGTAAGGATGTTGGGCGAACGTCTCGGAATGCACCTTGAAGCTCCTGCACATAACCCTGTCCCACACACGTCACCCCATCAAAATCTCTACGATATGCATGACAAGGCTGCACGCTTTTATCATGCAATCCTAATGACGACTAAAATGGGTGAGGAGGCGAGAAACTATCTCTATAAACGTGGCTTGACTGATGATGTCATTAAACACTTTATGATTGGTCTAGCTCCAGCAGAACGCTCTTATCTTTATCAGCGTTTAGCAGACGATTATAGTGAGAAGGACTTGCTGGATTCAGGTCTATTTTATCTATCTGAGAGTAACCAATTTTTTGATACTTTCCATAACCGGATTATATTTCCACTCTCAAACGACCAAGGAAAGGTAATTGCTTTCTCTGGACGGATTTGGCAAGAGACAGATTCTCAAACTGCCAAGTATAAAAATAGTCGAGCGACGGCGATTTTTAACAAGAGTTACGAATTATATCATTTGGATAGGGTAAAAAAAGGCTCAGGTAAAGCTCCTGAAATTTATCTGATGGAAGGCTTTATGGATGTTATTGCAGCCTACCGTGCTGGTATTGAAAATGCAGTAGCTTCCATGGGAACGGCCTTGACTGCTGAACACGTCGAACATCTCAAACGCTTTACAAAAAAAGTGATTATCACTTATGATGGTGATAAGGCAGGACAAGCTGCAACTGCTAAAGCACTAGAGGAATTGGGAGATTTACCTGTTCAAATTGTCCAGATTCCTGATGCAATGGACCCTGATGAGTATTTACAAAAGAATTCTCCAGAGGATTTGGCTTATCTTTTATCCAATACTCGAATCAGTCCGATTGAGTTTTATATCCATCATTACAAACCTAGTAATAGTGAAAATCTTCAAGCACAGATTGATTTTATCGAGAAAATTGCACCTCTTATCGTCAAAGAACCTTCTATCACAGCCCAGAACACCTATATTCATTTGTTGACGGATCATTTACCATCTTTTGATTATCAACAAGTTGAGCACATTATTAATGAAAGTCGTGTTAGACAGAGACAAGAGAAGGTTAAGCAAGTTGTTAATCCGACACCAATTACTATGTCGGTTTCTAAACAATTGACGGCAGTCATGAGAGCTGAAGCACATATTCTTTATCGTATGATGGAGCATCCCCTTGTGTTGAATGATTATCGTCTGAGAGATGATTTTGTATTTGAAACTCCAGAGTTTCAGACCTTGTATGGACTCTTGATTGATCATGGTTCGATTTCTTCTGAAGACTTGGCAAATCAGACTAGAGAAGTGGAAAATGCTTGGTACCAAGTGTTAGCCTTGGATCTACCTTCTGAGATGTCTCCAGAAGAGTTAAAAGAAGTAGAAGAGTCTCGGAATCGTGCTCTTTTGAATCAACAAAACTTGCAAATTAAAAAGAAAGTTCAGGAAGCTAGTCATGTAGGCGACACAGATGCTGCTTTAGAAGAGCTTGAACGCTTAATTGCCCAAAAAAGAAGAATGGAGTAAGAATGGCAAAAAAACAAAAAGAAGTAACAACTTTTGATGTCCAAGTTGCAGAATTTATTCGTAACCATAAGAAAACTGGTACTGCGACAGATGATGAAATTAACAATGTCCTTGTAATTCCTTTTGCTCTTGATGTAGAAGGCATTGAGAACCTTTTGCAACGGATTCAAGATGCAGGTATTGCAATCACTGATAACGAAGGAAATCCGAGTGAACGTGTCTTAAGTACAGAGGAAGAACCAGAACTTAGCGATGAAGACTTAATTGGTTCAACATCTGCCAAAGTCAATGACCCTGTTCGTATGTACTTGAAGGAAATTGGTGTCGTACCTCTTCTTACTAACGAAGAAGAAAAAGAATTGGCTCTTGCCGTTGAAGCAGGAGATGTTGAAGCGAAACAACGTCTAGCAGAGGCTAACCTTCGTTTGGTAGTGTCTATCGCGAAACGCTATGTTGGACGCGGTATGCAGTTCCTTGACTTGATTCAAGAAGGAAATATGGGATTGATGAAGGCCGTTGATAAGTTTGACTATTCAAAAGGATTCAAATTCTCAACTTATGCAACTTGGTGGATCCGTCAGGCTATTACCCGTGCCATTGCTGACCAAGCTCGTACCATCCGTATCCCAGTTCACATGGTAGAAACTATCAACAAGCTTGTTCGTGAGCAGCGTAACCTTCTTCAAGAGTTGGGACAAGATCCTACACCTGAGCAAATTGCTGAACGTATGGATATGACACCTGATAAGGTTCGTGAAATTTTAAAGATTGCGCAAGAACCAGTTTCTCTTGAAACACCAATTGGTGACGAAGATGATAGCCATCTTGGTGATTCTATCGACGATGAAGTGATTGCAAATCCAGTTGATTACACAACT
>CAJPKC010000173.1 GCA_905370255.1 Streptococcus oralis
TGTGCAGGCATCTTTTGGATTTCTTGACTCAAAAATTCAATTCGACCAGAACTTGGACGAACAAGTCCTGATAGAGTACGAAGAATAGTTGTTTTACCTGCACCGTTAGCACCGATAAGAGAAACAACTTCTCCTTCATTGACTTCAAAGCTTACATCACGTACAGCTTGAATCATACCGTAGTGTACTGAGAGGTTTTCAACTTTTAACATAGACATTAGGCTTCACCTCCAAGATAAGCTTCGATAACACGTTTATTACTCTTGATTTCATCTGGTGTCCCGTGAGCAATCAAACGACCGTACTCAAGAACATAGATACGCTCAGTAACCTCCATGACCAAGTTCATATCATGTTCAATCAGCATGATAGTAATATTGAATTCATCTTTGATACGACGAATCAACTCAGTCAATTCTGCCGTTTCTTGTGGATTCATTCCCGCTGCAGGCTCATCCAAGAAAAGAATTTTAGGTTCTGTGGCAAGAGCACGAACAATCTCCAAACGACGTTGTTGACCATAAGCTAAGTTTTTAGCTAAAGTTTCAGCATCACCATCTAAATCAAAGATTTTTAGTAATTCTAAGGCTTTGGCTTTTAATTCTTCTTCATTCTTATAAAAAGCTGGTAAGCGCAAGAAACTTGCAAAAACATGTTGTTTATGATGGTTACTAAATGCAATAAGAACGTTATCCAAAACTGTCAAGTCTTTAAAAAGGCGGATGTTTTGGAAGGTACGCCCTAAACCAAGAGCAGCAATTTTATAGGGTTGCTTGCCATTTAATAAGTGACCATCTAAGGTTACTGTTCCTTCACTTGGTTCATAAACTCCTGTCAGCAAGTTGAAAAGAGTTGTTTTCCCAGCTCCGTTCGGTCCAATCAAGCCAACAAGTTCACCTTCATTCAATTCAAGAGTTACATCTCCAACAGCAGTCAGACCACCAAAATGCTTGGTTAACTGTTTTACTTCAAGTAATGCCATTAGTTTTGTCCCTCCTTCTTACCTTTTTTAAAGAGTCTTGATAGGCTCAATTCCCATGTTCCAAGAAGACCACCTGGTCTGAAAATCATAACGAGTACCAAGGCCAAAGCATAGATAATCATACGAACGCTAGCCACATCTTGAAGGAACATATTCAAAATACCAAGAACAATCGCAGCGACAATTGCTCCTGTAATTGATCCCAAGCCACCAAATACAACGATAATTAAAACGTTGATAGAATTGATAAAGCTATAATCCTTAGGCACAACAGAACCGATAAATCCTGCTTGAAGGGAACCTGCAATACTTGCAGTCATAGCTCCAAATACAAATGCGATAATTTTGATTTTTGTTGTATTGACCCCGACAGATTCAGCTGCAATTTCATCTTCACGAACAGACAAGGTTAAACGACCGATTGGACTACGAAGGAAATTCAGCGTTGCAATTGTCGTAATCACGGCAAAAATGTATACCATTTGCCAATTAGTAAAGTTTGGAATACCAAGGATACCAGCAGCTCCGTTTGTTAAATCACCACCATTGACGATTAGGATACGGATAATTTCAGCAACCCCAAGTGTCGCAACTGCAAGATAGTCCCCCTTCAAACGAAGGGTAGGAATTCCAACGACCAAGGCAACCAAACCAGCAATGATAGCACCAAGCAACATTGCTCCAAAAAAGGCACCATAGGTTGGTGATTTAGAACCAATAATGGCTGCTGCATAGGCACCGATAGCCATGAACCCAGCATGTCCAAGAGAAAATTGACCAGAAAAACCAACGATAAGGTTAAGTCCAACTGCAAGAATAATATTGATACCGATTTGTTCTAGAATCTGAATATGGAAAAGGTTTAAAATACCAAACGAAACTAATAAGCTAATCACACCATATCCAAGCAACAAAAGGAGCAACCAGAGAATATTAACTTTTAAATTTTCTTTCATTGTTTACACCTTCTCTTTCACATTCTTACCAAGGATACCAGCTGGACGAACAATCAAGATCAATAGCAAGATTCCGTACACGATAGCATCACGGAAATCTGACATTCCGAAGGCTGTTGCAAAAGTTTCCAATAGTCCGATTACAAAACCTCCAAGAGCTGCACCAGGAATAATACCGATACCACCTAAAACGGCAGCCACGAATGATTTAATACCCGGAGTCATTCCCATCAATGGTTCAAGAGAGTTGTAGTAAAGGGCAATCAAGACACCTGCTGCACCAGCAAGAGCTGAACCTAAGGCAAAGGTGAAACTGATTGTACGGTTTACGTTAATCCCCATCAATTGAGCTGCATCACTATCTACAGATACGGCACGCATAGCTTTCCCCATTTTTGTTTTTTGCACGATGAGTTGCAAAAGAATCATCAAGACAATCGAAACTGTCAAAATCAACAATTGAATATTTGTTAGACTGATTGGACCCAAGTCATAACGAACTGTTTGGATTGCTTGAGGGAAGGCACGTGTATTGGCACCTACTAGATAGACCATTCCATACTCAAGCAAGAAGGATACCCCGATAGCAGTAATCAATACAGAGATACGAGTTGAATGTCGGAGTGGACGGTAGGCTAGAAACTCGATGATAACACCGAGAATAGCTGAACCAATCATGGACAAAATTAAGGCTAAAAAGAAATTTAAATGGAGGGAATTAATCAAGAAATAACCCATGAAAGCACCCATCATATAGATATCACCATGGGCAAAGTTAATAAGCTTGATAATTCCATAAACCATAGTATAACCCAGGGCTAGCAAGGCATAGACACTACCCAAGATTAAACCATTGACAAGTTGTTGAAGCATATGGTTCACTCTTTCTAAGTTTTATTTTTAGGATTTTATAAAAATAATCCCTTTATAAACACCGAAACAGGGAGTGAGTAAAAGCTCATTCCCCATTTACGATATCTATAAGATTAAGGTTTTACGACTTCTGCCGCTTCTACTTTACCATTATTCATGGTCATCATGAAGGCTGTTTTCACAGTGTTGTGATCTGCATCAAAGCTTGTTTGACCTGTAACACCTTCGAAGTTTTGTGTTTTAGCAAGATTGTTCTTGATATCAACTGAAGTTTTTGCACCTTTTGCTGCATTTGCTACAAGGTAAACTGAGTCATAAGCAAGAGCTGCAAATGTTGAAGGATCTTCGTTATATTTTGCACGGTAAGCTTCAAGGAAGGCTTTTGCTTTATCTGAAACATCAACAGTAGTTGAGAATCCTGAGATGAAGTAGATATTTGATGCGCGTTCAGCAGTTGCTTGTTGAACAAATTCTGCACCGTTAAATCCGTCACCACCGATGATTGGCTTATCAATTCCCATACCACGAGCTTGGTTTACAATCTTACCAGCTTCTGTGTAGTAACCTGGCAATACGATTGCATCAAAGTCTTTATCTTTGATTTTTGTCAAAGCTGCTTGGAAGTCTGTATCACCTGATACAAATGTTTCGTCTGCTACGATTTCACCTGTGAATGAATCACGGAAAGATTTTGCAATTCCTTTAGCGTAGTCACTTGAGTTATCTGTATACAAGACCACTTTCTTAGCGTTCAATTTGTTTGAAACGTAGTTTGAGATGATTTTTCCTTGGAAACTATCTTGGAATGTTCCGATGAAGAGGAAGTCTTGTCCTTTTGTCAAACCATCTTGAGTAGCACTTGGCGAGATTAATGGCACACCAGCTTGAGTAGCGTTTGCCACTGCAGCAGCAGTTGCTCCAGAAGTCGCAGGCCCTACGATAGCTGCTACTTTTGATTGAGTAACAAGGTTTGTAGAAACTGAAGCCGCTTCAGCAGTTTCAGATTTGTTATCTTTATCTACAACTTCGATTTGTTTTCCATCAACACCACCAGCAGCATTGATTTGATCAACTGCAAGTTGAGCACCCTTTTGTTCAGATGTACCGTAAGCAGCTACTGCTCCAGTCTCTTCGAAGTTGAAACCAATTTTTACAACTTTTTCATCAATTGGGTTACCAGTTGTGTTTGAAGCTCCTGACTTCACTTCCCCACAAGCTGCTAAAAGAGCTGTACTTGCAAGAGCTACAAGTGACAATGCAAATTTTTTCTTCATGTTTATCTCCTTTTAATGTTCAATTTAAATTACATGTTAAGAATATACCGAATTATCAGAAAATTGTCAACAAGTTTCTCTCACTTTTTAAATGATAACGTTTTCGCTAGTTTTATATAGGTTCCCAACGAAAGGAGTTTCCAATTCTTGAATATGACAACCTATCACTTTCTTGATAAATTTATCTTTTCATAAACGATTTACCAGCTCTTCTACTTCCTCTGTTGGGACATAAAGTAGTAGGTACCGCTGTTTTTTTGAGT
>CAJPKC010000174.1 GCA_905370255.1 Streptococcus oralis
CTATAATAGTTCTCTCATTACCTATCTGACGAGTGTTGGGGTCTTGATGTTTGGTGTCAATTTCAACCTCTACTACTATCTCATGCTTCGTCGAGTTAAGGAATTCTTTTTCGATGAGGAGCTTCGTGCTTATCTCTTGATTGTCGTCGTTTCTACCGGCTTAATTACTCTCAATACACTCCACCTTTATAGTGGCGTTTCACAAAGTTTTGAGATGGCCTTCTTCCAAGTTTCTAATATCATCACTACAACTGGTTTCGGTTATGGCAACATTACAAATTGGCCTTTGTTTTCACAATATATTTTACTGATGCTGATGGCGATTGGTGGTTCTGCTGGATCTACTGCTGGTGGTCTCAAAGTGATGCGTGGAGTTATTCTAGCTAAAATTGCTAAAAATCAATTTTTGTCTACCATATCCCCTCACCGTGTTTTAACTCTCCATGTTAACCAAACGGTAATTGATAAGGATACCCAGCACAAGATTCTCAAGTACTTTGTAGTTTACGTCATGATTCTACTCAGCTTAATATTCATTATCAGTTTAGATGCTGACAATTTAATGATTGTTACGAGTGCCGTTTTCAGTTGCTTTAACAATATCGGCCCAATTCTCGGAACAACTGCAAGTTTCTCAATTTTTAGTCCATTTTCAAAACTCCTCCTATCCTTTGCAATGATTGCAGGACGTCTTGAAATTTATCCTATCATATTACTCTTTATGAAACGAACCTGGTCTAAACGTTAGAAATTTTATTAACAAAAAAACACATCTTGCACGAAATAGCTGCAGGGTGTGTTTTTTTATCTAAAAATAGAAAAAGACAGTTGAGAGACAAAAAAGGACACTTGAGAAAGAGTAGTTTTTTTGTGAAACCTTTTCGTTATAATGTTAAAAAAACGTAGGGGTTTATTTATGAAAAAAATTAGAAAATCAATCCAGTTTCTCTTATTGGGATCCATAGCATATCTTGGACTCTGTAGCTGTGTATTTTGGTCTGGAATTTCTCTAACTCTCAAGCAATCCTACTTTTACTTTTTATTCCTTCTACTGATATTATCTAGTATTTGTACATTTATCCACTATCTTTCAGTTCATAATCATGTGAGTAGTCATTTGCGCAATACTAGCCGCTCTTTCTTTTTATTGTATAGTAGTATGGTTATCATTAACCTTACCGGAGTAAGTCTTATCTTATTTGAAAACATAAGTACTGAAACTCTACTACAAAAGGAAATCGTGGACTTATTGCTAATCTCCTTCTTCTTCCTTTTCGGACTTGATATTGCTACCTTTCTGCCGTTAAACAAATGGAGAAAATTACCAACTCATAAAAAGACAGGCAGGCTAACAACCCTTATCTTTCTTAGTTTATTTTTTCTGCACAATCCTTTAACCATATTTTCTGTCAGTTTTTATATCCTTTTGGGAGTCAGCTTTCTAAACTTTTTATTTCCTAAAACCTTAAGACAAGATTTATCCTTCTATAGTCATTTAATTCGAAACATCTTACTTGTTTTATCTACGCTTATGTTCTGGTAGTTAATAGAATTCCTGTCAGAAGTATGCTATAATGAAATAAATTTTTTAGGAGATATATGAATGAATTTTTTTAAAGATTATCGTAAACGATTGATTTGGCTAGGAATCTTTCTTGTGGCAATGGCCCTATCGCAAGTTCCTATCGTGACTTTAATGTTACTTCAAAAAACTCAACTTGGATCTATCTGGTCATCTCTAATAGTGGGGCTTGTATCTACTGCTATTGTTACACTCTTTTTATATGGTGCTCACAAAAGTAAGTTATTAAATCTAAAATCAAAACTCTTTACTATTAATGACGCCCCTCGAATTGCTCTTAGTTATGTAGCCATTGTCACAGGAAATCTGATTGGTGCGATTTGGTTACAACTTCTGAAGCAAACAACTACTTCGAATCAAGAGGCTATCAATAGCATCATGTCAGAAAGCTCTCTAATTTCCAGCATTTTCGTGGTTGCAATAGTGGCACCTATTTGTGAGGAAGTTATCTGTCGAGGTATCATCCCTACTAAACTCTTCGAAGGATACGAGAAAATTGGATATATTTTCGGTTGGTTTCTCTTCACTATAGCCCATATACCAAATAATCTTCCTTCTTTCTTGATCTATGGCTGGATGTCTGCAGTACTAACTTGGACTGCTTATCGCACCAAACGACTAGAGATGTCTATCTTCCTCCATTTAGTAATTAATGGAGTCAGCATTCTATTGCTTATCCTCCTTACATTCCTTATCAAGGTTGTTGGTATAGATGCTTTTCAATAAATGAAGGTTCCACTACTAATATAATTTAAAATAAAAAGACTAGAAATCTATCTAATTTCTAGTCTTTTTTGTCTATTCAAGAACGAAACACGAATTAAGTGTGAGAAGTGGCAACACGGAGTTAGTAAAGCAGGTAGCTAGACTGCTTCCTTTCTGTTACGACGGCAAAACCCACGAACCGATACCATTCGTGGGTTTTACCTAATGAAGCGTTTAGGTAAACACTCTTAGCGCTTAGTGTTTAGTGTTTATTAGATTACGACACTGAGTTTTATAAATCGATTCCATTTGTAAAACTCAGTTAGTGAGGCAGTTAGGCAAGTCTTATAGGACTTGCCGTAGTCTACTTAGATTGCTTTGCAATCAAGTAGACTTACTGAATCACATCTTTTCTTCCAACTCCACATCTGGATACTTGTCCGCAAACCAGCGGAGGGCAAAGTCATTTTCGAAAAGGAAGACAGGTTGGTCAAAGCGGTCTTTGGCCAAGATGTTTCGGCTTGAAGACATACGTTCATCTAAATCTTCTGGTTTAATCCAACGAACTGTCTTTTTACCCATTGGAGTCATGACAACTTCAGCGTTATACTCGCCTTCCATACGGTGTTTAAAGACTTCGAACTGGAGTTGTCCAACAGCACCTAGCATATACTCACCTGTTTGGTAATTCTTATAAAGCTGGATGGCTCCTTCTTGTACCAACTGTTCCATTCCCTTGTGGAAGGATTTTTGTTTCATAACGTTCTTAGGTGAAACCTTCATGAAAATCTCAGGCGTGAAGGTTGGTAGTGGTTCAAACTCAAACTTGTTTTTCCCAACAGTTAACGTATCTCCAACCTGGTAGGTACCTGTATCATAAACCCCAATAATATCTCCAGCTACGGCATTAGTTACATTTTCACGACTTTCCGCCATAAATTGTGTGACATTAGAAAGTTTAGCTCCCTTACCAGTACGAGGCAAATTGATACTCATACCACGCTCAAATTCACCCGATACAATACGAACAAATGCGATACGGTCACGGTGTCGAGGGTCCATGTTGGCTTGGATTTTAAAGACAAATCCTGAGAAATCCTTATCATAAGGGTCGACAAGTTCACCGTCTGTTTTCTTGTGTCCATGAGGTTCTGGAGCAAACTTGAGGAAAGTTTCAAGGAAGGTCTGCACCCCAAAATTAGTCAAGGCCGAGCCAAAGAAGACTGGTGTCAAATCACCTGCAAGAATGGCTTCCTCTGAGAATTCATTTCCTGCTTCATTCAAAAGCTCAATATCATCTTTCACTTGCTCATAGAAAGGGTTGCTAGCAAAGAGTTTATCGCCATCTTCTAGGCTGGCAAAACGTTCATCCCCTTTATAAAGTTCCAGACGTTGGTTATAAAGGTCATAAAGTCCTTCAAAGGCTTTCCCCATCCCAATCGGCCAGTTCATTGGGTAACTCGCAATTCCCAAGACTTCTTCCAATTCTTGCAAGAGGTCCAGTGGCTCACGACCGTCACGGTCCAGCTTGTTCATAAAGGTAAAGACTGGAATGCCACGGTGTTTCACAACCTCAAACAATTTCTTGGTTTGGGCCTCGATACCCTTGGCAGAGTCTACTACCATGACCGCAGCATCCACCGCCATCAAGGTACGATAGGTATCTTCTGAAAAGTCCTCGTGTCCTGGAGTGTCTAGGATGTTTACCCGTTTCCCATCGTAGTCAAACTGCATAACAGATGACGTGACTGAAATCCCACGTTGTTTCTCGATATCCATCCAGTCTGACTTAGCAAAGTTTCCTGTTTTCTTCCCTTTTACAGTACCTGCCTCACGAATCTCTCCCCCAAAATAGAGCAATTGCTCAGTGATGGTTGTTTTCCCCGCGTCCGGGTGGGAGATAATGGCAAAGGTACGGCGTTTTTTAATTTCTTCTTGAATGGTCATATTTCTCTGTCTTTCTACTTTTTTATTATTTCAATTTATACGCATTCTTTTTACATCGGACTCTAACATTCCTTCCATCACTCCATTTTCTCGGATTTTAGATCCTT
>CAJPKC010000175.1 GCA_905370255.1 Streptococcus oralis
GGGGTGACAACGCCTTAAACAGCCACTAAAACTCGCCCTAAGATTGTCCAAGGTGTTACCTGTACAGATCCTATTTCAGAAGTAAACAAGGTCATAGATTAGATTGAATCACGCGCGACTGCTGAAGGCAAGACTTACAAAAACTATGTTGTCCTTGCTCACTTGGGAGTAGATACTACTACACCAATCAAATGGCTAGGTTCTACCTTAGCTGAAGAACTTTCTAATGACTCAAAACTGATAGGAAAACGTGTCACCGTTATTGATGGGCATTCCCATACTGTTCAATCAACCACTTATGGAGACAATGTAACCTATAACCAAACCGGTAGCTACCTGAACAATATTGGGAAAATCACCTACCAAGCCAACCAATTACTTGGAAATCCTCAACAAATTTCAGCTGCTTCAACAAAAAATGTAGTACCAAATGCAAAAGTAGCTGCCATGGTCCAAAAGATCAAGGAACAATACGATGCCGAGAATGCAAAAATCGTTCGTGACAATAGTCCTGTAGAACTAAATGGTCAACGGGAAAATGTCCGTGTCCGCGAGACCAACCTTGGAAATGTCGTAGCGGATGCCCTCTACGAATATGGTCAAACCGGATTTAGTCATAAGACTGACCTCGCTGTAACTAACGGTGGAGGCTTGCGCGAAACCATTGCCAAAGACAAGCCAATCACTAAAGGAAGCGTCATTGCTGTTCTTCCATTTGGGAATACCATCTCTCAAATTAAAGTAACTGGTCAGGATATTGCTGATATGTTTGCTAAATCTCTTGGATCCATTTTACAAGAAAAAGATGGCAAAACCGTTCTTGACGAAAACGGTCAACCCCTTCTTGAACCAAGCGGTGGCTTCCTCCAAGTCTCTGGAGCAAAAGTTTATTACGATACAACCCTACCAGCTGAAAAACGCGTCCTCTATATCGAAATTAAAAATCCAGAAACTGGTCAATATGAACCGCTCAACCTTGCTAAAGATTATTACTTGACTACTAATGACTTCTTAGCAGCAGGTGGGGATGGCTACACCATGTTAGGTGGAGCTCGTGAGGAAGGTCCTTCCATGGACGTTGCCTTTGCAGATTACCTTGCTAAGGCAGATCTCACAGCCTATGCAACCATCAATCCAAATTCTCGTACCATTTCTATTTCTGCTAGCAAAGATACAGATGGAGATGGTGTGGCAGATATTGAGGAAATCAAACAAGGAACAGATCCTGCTAATCCTAAGTCCTACCCAGGAAGCAATAACCAACCAGTTATCCCATCTACCGGTAAAATGGATCAAACATATATTCCAGCTCTAGTTGGTACGAATTCTCCTAATCAACTAGCTAGCCAAACAAAGAATACTTTTACATCTGCTAAGGACGATACACAGATCAAGGCCAACAACCATCACCTGTCCTTCACCTCAGCAAAAACATTTAAACCAGCAGCTGCTACTCTACCAGAAACAGGAACTTCCGACTCTCCTGCTATCTACATGCTCGCTCTGTTGACATCCGTCTTAGCCTTCTTTGGTCTAAAGAAAAAAGAAGAAAACGAATAGTCACTGTAAAAAATAGTCTGGGACAACATTGTTCTCAGCCACAAAAAAGCTAGAGATTTCCAATTATGGACCTCTAGCTTTTTAATTTTGAGTAGTTTTCTTATTGTATTTGAGGAGATTATTGGCCATGAGTACTAATCCCATGTCATTTATTACCTGACGCTTGGATTTCTTTTACTTTTAAGAGCTGATACCTCTCATTCACATAGAGCCCCTTTTATGGAGCCAAGTCAGCTTGTTCTGCCTTATAAACCATATTTTCCTGTCTAAAACCTGTTGTGCTATGCCTATGTTTGAGGTGATCAAACTGGTATACCCAACTCTCTGGATGGGTGTAGGTATCAGTTGTTTCATCGTAAGTCCAATTATCCAGATTCCTATCAGATTCTTTGTATTTTTCTTCTGTTCCTTGTCAAAAAGACTATATTTAATAAAATGCTCAATACCCATCCTATCTAAGGTAAGAAGAATCTCCACGCTACCGTATCCCGCATCGGCGACAGCTCTTTTTAACTCATGTGTATAGGTTTCTAAAAATGGCAACAGCGTTCTGGTATCTGTTGGATTTTGATAGATGTCATCGTGAAGGACGAACTGATTTTCAGTAGCGATTTGTAGGTTGTAAGCAGGTTTGAGTCCTACGCTTAAATAAGCTTCAATTTCCCTCGTTCAGCTTCAGATAAGTACTTGTAGGATTGATTTGTGGTAGGATAATTAGCAGACATGTTCATCTTCCTTTATACTGTTTTTCGCAACTCTAGTATATCAGATGAACATGTCTTTTGTGTTGCACTTCATTTTACAACAGGGCATGTGGTCTGTTTTCAGAAAAGGTAATTTTCTAGACAAGTAGTTGTTGAATAAATAAGACAGGTTCTATTCATTAACCTATCAACCAACTCTTTAGTTTGTAAGTTGGCATCTTGTATACTGAAAAAGAAACAATACTAATCAATTCAACTTGCTTGACAAAAGCGTTGCTTAGTGGTTTAATATACCCCATAAGGGTATATCGGAGGTGCCTATGTTTCACTTATTTACAAAAATTGATAGTATTTCTACCAGCGAATTAGAAGCTAAACTCAAGGAACCAATTCAGCTACTGGATGTGCGGACGCCTACGGAATTCCGTAGAGGCCATATCAAAAACGCCAAGAATGTTCCTCTAACCGAAATCGGAGCTTACACACCTGCGACAAATGAAACACTTTATGTCATTTGTCATTCTGGTGTTCGAAGCAAGATGGCTGCTAAAAAGCTCAAGAAAAAAGGCTATGATGTTATCAACGTCCGAGGTGGTATGAGCGCTTGGACAGGCAAGATCATATAGAACAAGAGGGAGAAAATTAATGAAAATTATCATTATTGGAGGAGTTGCAGGCGGTATGTCTGCAGCAACCCGTCTCAGACGTCTCTTAGAAGACGCTGAAATCACTATTTTTGAGAAAGGTCCCTTTGTTTCCTTTGCAAACTGCGGACTTCCTTACTATGTTTCAGGCGAAATTGCAAACCGTGATAGTTTATTAGTCCAAACCCCTGAAAGTCTCAAGTCACGCTTTAATCTGGATGTACGTCCTTTCCATGAGGTCATCAGCATTTCGCCAGCAGAGCATACTGTGACTGTCCGCCATGATGGACAGGAATTCACAGAAGGCTACGATAAGTTGATTCTCTCCCCAGGAGCTAAGCCATTTTTTCCTGCCATTGATGGCTTGGCAGAAGCTAAGAATGCCTATACGCTCCGCAATGTTCCCGATCTCGATGAAATTATGGCAGCCTTGGACAAGCATCCAAAAGAAGCTGTCGTCATCGGTGCAGGTTTTATCGGGCTTGAAATGGCTGAAAACCTGGCAAAACGTGGCTTGCATGTCACCATCGTCGAAAAAGCTCCTCATGTCTTGCCACCATTAGATCAAGAAATGGCAGCCTTTGTCCAAGCAGAATTGGTTAAAAACAGCGTTCGTGTTATCACTTCCCAATCTGCGACTCGATTTGAAGAACAAGGAAAAATCATCGTTCTCGAAAATGGTCAAAAGATTACTTCTGACCTCACCATCCTTTCTGTCGGTGTTGAACCTGAAAACAGTCTGGCCAAAGCTGCGGGGATTGAACTGGGACTTCGTGGCGGAATCCTGGTCGATGAAAACTACGAAACCAGTCATAAAGATATTTTTGCGGTTGGGGATGCCATCGTTGTTAAGCAAGAGATTACGGGCCAAGACGCTCTCATCTCACTCGCTTCTCCTGCCAATCGTCAAGGACGCCAAGTGGCGGACGTCATCGCAGGACTTGGTCGTACAAACAAAGGCAGTATCGGCACTGCGATCGTTCGTGCCTTTAATATGACAGCTGCTTCGACTGGTCTTAGCGAGCGTATCCTTACCATGAATCAACTTCCTTACAAGGCACTTCATGTCAGCGGGAAAGATCATGCTGGTTATTATCCAGGAGCTACTGATATTACCTTGAAACTCCTCTTTGACCCAAACACTGGAAAAATCTATGGTGCCCAAGGAGTTGGGAAGAAAGGTGTTGACAAGCGAATCGATATCCTAGCAACTGCTATCAAGGGAAATCTCACCGTCTTTGACTTACCAGAATTGGAGTTCACCTATGCGCCACCATTTGGCTCTGCTAAGGATTCCGTCAATATGCTGGGCTACGCAGCCTTGAACTTTATCGAAGGTTTAAGCGACAATATTCAATGGTACCAACTAGAAGACGAACTGGATAAGGGCAAGAAATTCCTAGATGTACGGACAAGTGGCGAATTTCAGAG
>CAJPKC010000176.1 GCA_905370255.1 Streptococcus oralis
GTGTAGCCTTTTTCAGATACAGACTTAACTTTCTTTTCATCAAAGTAGTAGCCAGTCAAGCCCCTGACTTCCTCTGATAAGGTGAGATAATAGCCTGTTTCGATTCCCTGATCTAGATCTTTTGAGAGAGATTTCATCAGGCGTCCAAAGAGGGACTTCTTCGTTTTTTCATCACTAGAGTTATTCCCTAAGTTAGTCGAGATAAGACCAGGATGGTAGGCATTAATAGTGATATTTGAACCTTTTAAAAAGAAATCTCTTGCTAGATAGCGTGTCATCCAAATGGTATAGAGTTTAGAATTATTATAGGCCAATCCTGGATTGTATTCTTTCTCAAATCCAAAGTCCAAATCCTTGACCTTGGCAAAATGATGCATATAGGAAGAGGTATTAATGACACGGCCGTCAGCCGATTTTTCTAACAAGGGGCTTAGCTCAGTTGTTAACAGATAGGGAACGAGAACGGATAACATAAAAGTCAACTCGACATTTTCAGCACTCGCTTTTCGTTCTTTTCCTGCATACAGGCCTGCATTGTTAAACAAGACATCGATCCTTTGAAAGTCTCGCTTGATTTCCCCTACAAATCGATAAACATCGTCTAATTTTGAAAAATCTGCCAAGTAGCTCGAAACTCTGCCTCTCAAGGAAACGGCCCGAACCTCTTGAAGCGCCAGCTCAAGTTTTTGAGGATTGCGACCATGGAGGATGACCTGATGGCCTTCACTGGCTAATTTCTTTGCCAAATGTTTACCGATACCGTCAGTAGCACCTGTAATCAGAATCGTTTTGACCATATTAGTCCTCCAAGAAAGCAATGAGTTCTTTTGAAAACTCCTCTGCATATTGGAAGATCGAACCGTGACCAGCATTTGGATAGATGATCAGCTTACTATCTTTTATTTTCTCATGCATATCATAGGAATTTTCCGTTGGAACTTGCATATCCTTGTCCCCGTTGACGATTAAGGTTGGTTGGGTGATAAATCTTAGGTCGTCTTGAGTATCTTTCCCCCAACGTTTAATAGCTTTGAGTTGCGTCAAGAAACCAGGCACACTCATGTCTTTGTCCGCAAATTCCTTGGTTCGCATTCCCATTCGTCCGAGAACTTTCAAAGCTTCGATTTTTCCTTGTTCATCATGGTTATAGAAGATATAGCGTTTAGGATCGATGCGCTCGAGTCCAGCTTTAAACATATAGTTAAATGTTTTCCCTGTGACCTTATCAATCTCTTTTCCACCTCGAGGTCCTGTTCCTGCTATAATGAGACGATTGACCAAATCAGGCTTGATTCGGACCATTTCTTGGGCAATCATCCCTCCCATAGAAAGACCTAGGAGATTGATTTTATCGTAACCAAGGGATTGAATAAAGGCAATCGTCTGCTCAGCCATTCCAGGAATGGTTGGGGCCACTTTTCCTTGACTAGCTCCCACACCAGGAAGGTCGACTACAATCACATGGTGTTTTTCAGCAATCAAGTCCAAGAGTTTTGGATCCCAGTTGTCGAGGGTTGCTGCCAAATGGACCAGCATCAGAAGAGGCAGTTTTGATTTGCCTTTGCTGAGTTCGCGATAGGCGATTTGATTTCCTTGGACAGTGATGTATTGAGTTTTAGTTGTAAGATATGACATTGTCTTTTCCTTTTTATTTCTTAAAGCTGAGGACTGTTTTTCCACGCGAGCGACCATTAGCGACCTTGTCTAAGGCGCTATTCACTTCTTCAAATGGATAGAGGGTTTGATTTCGAGTTTGCTAAAGAGGTCAGCTACCTCTTGTAATTGAGCGCCATTGCTTTCCACAAAGATAAAATGGTAGTGAACGCCGTATTTGTCAGCCATCTTATCAAATTTGCGACCGGCTAGTCCAAGAATCATCTGTTTCCATTTTGGCAGGTTCATGCGTTTGGCAAAGTCACCATTTGGCATAGCACGGAGGGAAACAAGGTGACCACCTTTTTTCATGATAGACATTTGTTTTTCAGTCTCAGCGCCACCAAGGGTATCGAGGACATAATCAACCTGGCTAACAGTTTTTGTATAATCCTCTGTTTTATAATCGATAAAGCGGTCTGCTCCTAGGTTCAATACACGCTCAGCGCTATCTCCAGCCCCATTGGTAATGACATTCAAACCTTTAGCCTTAGCAATCGGAATGGCCATACCGCCGACACCGCCTGTACCACCAGAGATAAAGATGGTTTTGCCAGCTTGAGCCCCCATGAGTTCTAAGGCTTGCATAATGGTTAAGGCAGTCAAAGGAACAGCAGCGGCTTCCTCGTCAGACAGATAGTCTGGAACCTTGGCTAGAGCCTGACTATCGACAGCTACGTATTCTGCAAAGGCACCAATATGATTAAGTGGTAAACGCCCAAAAACTCGGTCTCCGACTTTGAGATTTTTGACTTGTCTACCTGTCTCTTCAATGATACCGACCACTTCATTTCCAGCAGTTTGTGGAAGTTTGTAAGGGACGATCACCTTTACTTCACCACGGGAAATCATGTTATCCAGAGGATTAACACCAGCTGCGGTGACTTTGACCAAAACTTCTTTGTCTGTGATGCTTGGTTTTGCGATTTCTGTGATGTTTAGTGTGATATTGTTTTTGTTATAAGTAGTATGTTGTGCGACTTTCATTGTCTACCCTTTTCTATTTTTTGTTGTATCCGATAGAGATACAAGCATAGTCTTTTTAAAACTGATCTGCATGCAAATCAGTTTCGTTTTTGTTTGGCATCTTTATAAAGATTGTTAATGACATCTTCTAAGGTTTGCTGAGCTAGTTCCTTCTCAAGTTGAGCTTCAGCACTAGCAAATAGTGGTGAAACGGCTCCTTGGATATGTTTTCCAACGGGACAATCAGGATTGCTATTTTGGTGAACAGGAAATAAGCTGATGTGGCTGACTTCTTGTGTGGCAAAATAAATGTTAAGTAAGGTGATGTCCTTTGGCGATTTACTAAGTTGGTAGCCCGTTTTTCCTTGATGAGACTGGATTAGTCCAGCATTTTTCAATAAGGCGATTACCTTTCGAATGTAACTCGCATTAGTGCCAACGCTAGTTGCTAGTGCTTGAGAACTTAAGGTATCCTTGCTCTCACTAATCATGGTTAGGATATGTAAGGCTACTGAAAATTTTGTATCCATATAAACTCCTTTGGATAACTTGTATCTAATACGAGAACAAGTATATCACAAATAAAATGAAAAGCAAGACTTTTGTTTTAAATTTTTAAAATATTTTTGAAGAGTGTCATCAGATTAGAGATGTCTGGAAAGGCAGTTCATAAAAAATAGTGAGATAAACTTGTTTTAAAGAAACAGCATCTCCCCTCTCTGCTTGATCAAACATATCTTAGTTTGTGCCTAGTAAACTTTGTTTAATAATCTAATTATATGTTATTTCATTCCGTTTTTTTGTTCTCTTCAAAGAGTTATGTAGGCTTTATGGTTTTAAATAGGTAAAAAGTTGAATTATAGTGAGTATTGTGTCACAATAGGTAATATATAAATAATTAATGGAATGGATATAATTCTTTCCTACCTTTACAAGAAGGATTGGTTGCACCTTTTTTATCTAGCAATTATGGTTAGCTTTCAAGTTTAGCTAGTTTTTAAAAGCTCTGATTTCGACTCAATAAAACAAATTTCAGAAGTGCAAAAGACAAGATGGTGACATTGCTACAGTCAGTCGCCATGTCTTGCTGGCACAGGCTGTTTGTGCCGTCAGCTATTTACCAGTCAATTTGATCAAAGGGCTTAATTATTATTTTTGAAAGGTCTTTTATGGAAAAAATTCTTTCTTTAGGTCTGACAGGTAAGAAATTACTTGTTCAGGGTTTCTTGTTTGTTCTGCTAGGTCTTATCTTGATGGTCACGGGAACTTGGTTGCCAGTGACGGTTATTCGACTGGTTCTGTTTTTAGCTTGGATAGCAACGGTCTTAGATTTAGTATTACGTATTTTCAAAAAAAGTCAGTCAACGGACACCTTGGGAGTTGCACTGGTTAAATTGTTAGTGATGGGATATTTGCTAGGCTCGAATCTTGCTACTGATGTGCCAATTTATATTTTGGCTCTTGTGATTGGAATTTATCAGATTTTTCATGCTAGTATCAACCTTGTCACCTATGTTCTCTACCGCAAAAACAAAATTCGACCTCGTTTTCGTTTCTTACTAGATGGTCTCGTACTAGTTTTTCTTGGTGGGACTAGTCTTTTGTCCTCTACAGGAAATTCTGTCTTTCAACTCTTTGTATTAGGGGCTTATTTTTTCCTTTATGGTGTGTCCAATAT
>CAJPKC010000177.1 GCA_905370255.1 Streptococcus oralis
GATATAGAAAAGACTATTAAATGGTTTGAAACAGCTGTTCTAGGCTCTCTTGATGTCTTAGAGAAGGTTTCGAAAGATGGAAATATAGATCTTTATGAATTGCTAAAAAATGCCAAGAAAAAGGTTTCAGATAGGCATAAAGCTGTTTATAATAGTTTTGATGTCTTAAAAGATAAAGATAAGCAAGAGATTTATGATAAAATAAAGGAAATAGGGATTATATAGCAAAATGATATAGGGGTATATATATGAGTGATAGCAAAATTAAACAGATTTTACTGAGAGTTAGCGAAGATGAAAAGAAACAGATAGAACAAATGGCGAAAGATAATAAAATGTCTGTTACTGCATTTATAAAAAATAGAGTGCTATCAAATGATATATCAGAAAGCTATATAAATGATAGCTTAAAAATGGAGAGTTTTTACTTAAAACAGATAGAAGAACTTAAGGAAGAAAGAGAAGAAGATAGAAAACATTATAGAGAATGGATAGAGGGAATGAATAGAACTCTCCAGCTTCTTAATGATGAAAAAGAAAATCTTTTAGAAAGAAATAATGTGCTTTCGATAGAATTAGAAGAACAAAAAAATAAGACGTTTTTAAAACGTCTTAAAGGGTTATTTTGGTAAATTGAATTTTTTTTTGGTTGTCAAAAGAAAAACTATTACATTTTCTCGGGATTTATATTATAATAAAAACAATTAAATATGAAGAAAAAAGAAAAGGGAGTGGGAAAGAACTCCGATTCATTCAAAAGAGTTCGTATTTCCACCCCCGCACAGTTGATTAGGAAGTACGACTGTTGCAAACATGAGTAGTTCCAATCAACCACTGCGTTATGAAACAGAAATCAGTAACTCGAAGAGTTTGATTTCTCCTTCGCTAGCTAGCGAATCTACTTATTTTACGAACAGAACAGGAGGCAAAGGCAAGTATGCCCCAGCCTCTTTCTTATATAGAGAAAGGTTTTTTCTATGTCTTATCAAGATTTAAAAGATTGTAAAATTATCACTGCTTTTATTACTCCTTTTCATGAAGATGGCTCCATTAATTTCGATGCGATACCAAAATTGATTGAACATCTATTGGCACATCATACAGATGGTATTCTCTTAGCGGGGACGACTGCTGAGAGTCCGACTCTTACTCACGATGAGGAGTTACAGTTGTTTGCGGCAGGTCAGAAGGTTTTTAATGGACGTGTTCCTTTAATTGCTGGTGTTGGTACTAATGATACACGCGACTCTATTGAGTTCGTCAAAGAAGTAGCAGAATTTGGAGGCTTTGCGGCTGGTCTCGCAATTGTTCCTTACTACAACAAACCTTCTCAAGAAGGAATGTATCAACACTTTAAAGCTATTGCAGATGCCTCTGATTTACCCATCATTATCTATAATATTCCAGGTCGTGTAGTAGTTGAGTTGACACCAGAAACCATGCTTCGCTTAGCGGAACATCCAAATATCATTGGTGTTAAGGAATGTACCAGCCTTGCAAATATGGCTTATTTGATTGAGCACAAACCAGAAGAATTCTTGATCTACACTGGTGAAGATGGAGATGCTTTCCATGCTATGAACCTTGGTGCTGACGGGGTTATCTCTGTTGCTTCTCATACCAATGGTGATGACATGTATGAAATGTTCACTGCGATTGAAGAGAGTGATATGAAGAAAGCGGCAGCTATTCAACGTAAGTTTATTCCCAAGGTTAATGCTCTCTTCTCATACCCAAGTCCTGCACCTGTTAAGGCAGTACTCAACTATATGGGATTTGAAGCTGGTCCAACTCGCCTCCCATTGGTTCCTGCGCCTGAAGAGGATGCTAAACGCATTATCAAGGTTGTTATTGACGGAGACTACGAAGCAACTAAAGCGACTGTCACTGGAGTTCTTCGACCTGATTACTAATATAACTAAGATAAATAGAAACTTCCTAACAAGTAAAATTGTTGGGAGTTTTTTTCTTTTTCTACGAATAGATAAATAGAGAGAGAAAAAGGAGTCGATCATGAAAATTAAGATTGATAATTTTGAGATTTATAAGTTAAAGCAAGCAGGTTTAAGTAATCAGCAGGTTCTGAAAGTACTTCAATACGGAGAAATTTATGATCAGGAATTGAGTTTAGAGACAATCGCTGAAGCCTCAGAGTGTCGTAATCCAGTAGTTTTTATGGAGCGGTATCATAAACTGACTTTTGAAAGCATGGAACGCCTGAAGAAAGATTTTGAAAAGTTCCCATCATTTTCGATTTTGGATGATGTTTATCCCATTTCACTCAGTGAAATTTATGATGCACCTGTATTGCTTTTTTATAAAGGAGATTTAAATCTCTTGAAATTACCCAAGATAGCAGTTGTAGGTAGTCGCTCTTGTAGTCAAATAGGAACCAAATCAGTCCGTAAAATCATTGAAGAATTGGAAAATGAATTAGTAGTGGTGAGTGGACTTGCTAGAGGAATTGATACAGCAGCCCATATGTCTGTTCTACAAACTGGGGGCAAAACGATTGGAGTGATTGGGACTGGTTTAGATGTCTATTATCCCCGCTCCAATAAACGCCTTCAAGAATACATTGGAGAACATCATTTGCTTCTAAGCGAGTACGGTCCAGGAGAAGAACCCTTGAAATTTCACTTTCCTGCCAGAAATCGCATTATTGCAGGATTGTGTCGAGGAGTTATCGTTGCAGAAGCTAAAATGAGATCTGGTAGCTTAATCACTTGTGAGCGTGCGATGGAGGAAGGTAGAGATGTCTTTGCGATTCCAGGTTCCATTTTAGATGGACGCTCAGACGGCTGTCATCATTTGATCCAAGAAGGAGCAAAACTAGCAACATGTGGGCAGGATATTCTCGCTGAGTTTGAGTTTTAGAAATAGAATCATTTCATTTAGCAAACTTTTCTTCTATTATATGGGTGTTAAGTCTTGACAGGTTTTTAAAAATGGTTTACACTTTATAAAGTTTAATTACTTTGAGAAGGTGTGATACTGTGGTAACGGCAACCAAAAAGAAAAAATCAACAAGTAAAAAAAATCTTGTAATCGTAGAGTCGCCTGCTAAGGCGAAAACGATTGAAAAATATCTAGGACGTAATTATAAGGTTTTAGCCAGCGTAGGACATATTCGTGATTTGAAAAAATCAAGTATGTCAGTTGACGTGGAAAATAATTACGAACCGCAATATATCAATATTCGTGGGAAAGGTCCTCTCATCAATGATTTGAAAAAAGAAGCTAAGAAAGCCGATAAAGTCTTTCTTGCAAGTGACCCGGACCGGGAAGGGGAGGCTATTTCATGGCATTTAGCGCATATTTTAGATCTAGACGAGAATGATACCAACCGTGTTGTTTTCAACGAGATTACCAAAGATGCAGTAAAAAATGCCTTTAAAGAACCTCGTAAAATCAATATGGATTTGGTCGATGCCCAACAAGCCCGTCGTGTTTTAGACCGTTTAGTGGGGTATTCAATTTCACCAATTCTTTGGAAAAAGGTTAAAAAAGGCTTATCAGCAGGACGTGTTCAGTCTGTTGCTCTTAAGCTAATCATTGATCGTGAAAATGAAATCAATGCCTTCCAACCAGAAGAATATTGGACGATTGATGGTGTCTTTAAAAAAGGTACCAAGCAATTCCAAGCTTCTTTTTATGGAATGAATGGCAAGAAGATGAAGTTGACTACCAATGATGAAGTCAAAGAAGTTTTATCTCACCTTAGCAGTAAAGACTTCACTGTTGATCAAGTAGATAAAAAGGAAAGAAAGCGCAATGCTCCTCTTCCATATACAACGTCTTCTATGCAGATGGATGCTGCTAACAAGATTAACTTCCGTACTCGAAAAACTATGATGGTTGCTCAGCAACTCTATGAAGGAATCAATATTGATACAGGTGTCCAAGGTTTGATCACCTATATGCGTACAGATTCAACTCGTATCAGTCCAGTTGCTCAAAATGAAGCTGCAAACTACATTAACGAACGTTTTGGCAGTAAGTATTCTAAGCATGGCAGCAAGGTAAAGAATGCGACTGGTGCACAGGATGCCCATGAAGCTATCCGCCCATCAAGTGTCTTTAATACACCTGAAAAGATCGCTAAATACTTAGACAAAGACCAACTTAAGCTTTATACACTTATCTGGAATCGCATTGTAGCGAGTCAGATGACGGGTGCTATCTTTGATACCATGGCTGTGAAGCTCTCTCAAAATGGAGTTCAATTTGCAGCGAATGGTAGTCAGGTTAAATTTGATGGTTACTTGGCTATTTACAAT
>CAJPKC010000178.1 GCA_905370255.1 Streptococcus oralis
ATTTCGCAAGGACGGTGGTTTGGAGCGAGGTTGGTGGCACCATGTCCATTATCCAAGTGCCAGGGACGCTGGATTTCTTGGCAACCCAGCGCTTTTATCCCGGTTTTGATGCCAAGGATTGCCGGATTGTTCACGGACAGTTCGAGGGCGAGGGCAAGTGGACAATCACGGAAGTGGGGGCTTTTCCTTATCTGCATCGCTTTGATTTAGTTGACAATGAGCGTGGAGCTATTCTTTTTATCGGTTGTACGATTGCCAATTCCAAGCAGTTTGTCGAGGACTGGTCGGATGACGGGAAAATTTTTGTCGGTCATTTTGATAAACAGGTAAGGCAGCTGACAAATGTAGAAGAATTGCCACTTCGGCTCAAGAAAAATCACGGTTACTATCCTGTTCACGCGGAGCATTACTCGCTTATCACAGCGGTGGAAGGGATTTATCGTTTGGACTATCCGCAGGGTGCGTCTGACTGGACTTTGACCCAGCTCTTTGATGAAGAAACGAGCGATATTGTGCAGTTGGACATGGACGGTGACGGTCGTCTGGAAAATATGATTATCCAGGCTTTCCATGGCGATAGCTTGCGAATTTTGTCAGAAGATTTTAAGGAGGAATTATTTGCCTATCCAGAAGCGACGCCTTTTGGGCACGCTATCTGGTCGGGGACTTTACTCGGTCAGCCAACCTTTGTCTTTGGCTGGCGCTCAGGGAAGAAGCACTTGCTTGCTTTTACCTATGAAAATGGACGTTTTCTGGAACACATGATTGCTCCAGAAGTTGCTTCTAGCAACTGTTTGGCTTTTGAAAAAGCTGGAAAATCCTATATCTTTTCGGCGAATAATGGGAAAAATACAGTTGCTCTTTACGAACTACAAAAGGAGGAAAAGAATGCCTAAGAAGAAAGTTCTTGTGACGGGAATTGTGCCTAAGGAAGGCTTGGTCAAGCTAATGGAAAAGTACGATGTGACCTACTCAGACGGGGAGCCGTTTTCACGCGACTATGTGCTGGAACACTTGCCTGAGTACGACGCTTGGCTCTTAATGGGGCAAAAAGGGGACAAGGAAATGATCGATGCGGGGAAAAACTTGCAAATCATCTCTCTTAATGCGGTTGGTTTTGACCATGTGGACATCGAATACGCCAAACAAAAAGGGATTGTGGTCTCCAATTCGCCGCAAGCCGTGCGGGTACCGACAGCTGAAATGACTTTTGCCCTTCTCTTAGCCGCTACCAAACGTTTAGCCTTCTATGACAAGATTGTCCGTACAGGAAACTGGATTGACCCGAGCGAAAGACGCTATCAAGGGCTGACACTTGAGGGCGCAACGCTTGGTATCTACGGCATGGGGCGTATTGGTTCCACTGTGGCTGGCTCCGCTAAGGCTCTTGGGATGAAAGTGCTCTATCACGCCCTGTATCGCTTGCCAGAGGAGCGGGCAACAGCATTGGGCGTTAGCTATGTGGAATTTGATGATTTGGTTGAGAAGGCTGATGTCATTACCATTCATGCTCCGTCTCTACCGTCCACTCACCACAAATTTAACAAAGAAGTGTTCAAGAAAATGAAGAACAGAAGCTATCTAATCAATGCAGCGCGTGGTCCGATTGTGTCTGAAGAAGACTTGATTGAAGCGCTTAAAACTGGAGAGATAGCGGGAGCTGGTTTGGATGTCTTTGAGTTTGAGCCAGAAGTTTCTGAAGAGCTTCGCGCTTTGGACAATGTTATCATGGCGCCGCATGCAGGAACGGGAACGATTGAAGGTCGCCGTACCTTGGCAGCAGAAGCCGCAGCGAATATTCTTTCCTTCTTCGAAGGGAACCCTGTCAATGTCGTAAACAAATAAAATAAAGGAAAAAGGGTAAAACTATGCTAGAAGCCTTACAAAAATTTTTCGATGTTTTTGGTGCAACAATCGTTGTGCCAGTAATGATTTTTATTGTTAGTCTGTTCTTGAAAGTCAGTCCCAAGCGCGCTTTTTTCAGTGCCCTGCGCGCGGGGGTTGGTTTGACAGGATTTGGCTGGGTCATCTCTGCTTTTACACCGCTGGTAACCAAGTACATCCAGCAAATGGTTGACACGGCAGGGCTCAATTTGCCTATCGTTGACATCGGTTGGCAAACGGGTTCTCTGACTGCCTTCTCTTCTTCAATCGGTCTGTCCTTCTTCGTTTTTGGTCTGCTGATTGAGTTGCTTCTTTTCCTTTTTGGGATTACGCGGGTCTTTGTACCGTCCAATCTCTGGAATAACTTCGGTTACATGATTTGGGGAACCATGGCTTATGCGGCAACAGGAAACTTTATCCTCTCCTTTGCTTTCATGGTCTTTGTCCTTCTTTACTCACTGATTATGTCAGAAGTGGTAGCAGAGCGCTGGTCAGAATACTACGGAGTCAAAAATGCAACAATCAACTCTATTCACAATATCGAAACCTTGATTCCAGCCTTAGTATTGGATCCGCTGTGGA
Organism: Streptococcus oralis; assembly: GCA_905370255.1. Next base: position 2,467 of record CAJPKC010000178.1, read on the forward strand.
ACCTTATCGGTATTAACAAGGTCAAACTCAATCCAGAATCGCTGAAAACCAAGCTGGGAATTTTCGGAGAACCCATGACTCTCGGTTTCTTGCTGGGGATGATTATCGGGATTCTCGGTAGCTTGAAAAATCTGGCGAGTTTGGAAGTCTGGGGTGGCATTCTAGGTTTTGCCATGTCACTTGCAGCCGTTATGACCATTTTCCCCTTGATTACAGGCGTCTTTGCAAGCGCTTTCGGACCTCTGGCTGAAGCGGTCGAAAAGAACAAGAAAAAAGAAAGCGAAGAAGAAGACGGACTGGCAGACAAGAAACGCTGGTTTATCGCAGTGGATGACGGAGTTGGTTTTGGTGAACCTGCCACTATCATTGCGGGGCTCATTCTGGTACCAATCATGGTCTTGGTTTCCTTGATTTTGCCTGGCAACCGCGCGCTTCCAGTCGTTGACTTGATTGCTATTCCCTTTATGATTGAAGCTATGATTGCCGTATCAAAAGGAAATATCCTCAAGGCGATCCTAAACGGAATCGTTTGGTTTTCACTGGGACTTTATGCGGCCAGCGCCCTCGGTCCAATTTATACGGAAGCTGTGCAGCAATATGGAGCGGTCTTGCCAGCAGGAGTGGTCTTGATTATGAGTTTCAATCTTTTGGCTCACCCTTTGACGGCTCTCGTCTTCTTTGCTTGGATTTCGGGCAATCCGCTTTGGATTGGCGTGACGATTGCTGTTTACCTAGTGTCTCTTTTCTTCCTACGGACAAAACGCGAGTCTATCTACGCTTATTTGCGGAAAATGGCAGATAAAAATAGTGGCTTTGAAGGAAGTAAAGAAAAGATTATGATTAGCGAAGACTAATGAATGACAGATTTGAATTTGGAGGACTGTATCATGAAGAAAATTGACGGACATGCACATATTTTAAATACCATTGCTGGTTTTAACGGCAAGGGCAGACTGAATGCTCTGGGCAATGGCTATGCCATTTGGGACGACGGCGAATTGATTAAGCTCATTCCAGACGGCTATGGCGACAAGGACTTTACAGCAGAGGCTTTCTTGAAGTACATGGATGCCAATGATATTGAGAAAGCGGTGATTTTGCAAGGAAACTTGAATGGCTATCAAAACTACTATACTCATCTGGCGATTAAGCGCTACCCAGACCGATTTACAGGCGCATTTTCGGTGGATCCATTTGCTGAAAATGCCATGCAGATTGTTCGCCGTCATGTAGAAGAGCTGGGCTTTAGAGCACTCAAATTTGAAATCAGCCAAGGTGGTGGTATCCACGGCTATCGTGGACAAAAGACGCCTTTCCGCTTGGACAGCGACCCGCATGTCAGCTTGATTTTGAGCTACTTGCTGGATTATCCAGGCTTCGTTATCACTGTGGACTATGGCAACTTTGACCAAATCAGCCACCAGCCGGATGCTATTGCCAATCTTGCTCGTTTGCATCCAAGCCTTGACTTTGTTGTCTGCCATTTGTCATTCCCACATGCGGATACACCAAATCGTCTGCGGGCGGAACTCAGCATGTGGAAAGATTTACCAAATGTTTACACAGATATTTCTGCTATCCAAGATATTGACCGTCCAGATACTTTCCCATTCCCTAAATCTGAAAAGAATGTTCGGATTGCTAAGGAAGTGCTGGGAGCGAAGCGCATCATCTGGGGCACAGATTCGCCTTGGTCAGCTACTTTTAACACTTCTGAAGAGTTGGCAACTTGGCTGGAGCACGTGGATATTTTCACGCCAGAAGAGCTAGAAGATGTCATCTACAA
>CAJPKC010000179.1 GCA_905370255.1 Streptococcus oralis
GGCTTGTGACGAGTCAAAAGCAATAAGGCTTGAACAAAGTGAAAGCCAGCGTCTTTAGGCGCTGGCTGGTAATATGGGCTTATAGCCCTTGATCAAACCACCCGTTAGACGGGTGGTTATGATTTTAGAAATAGTCACGAGAGGAATTCAGTTTTTTTCAAAAATTGTGATTTTGTAAGTCGCTTTATTTTACAATCTATTAGAATATTATCTTGGGCACAATCTACGGAGTTTTTACAGCACTCTAAATTGTGCCCTAATTAGCTTTATAATCTGAAAGCGGTATCATATAATTTAAGTAGAAAGGTTAAAAAATGATTGATCATAAAATTATAGTAGTCTTGATAACCTTACTGGCTAATCAAAATCTTTCATTATATGAGTTATCTGTAAAAACTCGATTCTCTATAAAGGATGTTAGAGATTGTATCGATCAATTAACTATCTATCTCTCTAATCGTGAAATTAAAATTGAACAAGATAAAGGGAGGTATTATGTTACAGGTATACTAGACAGAAAAAATATAACGACATTAATTGGTTCTGAAGAATTGCAGCTTCCAAAAAGGATTCGTTTACATTTAATTTACCTTTACACTTTTTGTCGTACTGATTTTGTTTCGAATTGGCACTATCAAGATTTTTTAAAGGTTAGTAAGAATACCACTTTGTCTGATATTCGTTCTTTGAGAAAGAATCTGCAAACTCATCACCTGGATATAGAATATTCTAGATCTCAAGGATACATTATACTTGGTGATGAAAAACAGAAACATTTGATGGCTTTTAAAGTCGTTAATGAGTTGCTAAACTCTCCTGTCGGACTTTGGGGACTTGAATATGTTATTTCTGCTTGGCCTCATGGCATTACCTTTGAGATTTTAAATAAACTTGTTCAGGATTATTCAAAAATTTTGCACCTTACGCCAATTTCCGATAAGTTACAAGAATGTTTGTATGGAATAACGCTTATTCTATGTCGTTATCAAAGGAAAGTTTCCAGAGTAGTTTCAGAGGAGATAGAGGTTCCTTCTCAGATACGTAATTTGGCAGATATTTTATTGGATAATGCTTATGATTTAGGGGGATTTGATAGTAATTTTACTCGATCAGATCGCCAATATATAGCTGGGCTCTTATCTAGTGGTTTTGAAGGAAATACCTCTGTTGATTTTTCTTATTTCAAAACTTTAACTGATCAAATTGTAGAAAAAATGGAAAGTATTTCACTCTTACAATTTTCTCAGCAAGTCACGCTCAAAGAAAATTTGATTAAGCATTTGATTCCAGTTTACTATCGTTTAAAATTTGGTCTTCCTAGTTCAAATGATTATACAGATAGAATAAAAGAACAGCATCCAGATTTATTTGAATTTGTTAAGGAGTCCTTGGAGCCATTGTCAAAGGTTGTAGGTTTATCTATTCCAGACAGTGAAATAGCATACTTTGTCGTTCATTTTGGTGGTTATCTTAAGAAGAATGAGACGTCGACTAGAAAAAACTACAGAGCTGTTATTGTTTGTCCGAATGGTACGAGTTCTTCACTAATGATAAAGGAAAATCTACGCATTTTATTTCCTCAGGTTAGCTTTATCGGAGTCACTCGAGTGGATCGTTTGCATGAGTTTAAGGATGATGAATTCGATTTAGTATTTTCAACAGTCAAGGTTGAGACTCAAAAACCTCAGTATTTAGTATCAGTAATGATGTCTGTTGAGCAATCTTCACAATTAGTGCAATTAGTCTCAAAAGATTTTCCAGAAATGGATCCCAAAGATATTGAGCTAGAGAGATTGCTTGAGTTGATTAAACGATTTGCTTCAGTATCACAAGAGTCAGAATTACGCATTGCTCTGAAAAATTTTATATACGAAGAAATGCAGAGAAAGGAAGTGTTACCTTTGTTACAAGATTTAATTACAGAAAAAATGTTTCAAAGAAGTTCAGAAAAAATGGGGTGGAAGGATGCTATTCGAAAAGCATCTCAACCAATGCTAGAAAGTGGCCAAATTACTGCCGGCTACCCAGAAGCAATGATTGGAAAGGTTGAGGAATTTGGACCTTTCATAAATTTAGGAAAGGGGATTGCGATTCCTCATGCTAGACCTGAAGATGGTGTTAATGAAGTGGGGATGTCTATGCTGGTTTTAGACCATCCAATTTATCTGCTGGATGATCCAGCACAAGAAATTCGTTTATTAATTTGTATTGCTGCTGTCGATAATCAAACTCACCTAAAAGCATTAAAACATCTTACGATGATTTTACGTGATAATGCGAAGGTTGAAAGATTGTTAACAGCTCAAGAGTTTAATGATATCAAAGAAATTATTCAACAGGAGGATTAAATTATGTTGAGAATTGGTACAGCGTGTGGTTCAGGATTAGGTTCTAGCTTTATGGTTCAAATGAATATTGAATCTATTCTTAGCGAACTAGGAGTGACTGGTGTTGAGGTTGAACACTATGATCTAGGTGGAGCAGATCCAAGTGCTGCGGATATTTGGATTGTTGGACGTGACTTGGAAGATTCAGCAGGACACCTAGGTGATGTAAGGGTACTAAATAGCATTATCGATATGGATGAGCTGAAAGAATTAGTTACTAAAATTTGTGAAGAAAAGGGTCTTATTTAGGAGGTTCTATCAATGATTAAGTTCTTATTAGATATTGTAAGTACACCAGCCATATTGGTGGCTTTGATTGCTATTCTAGGTTTGGTGCTTCAAAAGAAAGCAATACCAGATATTATTAAGGGTGGTATTAAAACGTTTGTAGGTTTTCTAGTTGTATCAGGTGGTGCTGGAATTATTCAAAGTTCTTTGAATCCATTTGGAACAATGTTTGAAAAAGCATTCCATCTATCTGGTGTTGTACCGAATAATGAAGCGATTGTGGCGGTTGCCTTGACAACTTACGGTTCAGCTACAGCTATGATTATGTTTGCAGGTATGGTCTTCAATATCCTTATTGCTAGATTTACTCGTTTTAAATATATCTTTTTGACAGGTCACCATACATTGTATATGGCATGTATGATTGCTGTAATTCTATCAGTTGCTGGATTTACTAACTTACCATTGATTTTATTGGGTGGTCTAGCTTTAGGTATTATCATGAGTCTATCGCCAGCTTTCGTTCAGAAATACATGGTTCAATTAACTGGTAATGATAAAGTTGCCTTAGGTCACTTTAGTTCATTGGGATATTGGTTAAGTGGATTTGTTGGTGGTCTTGTTGGGGATAAATCAAAATCAGCAGAAGATATAAAATTCCCAAAAAGTTTAGCATTCTTACGTGATAGTACTGTAAGTATTACAATTTCAATGTCAATTATCTATCTAATCGTTGCCATTTTTGCAGGTTCAGGTTACATTGAAAAAGAATTGAGTAGCGGTACTAGTGGTTTAGTTTATGCCCTTCAATTGGCTGGACAATTTGCTGCTGGGGTCTTTGTCATCCTAGCTGGTGTTCGTTTAATTTTAGGTGAAATCGTACCTGCCTTTAAAGGAATTTCTGAACGCTTGGTTCCAAATTCTAAACCAGCTCTTGACTGTCCGATTGTTTATCCATACGCTCCAAATGCTGTCTTAATTGGTTTTATCTCTAGTTTCGCTGGTGGTTTGGTAAGCATGGCACTTATGATTGCTACTGGATCTGTTGTCATTTTACCAGGCGTTGTTCCTCATTTCTTCTGTGGAGCAACTGCAGGGGTTATTGGTAATGCCTCAGGTGGTGTTCGTGGAGCAACAATTGGTGCCTTTTTACAAGGTGTTCTGATTAGCTTCTTGCCAGTATTCTTGATGCCGGTTCTTGGTTCTCTTGGATTCCAAGGTTCTACCTTCTCAGATGCAGACTTTGGTTTATCAGGAATTATTCTTGGTGTTCTTAACCAAGTTGGCTCACAAGCTGGTATTATTATTGGTCTTATCGTTATACTTGCAGCTATGGTCGGCATCTCTCTCGTTCACAAAGCACCTTCTAAGGAGGAATAAGCTATGGCTCTAAGTCCAAAAGAGATACATGAATTAAAGTATTTTGCTACCGAAATTAGATTAAATACACTGGAAACTTTGAATCATTTAGGATTTGGACATTATGGTGGTAGTTTATCTGTCGTGGAAATATTAGCTGTTTTATACGGAAAAGTGATGGACATGACACCAGAGCAATTTAAGAAGAAAGATCGAGATTACTTTATCTTATCTAAAGGACATGCAGGTCCCGCTCTATATAGTAC
>CAJPKC010000180.1 GCA_905370255.1 Streptococcus oralis
ATTATACGGTGACTGAAGCAGGCTTTGGTGCGGACCTTGGAGCGGAAAAATTCTTGAATATTAAAACTCCGAACTTACCAACTTCTCCAGATGCAGTAGTGATTGTCGCAACCTTGCGCGCCCTCAAGATGAATGGTGGTGTGGCTAAGGATGCACTTACTGGAGAAAATGTTGAGGCGGTACGAGCTGGCTTTGCCAATCTCAAACGTCACGTTGAAAATATCCGCAAGTTTGGTATCCCAGTGGTAGTAGCCCTCAATGAATTTGTATCAGACACGGAAGCTGAAATCGCAGCCTTGAAGGAACTTTGTGCAGAAATCGGAGTACCGATTGAGCTTGCTAGTGTCTGGGCTGATGGTGCCGAAGGTGGTGTGTCTCTAGCTGAGACTGTAGTCAAAACCATTGACGAAAAACCTGCTCATTACACTCGCCTCTATGACAATGATTTATCTATTGAGGAAAAAATCGAAAAAATTGTCAAAGAAATCTATCGTGGTTCGAAGGTGAATTTCGAGAAAAAAGCGCAGACTCAGATTCGTGAAATTGTCAAGAACGGCTGGGACAAGCTGCCAATCTGTATGGCCAAAACACAGTATAGCTTCTCTGACAATCCTGCTGCTCTGGGGGCGCCAGAAAATTTTGAAATTACCATTCGTGAACTGGTACCAAAACTTGGAGCGGGCTTTATCGTGGCTTTGACAGGAGATGTCATGACCATGCCAGGATTGCCAAAACGCCCTGCAGCACTTAATATGGATGTTGCAGCAGACGGCACAGCGATTGGACTATTTTGATCTTGGTTTAAAAGGCTCTTTACGAGCCTTTTTTGGTATAATAGTGAAAATAATGAGAATAAAATATGGAAACAACATGAACATTAGATTTGCAACACCATCAGACGCTGCGACCTTGCTTGCTATTTACGCGCCTTATGTAGAGAATACAGCCATCACTTTTGAGTATGAAGTTCCAACTATCGAAGATTTCACAAATAGGATTGCGAAAACATTGGAAAAATATCCTTATCTAGTAGCGGAAGAAGACAGTTTAGTTTTAGGTTACGCCTATGCTTCGACTTATTATGCGCGTGCCGCCTATGATTGGGCAGTAGAATTGTCCGTCTATGTCAGTCAAGATGCTCGAGGAAAGGGAGTCGGCAGTAAGCTTTATGATGAACTTGAAGACCTGTTAGATCAGATGGGATATATGCATTTTCTAGCCTGTATTTCTCTGCCTAACGAAGCTAGCCTGGCTTTGCATCGAAAAAGAGGCTATCAACAGGTGGCGCATTTCCCTAAAATGGGCTATAAATTCGAGCGTTGGCATGACATTGTTTGGCTGCAAAAGTCCTTGGACAAGCAAGCTGGCCCCATCAAACTTTTAAAAGAAATGGAGTGGAAATGATGAAAAAGAAACATTTATTAATAACTCTTCTAAGCATTGCCCTTTTGACTTTGAGCGGCTGTCAGGCCGTTGAAAATTGGTTTAAAAATGCCAAGGAGGAATGGTTGGTGTTGGAGATGACGGTTCGCACCTATGATGAGAATTCCCAACTCATTGACCAGATGTCGGGCAAGTCACTATCCATCTCGCGTAATGAGGAATTTGACTCAGTTGATGAGGAAGGAAATTCTAAAGAAGATTCTTCTGTGCTCAAAATCACCTTGGGTAAGTATGAGATTGACCATGTGGGTTCTTCCTTGATTGCAGAAGAAAAAGGCTTGAAAGATGTCTTTGCTCAGTATCAAAAGACTGCAGATGTTGAGGAGAATAGCCATTCTGTCCCTGTTTTAAATCGCATGATTTCAGCCTTTAAAAACGACTTTACTGGAAAGAAGAAGGTTATTCTGATTCGCTCTCAAAACGGCACTCCGTTGGCTGCCTATGCTGGCGACCGTGTTTCTCTAGATAAATCCGATGCTCCCAAAACTTCTGAGTTGCTGATTGACGGTAAACGTCTCGTGATTTATCGCTGTGACTATACTATTTATGACCGTGAATTGCTGGAGTAAGCTATGAATGTAGAGGAATTGGTAAAAGAGTTAAAAGATGTAGCTAACCCTGATAATGCAGTGGCTATGAAAGCCTATATGAAAAATAAATTTGAGTTTCTAGGAGTCAAGACTCCAGCCAGGCGGAAACTCACAAAGGCTTTTTTCAAACAGCAGACTGACTTTGTTATTGACTGGGATTTTATAAATGAAGCTTGGAGTAATTCTTATCGTGAAATGCAGTACGCTGCACTAGACTATCTGGAGATTCGCAAGAAACTATTGACTCCATCTGACTTGCCACGTTTGAAAAAGCTGGCCCAAACAAAATCTTGGTGGGATACTATTGACTTTTTGGATCGCTTGGTTGGATCCATCATTGCCCGATTTCCAGAAACCAAAGAGATTATTTTAGCTTGGAGTCGTGATGAGGATATCTGGCTGCGGCGCTTAGCAATTGATCATCAGCTATTGCGAAAAGAGGAAACAGACACAGAGTTCTTGGAGAAAATTTTAGTAAATAATCTAGACCGAACAGAATTCTTTATTAACAAGGCCATCGGCTGGGCGCTGAGAGATTATTCCAAAACCAACGCCGACTGGGTTAGGGATTTTATTGAACAACATCGAGAAGAAATGTCTGCGCTCAGTATCCGAGAGGGAAGTAAGTATTTATGAAACATATTTTTTTAAAATATCTAGAAGAGAAGGATTACTCGGTTTGGCTGGAAGGATTTTCCAATAGACTGCCTTCTCAATCACCATTTGATGATGGGCTTTTAGATATGACAATTTGTACAGAAAGTTGGTTTGCGGATTTGGTGGCCAAGCACCGCGATTTCCGAGAGAAAGACCAGCAGTATATTTGGGGAGTTTATGATGCAAAAAGCGGAAAACATGTAGGTATGGTTAATTTATTTGTGCTAGCTAGAGATGACTTTCAATGGGCGGAAATAGGTTATACGATACATAATCAATTTTGGCGTCAGGGTTACGCCAGAGCTATGTTAGAAGAACTCAAGAAAGTCAGTCGCGAACTAGGATTTCATCGTTTAGAAGCACATGTTGATCTACAGAATATCCCTTCGCAAAAATTACTAGAGCAAGCTGATTTCTATCGTGAAGGAGTACGGAAACAATTCCAAAAAGAAGGTCAAGAATGGAAAGATAGACAAGTTTTTGTTTATATTTTAGATTAAATACCTTGACAAAACGGAAAAAGATAAGGTAAACTATATTTCGTGCGATGAGTCGATATGCAGATTTTCTGCAAATTGAAGCATGGGAGGTCATAACGCAGGAGCGGACCTTGATGAGTTGTGTGAACCTGCTGATCACACAAAAGTGCCCTTATCCCCAGTCTACGGATTGGGGATTTTTCTATGTCTCTTAGATAGGCAAGACGTTTAGTCGCAGCCGAGCTTAGAGACATTGATACTGAGACGGTTGGCGTCGTGAGCGCTATTGCTCTTGACGAAACGAGTCCACAGGAAGAAGTTGAGCTGTAGAGCAATGGAATGCGGTTTTGTTCGTGAGCACAGAATCTGTAAACCTTGAAATCTCTCATAGAGAGGCATGAGAGTTGGTGTGGTTTATCAAAATATCGCACTTATATTCTTCAGAAATATTTGCATTTTTCCCTAAAAATAGTATAATACTAACAATACAAAATTTTTTGAAAATTCAGAGAGGTTATCGCATGGGATATACAGTTGCTGTAGTAGGTGCCACTGGTGCCGTTGGATCTCAAATGATTAAAATGCTGGAAGAATCTAGCCTTCCAATTGATAAAATACGCTATCTGGCGTCTGCTCGTTCAGCTGGTAAAGTTCTCCAGTTCAAAGGACAAGACATTACCATCGAAGAGACGACTGAGACGGCTTTTGAAGGTGTAGATATTGCTCTCTTTTCAGCTGGTGGTTCTACCTCAGCAAAATTCGCTCCTTACGCAGTCAAAGCTGGAGCAGTAGTGGTCGATAATACCTCTTATTTCCGTCAAAATCCTGATGTTCCTCTGGTTGTTCCAGAAGTCAACGCCCATGCCTTAGATCAGCACAAGGGAATTATCGCTTGCCCTAACTGCTCGACAATTCAGATGATGGTAGCTTTAGAGCCTGTTCGTCAGCAATGGGGGCTGGAGCGCATCCTTGTGTCAACCTATCAAGCGGTTTCTGGTGCAGGTATGGGAGCCATTCTTGAACCCCAAGCTCAATTACGCTCTGTTCTCA
>CAJPKC010000181.1 GCA_905370255.1 Streptococcus oralis
ATCTCTAGGTGAAGTATTTCAACGTGCTTCTCGTGAATCTCGTCGAGATGATAAAGGTAACGATAAAGGTAATGCAAAACGCATTGAACTTAAAGTTACTCCTGAAACATTTGAAAGCTATTACAAAACAAAAACAATCGCTACAAGCGAATTATGTGAACTTCTCACTAATCGTCTTGGTAACATCTTTGCAGACTATGTAGGTTGCCGTGATATGGTATTCACTAACAGCCCACAAATTGGTATTGCATTGGTATTCGCATTCAATGGTTCTGATAACGAACACGATACTCGTTTGAAAGCTATTGAACAAATCGGTTTAGAAAGCATTGGTCAAAATGCAGCTATCGTAACGCTATCTTTTGCAGTCTTTGCCTTCTTTGCTCGTCAGGTGCAAGTAGTCTTGGCAGAGCTTGATGGAGGTGTTATCGAGGCGGCTCAAGCCAGTGGAGCTACTTTCTGGGATATCGTGGGTGTTTACCTATCAGAAGGTCTACCAGACTTGATTCGTGTGACAACTGTAACCTTGATTTCCCTTGTCGGTGAAACAGCGATGGCAGGAGCGGTCGGAGCAGGTGGTATCGGTAATGTAGCTATCGCTTATGGATTTAACCGTTTCAATCATGATGTAACAGTCCTTGCGACACTCATTATTATCTTGATTATCTTTACAATTCAATTCTTGGGAGACTTCTTGACCAAGAAATTAAGTCATAAATAAAAAAGAGCCGAAGGGCTCTTTTTCTATCACATTTTATCTGCGAATTTCTTACTAAGTGCTTGTCCAATCAGGGCACCAAGTAAAGCGCCGATGAGAATACTTGTGATAAAGAGGAGGATATTAGCAGGATTCGGTGCAACCATAATGCGATCGATATAGTCCTGAGATTTTCCACGAGCGACTAGAGTTGCTATATAGGCTTGAGGGGTCAACCACATGAGTAGGATGGGACCAGTAGTACCAAAAGCAAAAACTAGGAAGGAAAGAAGGTTCTTGACCTTATCTTTGTAGTGGCCAAGATGAGCAATGCCATCTGCTGCAAGTCCGCAGATAATTCCTGGCAGAAAGGCTCCAGCACCATGCTTGCTCCCGAGGAAAAATAGAGAAATTACAAGTCCAATCGTAGTAATCGCTCCAAAACGAGGCACCTTTGCTAAAAGGATCATATAGACGCTACCGCCCACAAGAGCAGAAAAGGCAGGGGCGTAAAACATATTTCCAGTGTGGTCGACAAGGTTTCCTAGTAGAACCCCCACTCCGATACAGATAAAGTAGACAAGGGCAGCAACAAGGGTTGTCAAGATATTCTTTTTCATAAGTTCTCCTTCGTATATCTGATGGTTTTCATTGTATCATGCCTGTGGCAGATTGTAAATGCTAGTTTGGAACTAGTATTTATTAGGAAATGTGGTAAAATAGGAAAAAATAAAAGATGAGTGGTAAGAGGATGAAGAATTTAGGAAAAGTTTTTAAAGAGCTACGAGAATCAAGAAAAATTTCCTTGAGAAAAGCAACAGGTGGACGCTTTTCAGCATCCTTATTGTCGCGTTTTGAAAATGGTCAGAGTGAAATATCTGCTCCAAAGTTATTTGCTGCTTTAGAGAATATCCATGCTAACGTAGAAGAACTCTTATTTTTAGCGAGAGACTTTCACCACGATGCTAATTCTGAATTCAGAAATCAACTGTTTAAAGCTGTAAACCCAAAAGATTTAACATCTTTGCATACCCTCTATCAGAGAGAATACCAAAAAATCCCTTTTTCAAAGGATAAACAAGAACATATTCTCAATTCTATTTTGATAAAATCCTATATGAAAGCTATTGATGAGACGATTACATTGACCTCTGAGGAAGAAAGAGTCCTACATGATTATTTATTTTCTGTTGAAATTTGGGGACTCTATGAACTTTCGTTCTTTTCTTCCTGCTCTCCTCTATTATCAGTCCAGCTTTTGACAAAGTATACTCGGGAAATGTTGCGGAAGTCAGATTTTTTGCAAGGAGTTGGAAAAAATCGAAACATGATGCATACCTTGCTCCTCAATGGTTTTATGGCCTGTATTGAAGTTGATGATTTTACCAATGCCCTCTATTTCAAAAAACAAATTGAAAAGAACTTCTTTGAAGAAAATGAAACCTATTTTCGAATAGTCTACCTATGGGCAGAAGGTTTGCTTGATAGTAAACAAGGAAGAGTGGAGGATGGGCAGAGAAAAATGGAGGATGCTGTCCGTATTTTCGAGATGATTGGTTGTAGCAAATCTGCAGATTATTATAGAAGCGCCATAGAGTGTTGAGTATCTGCAACTAGATAAAATAACTTGAAACGATAGGACTGTGAAGATACTTATTAGCATTAGACAAATTCTATCGTTTTCGTTATCAGTTTAGTCTGTTGCATATATTCAAAAATGTCTTCTCGTAAGATTCTTGATGCTATACTAGAGCTACCATAAAAGTAGTATGTGAGAAAGAGAGGAATCTATATGAAACTATTACTAAGAAATCAAGCATACAGAGTTTTGAGCTTATCACGATTCTTCAATGCTTTTGGTGCTTCAATTTTCAATCTAGTATTTATCGTCTATGCCTCGACTTTGCCAGAGGCTTCTGTTGCCGTTGCCATGGCGAATGTTGTGATGATGCTTCCAACTCTTTTTACAGTTTTTGTGGGAATTCGGGCAGATTATACCAAGGACAAGGTCAAATGGATGACCTATGTCGGTTTATTTCAGGCGGTTTTATTTTTTCTAGCAGCCCTAGTTGTTCAGCAAGCTAGTTTCTTTGCCTTTTCGACCCTTTGTCTCATCAATGTCATTAGTGATGTAGCCAGTGATTTTGCTGGGGGCTTGCGAATGCCTCTCGTTAAAGAAAAGGTAGCAGAGCAAGATTTGATGGAGGCTTACTCATTTTCCCAGTTTATTACCTATATTTCTGCTATTGGCGGCCAAGCTTTTGGAGTTTGGCTATTAGGGGTGTCAACACAGAACTTTTCGCTCGTAGCGGGAATCAATGCCATATTTTTCCTAGTGTCAGCTCTCATTCTCTTTTTAGGAAGGGCTGAATTAAGCTTATCAACTCCACTTGTTGACAGTAAATCACTGAAAAGTGAGAAACTTTCTATCAAAGATCAGTTTTTAACGATTTACCGAAACTTACGTCTCGTTTTTCTTAAAAGTGGACAGAAAAACTTTGGTTTTATGCTCTTTGCTATCTTGATTATCAATGCTTTGGGTGGTGCCTTAGGTGGTATCTATAACATCTTCCTTTTAAATCATTCATTACTGGATTTCTCCTACAAGGATGCATTGTTTATCCTACAATTGATTACCTTATTAGCAGTTATCATCAGTAGCCTTACTGGAAATGATTATTTTGGGAAGCAATCTTTGCCTAGATTGATGATGTGGGTCACATTAGGAGCCAGTCTAGTTGGTCTATCTAATTTGTTAAACCAAGTCTTGTTCGGGATGATTTTCGTCTTTTTTACCATGTATATCTCTGGGAAAATTTCTCCAAAAATTAGTGCTCTGCTCATGAAAAATCTTGCTCCAGAGGTTCTCTCTCGTACCAGTAATTTTTTAGGTTTATTGTTTACTCTATCCATACCAGTGGGGACTGCCTGTTTTTCACTGGTAGCGGTATGGGATATACAGTTGACTTGGATACTTTTCGTAGGTCTTTCTCTGATAGCTATTCTTCTGACAAGTCTCAATCTCAAAAATGAAATTTAGGTGTTCGTCTTCTTTTCAGACTGTCCCAATCCTTTCATTTATGGTAAAATAGGACTATTAAGTTAGAAAGAGGATTCCCTATGAAATTACAAAAACCAAAAGGAACGCAGGATATTTTACCTGCTGAGTCTGCCAAGTGGCAGTACGTTGAAGGCTTTGCGCGTGAAATCTTCAAACGCTACAACTACGCAGAAGTACGTACCCCTATTTTCGAGCACTACGAAGTCATCAGTCGTTCTGTTGGAGACACAACTGATATCGTAACCAAGGAAATGTACGATTTTTACGACAAGGGAGACCGTCATATTACCCTCCGTCCAGAAGGAACTGCTCCAGTCGTTCGTTCTTATGTGGAAAACAAACTCTTTGCACCAGAAGTTCAAAAACCAAGTAAGTTCTACTACATGGGGCCAATGTTCCGCTATGAGCGCCCACAAGCAGGTCGTTTACGCCAATTCCACCAGATTGGTGTGGAG
>CAJPKC010000182.1 GCA_905370255.1 Streptococcus oralis
GCATAAACGATAGCAGAGTCAAAGAGAGTATTAATTTCATCTGGATGTTTAACTTCAACGTGAACAGACTGAACACCATCCGTCGCATCACGTTTCAAAGCAGATGGAACGCCACTTGTTTGGAAATCTTCAAAGATATTCCAGCTTGGCTCAATGGCATCCACACAGACGTATTCCATCATGTTAGCGAAGCTTTCATTGAGCCAAAGGTCATCCCACCATTTCATAGTTACTAGGTTACCGAACCATTGGTGAGCAAGCTCGTGGGCAATGACGAGGGCTACTTGTTGACGGCTGGCAAAGGTAGAATTCTCATCCACAACCAAGTAGACTTCACGGTAGGTTACGAGACCCCAGTTTTCCATAGCACCTGCTGAGAAGTCAGGAAGGGCGATGTGAAGAGATTGAGGGATTGGATACTTAACTCCATAGTAATCTTCGTAAAATTCGATAGAACGAACAGCGATATCTAGTGAGAAATCAAGGTTTGAAAGTGGATGGGCCTTGGTTGAGTATACACCTACCAAGGTACCGTTTTTAGTTGTAGCAGTTACCCCTTGCAAATCACCAGCTACGAAAGCTAGCAAGTATGAGGACATACGTGGTGTAGTTTCAAACTTCCAGACGCCAGTTTCTTTGCGATTTTCAACGTCAATCTCAGGCATGTTTGACAAGGCAAGTTCGCCTTCTGCTTGGTCAAAGCGAAGTGCTAGGTCAAAGGTTGCTTTTGCTTCTGGCTCATCCACACATGGGAAGGCTTCACGGGCAAAGTGGCTCTCAAACTGAGTCGACAAGACTTCCTTCTTGACTCCATCAACTGTGTAGTATGATGGATAGATTCCTGTCATGTTGTCTGTGATTTTACCTGAAAAAGCAAGAACCAATTCGACTGAACCTGCTGCTGTAAGTTCGATATGAAGAGCTTCGTTCTCGTTATCAAGAGTAAATGGACGAGATTGCCCTGCTACTTCAACAGAAGCAATTTCCAAGTCTTTTTGGTGAAGGGAAATACGGTCACTTTTAGCTTGACCAGTAATGGTTACTTTTCCTGAAAACGTCTTGGTCTCACGACTCAAGTCTAAAAATAAATCATAATGTTCAGGAACAAATTTTTCAATATAATGTTCTACTGCTTGCATCATATTCTCCTATTCTAAATTTCTGAGCGAATGCTCTAGTTCAAACATACCTATTTTATCATAATTTAGGACAGAAAAAAGGTTTTAAACTACTTTTGGAAAAATTTTGTCTTTTTGGTCTTGATATATAAGAAAAAAGTTTCCGAAACACTTTCATCTTCTAGATTTTTAGAGCTTTTTTAGAAACTGTCAAAAATAGTCAAAAAACACCTAAATTTACATCAAATTTATTGACTATTTCACATGTTAATGCTAGAATTACTTTGTTTGGTATATTAAATAATAAGGAGGACCAATGAAAAAGCTATTTTTTGCTGTTTTTTCTGCGTTTGCGGCCCTTGCACTTCTAATTTCTATCGGTGCATATAGAACGCAAGCAAAAGAATTAACCAGCCAAGTGAAAATTTCTCAAGTGACAACTGAAGGCGAAAAGATTTCATATCACTGGGAAATTGACAATGGCGTGGAAGTCGGTGATACATTCACAATTTCTATGCCAGAGGACGTTAAGTTTGCTTCTTCTGCTTTTAGCTCAATGAAAAACGCTAGTGGCGAAGAAATTGCAACAGGAAAAGTATCAGATGACGGTAAGACTCTGACTATTACCTTTGTAAAAGGAGGGAATAAAGGGGCTGAAGGAAACGTATCATTCTGGTATAAATGGGATGGAGATAACACCACTGGTCAAGACCAAGAACGCTCCATTAAAATCGGCTCAGAATCTGCAATTGTCAGACGTTCTGGACAAGGTCCAGTACCAGTCCTACTTCCGATTAAGAAGTATAATTCTGGTGGTACAGATAACACTAACTTGCAACATGCTCAAAAAATTTGGGGACCTACAGGAATTCCAGACTGGAGAGATACCCTAGAAGTAACTGATAAGACTACTGATGGTTTCTTGTTCTGGCACATCTCAGTAAACAATGCTGTTGACAAGAAAGAAGCCGCTTCAAGCATCGTCTTTACTGACCAAATGCCTAACCTTCCTGCACTTGACTATAGCCGTATTAAATCTGCTAAAGGTCAAGATGTGTCTCAATACTTCAAAGGTGGAACTTACCTTCCAGCATCATTTGACTTGAAAGTCAATGGTAAAACTTTTGTAGTTGATGGAAAACCAATGTCAGGTCTTGGATTAGAACCATACATTGAGTGGACAGACCGCGGATTTAAACTTGATTTGACTAAGGTCAGCGACCAATTTAAAGTTGCATCTACAGACGAAATTACCCTATCATACCAAACACTTCTACAACATGCTGATCAAATCAAGAGCGTAACAAACGTTGCTTCTCTTACAAGCGATCAACACAAAACAGCTGTAACCAAAGAAAACACTTGGGTTAACAAAGCTGCTTCAGCAGATGCACAAGTCTACAATAGTGATGTAACAACTACAACAACGACTACATCTACTACCACAACAACTTCAATAACTTCAACAACGACTACGACATCTACTACTACAACTACTGAGTCTACGACTTCATCCACTACAACTACAACTCCTGAATCTACAACTTCATCCACTACAACTACGACTGAAGAGCCTAAGACTTCAACTTCTACTACTACAACTACAACTGAAGAGCCTAAGTCTACAACTTCAACTACTACAACTACGACTGAAGAGCCTAAGACTTCAACTACTACAACTACGACTGAAGAGCCTAAGACTTCAACTACTACAACTACGACTCCAGAAGAGCCAACTAGTCAAAATAGTAGTGAAGAATCAAGCTCTACAACTACTACAACTACTGAGAAACCAACTTCAGAGACAACAGCTCCAACTTCAGGAAAAACAACTCCTGAAGCTAATGGTTCAACAACCACTACAACTCCTGGAGGACCTACAACAGTTTCAACAACTGGAAACAAACCAGGACTTCCAAATACTGGTGAACGCAATAGCCTAATTGTTTCTGTTGCCGGTGTTGCAATGCTTATCGTAGCTGTAGGAACAGTTTTACATTATCGTAAAAAATAATCAACCAATGTAGAAGTGATATGAATAGGGATTCAAAAGACAAACATCTTTGAAAACTTTATCCAATAACTTTACTTGTTAGATTCAAAAAAGCGGACATGATTGTCCGCTTTTTGTTTAGCTAATTTAGCATTTAAAGTCAGAAAAAGTTTTGGAAAGTGATTTCCAAAACTTTATTTCTTCTAGTAGTCTACAGAGGGTATACCTTGCGAAATTCTTCCAAAACAACCTTGCTTTCGGGTGTGAAAGTCAGACCAGCTTCCTCCAGCCACTCCGTGAAAAATTCCTCATGAACCTGACGCCAATAGGCCAGAGATTTGTCTCCTTCACCTTCCTTATAGGCATGGTCGGCTGACACTTGATGGAAAAGCTGAATAGAAACCTTTGTGACTTCGACAATGCAGACAGCTTGATCTTGACTGTCTAAAACGACATCAAAGGTCCCTGCTTGAGGTAGGGGTTCGTCCTCTACTGCGTAGAGGTCATAGGCAGAGGCTGTTGCTGTTTTTTCGCCTTTAAAGACCAGTTCCGCTAAAAGGTCTGGATCCACTCCAAACGCCCAGGCATCTATCTCATCTCCAATCGAGGGGTTGATTTGCTTGTAGGCATTCCACATTTCTTGCGGTGTCATTTCTTCTCCTTCTTTTCTTTCACCTTCCAATTATTATATCTTGTCAGTTCTAATTTAGGAAATCCTAGTAACTCTACCTTCACCTTCAATACTAAGGGTGAGGCATTTTCTTCGGTAATCTGCTCAAGAGGAAGCCAAATTGCCTTTGCTGAATCATTGTTTCCATCAAGAACCTCCTGAGGAAGGGATTGTTGAGAGTTCTCGAAATCGAGTACGATATCGTAAAAGGCCATGATATGATGTACTGCGAAGTCTTGCCCCTCTTCTTGAACCAGCACATCATACATCCTAGGATTTGAATAACGGCTAAGCGTATAGCCTGTCTCTTCCAGAACTTCTCTCTTGAGGGTTTCTGTCAACCCCTCACCGAGTTCCTGACTACCACCCGGTAGATCAAAACGATGTTGATA
>CAJPKC010000183.1 GCA_905370255.1 Streptococcus oralis
GGGTCTCTTTTCTTTCATACTTATCATTGCTTATGTTGGTTTCCGATTTGTTTCTTATTTGGTTAAATCAAAGAAAAATAGTGAAAAACTAGTCATGATTTTATTCTTTGGAATTTTATTTGGTCAGCTGTTTGAAAGTCAAATTATGTATTCGACTAACTTCATCAACATCATTTTTTGGTTAGTTGTGGGATATGGTCTAATTATCTGTGAGAAAGAAAAAAATGTCCGTTACGAGGAAGTAACAGATGTTTCTGAAATTCAACAAATGGAGTTAGGAATCATGGAGTATATCCATGAAGTGTGTCATAAAATTGGTGTCCAATACTTCTTGTCCTATGGTAGTTTAATTGGGGCTGTTCGTCATAAAGGTTTTATTCCTTGGGACGATGACATGGATATTTGTATGCTTCGTGATGATTATGAAAAGCTGCAAGATTATATGATTGCACATCCAGACGAGCGCTATGAATTAATGTCTTATAAAAATAATATCAACTATGTCTATCCATTCATGAAAGTTCAAGACAATCATACCTATTTGGTAGAAGAAGATGTTCGAATTGATTCAGATATGGGAATTTATGTCGATATTTTCCCTGTTGACGGGTATGAAGATGATCAGGCATTTAAAGATAAGATGACCAAGATTATTAAAAAGCGTCAATTAAGTTGCTACACTTTTAAAGGAATTACGAATAGTAAAAGTGTAGTAAATTCAATTATCCGCTATATTTCTGTTATTATCTTTTATTTCACTAACACAAATAAGTATGTTGCCCAAATTGATGAGCTTGCTAAATCTAGAAAAGTAGAAGATTATGAACTTGTAGACTATGTTATCTATAAAGATATGAATAAGCCTGTTTGGAAACGTGAATGGTTAGAACAAGTTGAAAGTGGTAGCTTTGAAGGTAAGGAATTTATGATTCCAAAACATTATCATGAAATTCTAACTTCAGATTATGGAGATTATATGCAGTTACCTCCAGTTGAGCAGAGAGTATCTCACCATGATTTCAAATTGTGGAAGATTATAGGGAAGTAATAGATTTTTGTTTAGATAAAAAAGAAGTAAAGATTAGGAGTGACAAATAATGTCAGAAAGAATCTTAAGCCTTGAAGAAATCAAGCAAATTGAGCTTGGAATTCTAGAATACTTACACCAAGTTTGTGAAAAACATGATATCAAATATTTTATCGATTTTGGAACTTTACTAGGGGCAGTTCGTCATAAAGGTTTTATTCCTTGGGATGATGATACAGACATTTCGTTGGCTAGAGATGAATTTGAAAAGTTATACGCAGTTCTAAAAAACGATAACCACCCATACTATAAGCTGATTTCTTTTAGAGAAACGAAGGGTTATCCATATAGTTATATGCGTGTTTACGATATTCGAACACGGAGAGATTCGAATCTTTTAGATCCAAGTGTTGTGCTTGGAACTTGCGTAGATGTCTTCCCGTACGATGGTCTTGTTACAGACGAACAAGATCGTAAGAAAATGAAACTATATAAACAACTAATTCGTCTATCGTCTTTGAACTTTAAAGGAATTAAATACGAAAACGGAGGGATTAAAAATCTTCCTCGTTATATCGCGTCAGCAATATTCAGATTTACATCTCCTCAATTCTGGAATCAAAAGCTAGAACAACTTGCCTTAAAATACAGTGTTGAAAATTCTACAGACTTAGTTTGTTCAACGTATGACTCATACTATCCAGCTGGTATTAAAAAAGAATGGTTGTATGATACAATTGATATGCCATATGAAAATCTAATCCTAAAAGTACCAAGAAGATATCATGAGATTCTTGTCTATGAATTTGGGGAAGATTATATGACTCCACCTCCTGCTGACAAACAGATACCAGGAAATGAGAAGAATTATTGGATTGATTAATGAAAGAGTACATAAAAAAGAGAAAGTTGAATGCCATATGAAAACTATTAAAAAATCAATATTACTTAGTGCCTTGATCTTATCGGCATCAATAATTCAAGCACAAACAGTGAATGCAGATACTATTTCAACAGGTTCAGGGAATCGTATCCACTTTATCAATACAAAAGCTAACTCTGGAAGTGATGCTATTTTACTAGAAAGTAATGGTCACTATGCTTTGATTGATATGGGAGAGGATTATGACTTTCCGGATGGAACGGATACACGTTATCCAAATCGATGGGGAATTTCTATTAACAATTATCAAGTTTTGGAAGATCGGTTGATTCGACATCTTGATCAATTAGGTGTCAAGAAATTAGATTTTATATTAGGAACTCATGTTCATAGCGACCATATAGGTGGAGCAGATGAAATTCTTAATCGCTATCAAGTCGATAAATTCTATTTAAAAAAATATTCAGATCAACGAATTACAAGCACTTGGGGATTGTGGGATAACCTTTTCAATTATGATAATGCTCTTCGTGCTGCACAGAATAAGGGTGTTACATTAATTCAAGATATCAAAGATCAGGATAGTCATTTCAAATTTGGTGACATGGATATTCAGCTTTATAATTATAAAAATGAATATGATTCTGATGGGAACTTAAAAAGAGTTCTTGATGATAATTCCAATTCAATTGTAGCAGTAGTAACTGTTGCAGGAAAAAGAATTTATCTTGGTGGTGACTTAGATAATGCTGAAGGAGCAGAAGACAAGTTAGGTCCTGTGATTGGCAAAGTAGATATGATGAAATGGAATCATCACTATGATGCTAAGATTTCTAATACAATTGACTTCATTAATCATCTTTCTCCTAGTATGGTCATTCAAACGACTGGAGGTGATATTAACGTTGCTTCAACGAGAGATTATCTCCAAAAGAAAAATATTCAAGTGATTCATGCATCAAGTAAAACTCAGGATGCAACTGTATTTGATATTAGTGATAAAGGCTTTACAAATGTTTCAGGAGATTTTCCGAATATTCCTACTGTTGAAGAGAAATGGTATCAAGAAGATGGTCATTGGAAATATCGCTTGAAAGATGGTCAGATGGCTATTGGTTGGCAAGACATTGCTGGTGCTACATATTTCTTTAACGGAAAAGGTCAAATGCAGAGTGGTCGTTGGCTCCGTATCACCGACGAATGGAACGGAGAACCAAAATTTAATGACTACTACCTAAACAATAATGGCAAAATGCAGACGGGTGGTTGGTTCTATCATGATAATACTTGGTACTATATCCAATCAAATGGTGCAAGACGATTTAATGAATTAGCCGAAATCGGTGGAAAAAAATATCTCTTTGATAAAGATGGTAAAATGCTGACTGGCTTACAAGTCTTTAATGGTAAGAAGATGCTCTTTGCAAGTAGTGGTGCCCTTCAAACAGAAGGAAGCGCATCTAGTTGGCAAAAGCTTGGCTCTAGCTGGTATTATTATGATGAAGATGGTATTCGAACAGTTGGTAAAAAGAATATCAACGGCACTACCTATTACTTTAATCAAAATGGTATCATGCAAACTGGTTGGGCCTTAATTGAGGGTCATTGGAACTATTTTGCTAGCTCCGGAGCTATGAAAACTGGCTGGGTCAAGGATAAAGATACTTGGTACTACTTAGATAAAGAAGGTGTCATGCTAACAGGCCTTCAAGAGATTAATGGTTCTCGCTATTATCTCAATGCAAGTGGTGCTATGGAAACTGGTTGGCAACAACTGAATGGTAACTGGTATTATTTCCAAACAAATGGTTCTCTCCTAAGAAATGGAACAAGTCCTGACGGGTACAAGCTCAACGCAGATGGAATTTGGACGACTGTTACAACCGAGGTAACAACTCAGGAACAAACGGTAGCAAATAGTCAGGGGAATATTTTCGAAACAACAGAAGTAAAGAAAACTCAACAAACAGAAAGCTCATCTGTTACGTCTGAGGAAAATAATCAATCCACTGAACCTAAGACACAAACGAGCCAAGAAAAGAACTAAGTTTCTAACTGATTTTTAATTAAATTTTTCTGCAATAAAAAGACCAATAAAGCTTAAGCTTTATTGGTCTTTTGTTAACTTCGTTTGATTTTAGCGCGAACTAAATCTAGTGCATAGTGAAGGGTTTTATCCTTAATCACAAAGAGAGCGAAAGCGTAATAGATAGCACAACCGGCGATTGTAGATACC
>CAJPKC010000184.1 GCA_905370255.1 Streptococcus oralis
CGCTCACTGGATGCAGGGGCTTCAGGTATTTGGGTAACCAACCACGGTGGTCGACAGATTGATGGTGGACCGGCTGCTTTTGACTCGCTACAAGAAGTGGCTGAAGCAGTAAATAAACGTGTGCCAATCGTTTTTGACTCTGGTGTTCGTCGTGGTCAGCACGTCTTTAAAGACTTGGCTTCTGGAGCTGACTTAGTAGCCATTGGACGACCTGTCATTTATGGTTTAGCCCTTGGTGGTAGTGTTGGTGTACGCCAAGTCTTTGAACATTTGAATGATGAATTGAAGACAGTTATGCAGTTATCTGGAACACAGACAATTGAAGATGTGAAACGATTTAAGCTTCGTCACAATCCATATGATCCAAGTTTCCCAGCTGATTCACATGATTTAAAATTGTATTAGTAGTAAAACAAACCTCCACTCCAAGTGGAGGTTTTTGAGTTATGTCTTTGTAAACATGAAAGAGAGTTTAAAAAGTGAACTTAACGAGTATATAAGAAAAAATTTTAATACATTTTAAACTATTTTAAAAATTTTTAGGAAATTTAGTTGACAAATGTAGATTTTGAGAGTATACTAATAATTGTAATTTACAAATGTAGATTTTGGAGGTATGCTGATGCAGATTTCGGATGCAGAATGGCAGGTCATGAAGATTATCTGGATGCAGGGGGAGCAGACTAGTACTGATCTCATAAAAGTATTAGAGAAAAGGTTTAGCTGGTCTAAGTCCACGATTCAGACACTCTTAGCCCGTTTGGTTGAGAAAGAATGTTTGACTCGGGAAAAGCAGGGCAAGTCCTTTGTCTATTCGGCCCTTTTAACTCTAGACGACAGTAGAGGTTTAATGGTTCAGGATATCAAAGATAAGCTTTGTTCTCGCAGGATGAAGCTCTTGCTAGCTGATTTGATTGAAGAATGTGACTTTACCCTAGCTGACTTGGAAGGCTTGGAAGAAGTGATTTCAAAGAAAAAAGCAAGTGCTGTAACAGAAGTAAGATGTAATTGTATGTAAAGGAGACGCTATGTTAAATCTATTTGTATCTATTGTTGTTTTAGGAATGATTGCTTTTATCCTCTTTTGGTTTTTCAAAAAACCGCAAGAAGATGCTAAGAGAGCCCAGCAAAAAAATGGCTATCAGGAAATTCGAGTGGAAGTCATGGGGGGATACACTCCAGGAACTATTATCCTCAAAAAATCGCAACCTGCTCGCATTATTTTTGATCGAAAAGATCCTTCACCTTGCTTGGACCAAATCGTTTTTCCAGACTTTGGAGTGCATGCAGATCTGCCTATGGGAGACCAATATGTGGTTGAAATCACTCCTGAAGAAGCAGGTGAGTATGGTTTCTCTTGTGGCATGAATATGATGCACGGTAAGATGATTGTAGAATAGGAGAATGATATGACTGAAATTGTAAAAGCAAGCCTTGAAAATGGCGTTCAAAAAATCCGTATCACGGCAGACAAAGGCTACCATCCAGCCCACATTCAACTGCAAAAAGGGATTCCTGCTGAGATTACCTTTCATCGTGTGACACCTTCAAACTGTTATAAAGAGATTCTCTTCGAAGAAGAAGGACTTTTAGAACCAATCGCTCAAGACGAGGAAAAAGTCATTCGCTTTACGCCTCAAGAATTGGGTGAGCATGAATTTTCATGCGGCATGAAGATGCAAAAGGGGACCTACACCGTTGTTGAAAAAACTAAAAAGTCTCTCAGTCTTTTTCAGCGTTTTTGGATTACTAGTATCTTTACTGTGCCTCTTGTGATTCTCATGATTGGGATGTCTACAGGAGGAATTAGTCACCAAGTCATGCGTTGGGGCACCTTTTTAGCCACAACACCCATTATGCTGGTAGCTGGAGTTCCATATATCAGAAGCGCCTGGGCTAGTTTTAAAAAGCACAATTCCAACATGGATACCTTGGTTGCTCTGGGAACCCTAGTGGCCTATTTCTATAGCTTAGTTGCCCTCTTCACTGGTCTGCCCGTTTACTTTGAAAGTGCTGCATTTATCCTCTTCTTCATTCTTTTGGGAGCAGTTTTTGAGGAAAAAATGCGAAAAAATACTTCGCAGGCAGTCGAAAAATTATTAGACCTACAAGCAAAAACAGCAGAGGTTTTGCGTGATGATGTTTATGTTCAAATACCTCTAGAACAAGTCAAAGTTGGGGATCTCATTCGCGTTCGACCAGGTGAAAAAATTGCCGTTGATGGGACTGTGTTAGAAGGTGAAACGAGTATTGATGAATCAATGGTGACTGGGGAAAGTATTCCAGTCGATAAATCAGTTGGAGATGCTGTCATTGGTTCAACCATCAATAATAGTGGTACGATCATCTTTAGAGCTGAAAAAGTTGGTTCTGAGACTATGCTGGCTCAGATTGTGGACTTTGTGAAAAAAGCGCAAACGAGTCGTGCTCCTATTCAAGATTTGACAGACAAGATTTCTGGGATTTTTGTACCAGCAGTTGTCATTTTAGGACTTCTTACTTTTTGGATCTGGTTTGTTTTCCTAGGAGAAAGCTTTGTGACGTCGCTCCTCTATGGAGTAGCAGTTTTGATAATTGCCTGTCCTTGTGCACTAGGACTCGCGACACCGACAGCACTCATGGTTGGAACAGGACGAAGTGCCAAGATGGGGATTCTTCTCAAAAATGGTACAGTTCTACAGGAAATCCAAAAAGTCCAAACCATTGTTTTTGATAAGACAGGAACCTTGACCGAAGGGAAGCCAGTAGTGACAGATGTTATTGGTGATGAAAGAGAAGTGCTAAGTTTGGCTGCTTCACTGGAAGATGTATCTCAACACCCGCTAGCTCAAGCTATTGTTAATCGTGCATCTGAACTAGGAATTAGCCTTTACCCAGTGGAAAACTTCCAAGCCTTGCATGGAAAAGGTGTGACTGGGATTATTAATGGTAAACAAGTCTTGCTGGGGAATGCCAAACTCTTAGATGATCTTGCTATTCCACATGATTATCAAGAACGATTTGATTTGCTTGAGAAAGAAGCAAAAACAGTTGTCTTCCTATCCGTAGATGGTCAGTTAAAAGGCTTAATTGCCTTGCAGGATGTCCCTAAGGAAAATGCCAAAGAAGCTATTGCTAAATTGAAAAAACGTGGTCTTAGAACGGTCATGCTTACTGGAGATAATGCTGGAGTAGCCCATGCGATTGCAGAGCAAATTGGAATCGAAGAAGTGATTGCAAATGTCTTGCCAGAGGAAAAGGCACATGAAATTCACAAGCTTCAAAAGAATGGCAAATTGGCCTTTGTTGGAGATGGTATCAATGATGCACCGGCCCTCAGTGTAGCCGATGTCGGAATTGCCATGGGCTCTGGTACAGATATTGCTATCGAATCAGCAGATCTTGTCCTTACAACCAACAATTTACTAGGATTGGCACGTGCTTTTGATATGAGTAAGAAGACCTTTAATCGTATTCTACTCAATCTTTTCTGGGCTTCTATCTATAACCTCATTGGTATTCCGATTGCAGCAGGAGTGTTTTCTGGTCTTGGTTTGGTACTCAATCCAGAACTTGCAGGATTGGCCATGGCCTTTAGTTCAGTCTCTGTTTTAATCAGCTCTCTTATGCTTAATTTTACTAAAGTCGATTAATACTCTTCGAAAATCAAATTCAAACCACGTCAGCTTCACCTTGCCGTACTCAAGTACAGCCTGCGGCTAGCTTCCTAGTTTGCTCTTTGATTTTCATTGAGTATTACTTTAAATGAAAGAGGTGGAGAAAATGTAGGCAAATCTAAGTAAGTCTTTTAGAAACAATCATATTACATATTGAAAGAGAGAAAACAATGTTTAAAAGAACTTACAAACGCAACATTCCACTCCTAGCCGGACTGGAATTTACATCTTATTTTGGGA
This sequence comes from Streptococcus oralis, assembly GCA_905370255.1. Next base: position 3,897 of record CAJPKC010000184.1, read on the forward strand.
TTACCAGTTTTTGGATTTTATTTTTCATTCAGAATGGCCTTTCCTTACTTCAAATCGGTCTATTAGAAAGCATCGTTCATGGGACAAGTCTCTTATGTGAAATCCCATCTGGTATGTTGGCCGATCGATTTAGCTACAAGACCAATCTCTATTTGGCTCGCTTGGCCAGTATTGTATCCTCTATCTTGATTTTATTTGGTCAGGGGAATTTTTGGATTTATGCTCTTGCCATGATGGTTAGTGC
>CAJPKC010000185.1 GCA_905370255.1 Streptococcus oralis
TTTAAAATAGCAAAACCCAAATCCTAGTGATGAAAAGGATAAGTCCAGTCACTGCAGCAAATAAAGACACAACAAGAACGGCACCTGCAGCCATGTCTTTAGCCTTCTTTGCAAGCATATCGAAGTGATAATGGCTAGCCAAATCCACTACATTTTCAATAGCAGAATTCAAAATCTCAAAAGCAATTACTAAAAAAATGCTTAATAGGAGAAAGAGCCATTCAATTCTGGAAACTTGAAAAACAATGCCTGCAAGTAGAACTAAGAGAGAAGTCACTGCATGCTTTCTCATATTACGCTCTTCTTTTATGGCAGTAAAAATACCTGTCAGGGCAAAATCTAAACTTGAGAGCAAGTCGCGATTCTTCCATTTTCGTTTATTGTCTTGTGAGTCCATAGGCTGTCAAAATTTCTTCTTGTAAACCGAACATCTCCGCTTCTTCTTCCGGAGTGTAGTGATCATAACCGTTTATGTGTAAAAAACCGTGCACAGCTAAGAAGCCCATTTCACGTTCGAAACTATGACCGTATTCTTCAGCTTGCTCATGCGCTTTATCAATTGAAATGAATAGCTCACCAATATAAGAATCAAATTCTGACATCATTTCTGCTAAGTCAGGATCTTCTGCCAAATCCTCTTCGTCAAAGGTAATCTCTAATTCAGGTTTGTATTCAAGACTAATAACGTCTGTTGGACGGTCAGTATCACGAAACTCTAAATTGAGTTCATGACTGCGTTCATTGGTCACAAAAGTGACTGCCATCTCCTTGTCTTCTTTTCCAATTTTTTTAGCAGCAAATTCCAAAATTTCTTGTGTTTGCTTTAAAATTTCTTCAGAAACCTGACCAGTTTCATCTACCATTTCAATATACATGTGCTTCTCGATTCTCTTTACTTGGCTTTATTATACCATATTTCTATGATTTTATTCTACCTTTTTGATATAATACTATGGAATACATTCATAAGGAGAGAACCATGTCATTTGATGGATTTTTTTTACACCACATGGTTGAGGAATTGCGAGCTGAACTACAAAACGGTCGCATTCAAAAAATCAATCAACCCTTTGATCAAGAATTGGTCTTACAAATCCGTAGCAATCGCCAAAGTCATCGTCTGCTCCTTTCTGCTCATCCTGTTTTTGGACGCATCCAGTTGACAGAAACGACCTTTGAAAACCCTGCTCAACCTTCTACCTTTATCATGGTTTTGAGGAAATATTTACAGGGTGCTGTTATCGAGTCTATCGAGCAGATTGAAAACGATCGAATCGTTGAAATCACTGTTTCTAACAAAAATGAGATCGGAGACGATATTCAAGCCACCCTCATAATCGAGATTATGGGTAAACATAGTAATATTCTCCTTGTAGATAAGTCTAGCAACAAAGTTCTTGAGGTTATCAAACACATTGGTTTCTCTCAAAATAGTTACCGTATACTCCTACCTGGTGCAACGTACTTAGCACCACCAAGTACGGAGGCTCTCAATCCTTTTACCATCAAGGATGAAAAACTTTTTGAAATCCTACAAACACAGGAATTGACAGCTAAAAATCTTCAAGGCCTCTTCCAAGGTTTAGGCCGTGATACGGCATTTGAATTAGAAAATTTATTAACTGATGATAGGCTTTCTAATTTTCGTGACTTTTTTAAGCAAGAAACCAACCCATGCTTAACTGATAAGTCTTTTTCTTGTGTCCCTTTTTCAACTAAAATTGAAGGACATTTTTCAAGCTTATCTCAACTTCTTGATGTTTTTTACAAAGATAAGGCAGAACGTGATCGTGTCAAACAACAGGCTAGTGAACTCATTCGTCGTGTTGAAAATGAACTACAAAAAAATCGCCAAAAACTGAAGAAACAAGAAAAAGAACTTCAAGCTACCGAAAATGCTGAAGAATTCCGTCAAAAAGGCGAGTTACTAACGACTTTCCTTCATCAAGTTCCAAACGACCAAGACCAAGTAATCTTGGATAACTACTACACCAATCAACCTATCACAATTTCTCTCGATAAAGCTTTAACACCAAACCAAAATGCTCAAAAATACTTCAAACGTTATCAGAAGTTAAAAGAGGCTGTCAAATACCTGACTGATCTAATTGAAGAAACCAAGGCTACCATTCTTTATCTGGAAAGCGTCGAAACAGTCCTCAACCAAGCTGGACTAGATGAAATTGCTGAAATTCGTGAAGAATTAATTCAAACAGGCTTTATTAGAAGACGCCAACGCGAGAAAATTCAAAAGCGTAAAAAGCCAGAGAAATATCTAGCTAGCGATGGTAAAACCATTATTCTCGTTGGACGAAACAATCTTCAAAACGAAGAGTTGACCTTTAAAATAGCACGCAAAGAGGAACTTTGGTTCCATGCTAAGGATATACCAGGAAGCCACGTTGTCATCTCAGGAAATCTGAATCCTTCTGACGAAGTCAAGACGGATGCTGCAGAACTAGCTGCCTACTATTCGAAAGGGCGCCTTTCCAATCTCGTTCAAGTGGATATGATTGAGGTTAAAAAGCTTAATAAACCAACTGGTGGGAAACCTGGATTTGTGACTTATACAGGTCAAAAAACGCTTCGTGTCACACCTGATTCTGAGAAAATTGAATCCATGAAATTGTAATAAAACTTTTGTAGTCAAACTCTCACTACTTTACTTTTGCACAAATAAATATAGGAGGGAGCTCTATGCTTCGGCATATTAAATCAACTGTAACTATTATTTTCGGAGCTGCTATTTTCGCCTTCGGACTTACCTATTTTGTTGTTCCACATCACTTGTTCGAAGGTGGAGCAACAGGGATAACCTTGATTACCTACTATCTCTTTAACATCCCTATTTCGCTGATGAATATCTTGATTAATATCCCTCTCTTCTTACTAGCTTGGAAAATATTTGGACTAAGATCACTATATTCCAGTCTACTTGGAACCATCGCTGTCTCCGTCTGGTTAGCTATCTTTGAGAAGATTCCTCTTCAGTTTAACCTTGAAGGAGATCTCGTTGTGGTTGCTTTAGTAGCTGGTGTCCTCCTAGGTGTTGGACTCGGTGTTATTTTCAACGCGGGTGGAACAACTGGTGGAACCGATATTGTCGCTCGTATCCTTAATAAATACACCAATATCTCTGTTGGAAAATTGCTTTTTGGACTTGATTTTCTGATTCTAATGTTGATTTTAATCATCTTCCAAGACCTACGTCTTGTAACCTATACTCTCTTATTTGACTTCATCGTTTCAAGAGTTATTGACTTAATCGGTGAGGGTGGATATGCTGGAAAAGGATTTATGATTATCACTCAAAAACCGATGGAATTAGCCGATAAAATTAACGAAGAACTCGGTCGTGGTGTTACCTTTATCTCAGGACAAGGCTACTATAGCAAAAAGGACTTAAAGATTATTTACTGTATTGTCGCAAGAAATGAAATTGTCAAGATGAAAGAAATGATTCATACAGTTGATCCGATGGCCTTTATCACTATCACGGAAGCTCACGAAATCCTTGGAGAAGGGTTTACTTTCCCAGCAAGAGACGAGGTTTCTTAACCTAAAAATAAAAAAAGTAACTTCAACTATTGAAGTTACTTTTTTTATTGTCATATCATCAATTATTTTTCAGCTGTAAGAGCAGCCATTGTGATGTAGTTGTATGGTTTGTTGAAGTGTGGCAAGAAGAATAGGTCAGTCAATGCCAACTTGTCGATTGTTACATGTTCTTGGATAGCAAGTGAGAACATGTGGATAGCCATAGAGATTGCAGAATCACGAGATACCATTTGAGCACCAAGGATTTCACGGCTGTCTTTATCAAAGACAATCTTGATAGCTACTTCATAGTTGTCATGCTTCATAAATTCTGGTTTTTGAAGATCGTTAAAGCCTGTTTCAGTCGCATTGTAACCCGCAGCTTTTGCTTTTTCAAGAGTCAAACCAGTTGAAACCATGTGAAGACCGTAGATTGAGATACCGTTTGAACCTTGCACACCGATTCCTTCCAATTCATGTCCACAAGCGTTGTATGCACCAACGATACCAGTACGAACAGCATTTGAAGCAAGAGCGATGTAGCTAGTGTCTTTACGAGCGTTGTCATAAACAGTCGCACAGTCACCTAC
>CAJPKC010000186.1 GCA_905370255.1 Streptococcus oralis
CATAAAAACCAAGGCCAGCATTTAAGACTGTTGTTTCTAAGAATGGACTTGGGTCATTATTAAGAACGCTAACAAGGATGGCTGCATTCTCATGAGCATTACCACCACGAATGTCCTCAATAGCAATGCGTTCCATTCCCAAATCTTCTGGAGTAAAGGTTGACAAAGTGATTTCTCCATTTTCAAGAAGGGCAATGCTGGTAGTACCATTCAAACCAGCTTCATCCAATCCTTCTGGACCAGCTACTACGATAGCACGTTTGCGACCCATGTTTTTCAAAACCTGAGCAGTACTTTCCAGAAGTTCAGGACGACTGATTCCTAGAAGCTGTGTTTCCAAGACCATTGGGTGAATCAGTGGACCTGTCAAATTCATGATGGTTGGAATTCCCAACTCCAAACGAGCTGGCATAATGTATTTCATGGCTGGGTGCATGTTTTTAGCAAAGAGAAAGACGATTCCTGTTTGGTCAAATACCTTACCCAATTGTGATGGTTTAAGGTCAATATTGATTCCCAAAGCTTGCAAGACATCTGCTGACCCAGATTTAGAAGAAATAGAGCGATTTCCATGTTTGGCCATGTGGATTCCTCCACCTGCCAAGACAAAGGCTGCAGTTGTAGAAATGTTGAAGCTAAATGACTTATCTCCACCTGTACCACAGTTATCCATAGCATCTTGAATATTTGTTGGAATGTGTTGAGCATGTCCTCTCATAACTTGGGCGAGGGCTGTTCTTTCTTCAGGTGTTTCTCCCTTCATTTTAAGAGCTAACAGTAGTGAAGCGATTTGTGCTTCTGTCACTCGCCCTGTCACGATGCGTTCGATAACATCTGTCATTTCAACACTTGATAGGTCTTCAAAGTTCGCTAATTTTTCAATAATTTCTTTCATTTTGTCTTCCTCACTTTACAACTTTCTCGATAAAATTCTGAATAGAAGATAGGCCATCTGGCGTTCCAATACTTTCTGGATGATACTGCAAGCCATAAATCGGCAAGGTTTTGTGTTGAATCCCCATAATAGCTTGGTCATCTGTCGAACGAGCTGTCACTTCAAACTCTTCTGGCATCTCTTCAATTAAAATACTGTGGTAACGCATGACTGGACGATTATCCTCGATTCCTTGATAGAGAACTGAAGGAGTCTCAAATCGAATCTGACTCTGCTTGCCATGCATGACTTTTGGAGCCAAGCCTAACTTGCCACCAAAGACTTCTGCGATGGCTTGGTGCCCCAAACAAATCCCTAGAATAGGTTTCTTACCTGCAAAATCACGAATCATTTCTTCCATTTTCCCAGCATCAGCTGGCCAACCTGGACCAGGAGAAAAGACCAGTCCATCTGCCTTTGTAGCTTCTTCATAAAGGGTTGGATCATCATTTCTTAAAACCTGAACTTCTGCGAAATTCCCAATGTATTGGGCTAGGTTATAGGTAAATGAATCATAAATATCACTCAATAAAATCATGGTCTTAGTTCTCCCATTCTAGTCATAGATTTAGCTTTATTAATCGTTTCTTGGTATTCGTTTTGAGCGATAGAATCATAAACAATTCCTGCTCCAGCCTGCACATAGGCTGTTTTATTTTTTAGAATCATGGTTCGAATTGCAATGGCAAAGTCCATATCTCCAGTTGCTGAAAGGTAACCGATAGCCCCGGCATAAACACCACGCTTCTCTGTTTCTAATTCATAGATGCGTTTCATAGCCCGAATCTTTGGTGCCCCCGATACTGTTCCTGCCGGAAGAGTCGCTTTCAAGGCATCCACGGCAGTCAGTTCTGGAAGCAAACGTCCTTTAACCACGCTGGTCAAATGCATGACATAACGGAAAAGTTCCACTTCCATATACTTGGTTACTTGGACACTTGCTGTTTCAGCAATTCTACCGATATCATTTCGTCCCAAGTCCACCAACATTCGGTGTTCTGCCGTTTCCTTTTCATCAGAAAGTAGATCACTTGCAAGTGCTGCATCTTCCTCGTCATTGGCACCTCTAGGTCGCGTACCTGCAATTGGATTGGTTGTCACGATACCATTCTTGACGGAAACCAAGCTCTCAGGACTGGCACCGATGATTTGATAATCTCCAAAGTCATAAAAGTAGAGGTAATTTGATGGATTTGTCACTCGGAGATTTCTGTAGAAGTCAAAAGGATTTCCAGTTACTTCTGCGGAGAAACGCTGACTGAGCACGCATTGGAACATATCTCCATTGCGAATCAAGTCGCGAGCTGTTTCTACCATTTCTTCAAATTTCTGAGGTGCAATATGTGGTCTAAACTGAAGTGGAGAAACGTCCAAATCTTCAAATTCATTTGGAGCAGGGATTTTCAACTCTTCTAAAACCTGATCTAAAGCCACTTCTAGTTCTTCATTACTACGTTCACTGTAGAGAGCATCCTCGATGATATGAATTTTTTCTTTCTTATGGTCAAAAACTATATAACTCTCATAGACGAAGAAATGCATATCTGGCGTCCCAATCGTATCCTCAGGGAGCTGGCCAATCTCTTCATAGAGAGAAATCATATCGTAGCCAACAAAACCAATGGCTCCACCACCAAAGGGTAGTTCTGAATGGTGATGGTTCTTGTAAGTCACCTCGTAGAGGAAATCCAAAGGATCACGATCAATCACTTGACCATTTTGATAAAGGACCCCATTTTCAAACTTAATCTCAAAAACTGGATTATAGGCTAAGATAGAAAATCGAGCATTTTCCTTTTCTCTTGGGATACTTTCAAGTATGACCTTGTGTTGTCCGTTCAAGCGCATATACGCCAAGATTGGTGATAAAACATCTCCATGAATGATTCGTTCCATTGTAATTTCCCTTTCAGTTCTTCTTAAATCCCGTGTTGATTCTACAAAAAATCCCCACGCAAAATAACTTGCGTGAGGACGAAATTCGCGGTGCCACCTCAATTATAGGATTTCTCCTATCTCTCATTCCTGTCTCAGATAGCTCCTGTAACAGGTTGTGCGATAAAGGGCACTCCCTTGAGAATTATGTTTTCTTCTCTCATTTCAGACGGACCCAACCTTACAGCTTTCTCTGCTTGTTTTCAGCAACCACAAGCTCTCTGTGAGAGAAATCTCTGTATATTTTCCATCTTTTATTTTTTAGCTTCAAGGTAGTCTGCAATGGCAGCTACGTCCTTGTCTCCACGACCAGAGACATTGATGATGATAATCTCATCTTTACTTAGTTTTGGTGCGCGTTTGACTGCTTCAGCGATAGCATGTGAGCTTTCAATTGCAGGGATGATTCCTTCTGTTTTGCTTAATAAAAGCAAGGCTTGGACAGCTTCTTCGTCTGTCGCTGCTACATATTCTACTCGACCAGAGTCTTTAAAGAAGGCATGTTCTGGACCAACCCCTGGATAGTCCAAACCAGCTGAGATAGAGTAAACTGGCGCGAGCTCTCCATCTTCCTTAAAGACTGCATAGGTCTTCATTCCATCGACAATTCCGACACTACCCTTGGTCATAGTTGCTGCGTGTTTGTCGGTATCTAAACCGTGACCAGCAGCTTCTACCCCAACCAATTTTACTTCTTCATCAGCTACATACTGTGAAAAAGCTCCGATGGCATTGGAACCACCACCCACACAGGCAATGACGTAGTCTGGCAGACGTCCTTCTTTTTCCAAGATTTGACGACGAGATTCTTCACTAATCACTTTTTGGAACTCATGAACAATCGTTGGATAAGGGTGAGGACCTACAGCCGAACCTAAAACGTAGAAGGCTTCAAGGTCATTCATCCATGCTCCAAAGGCTGCGTCAACCGCATCTTTGAGGGTACGAGTACCAGTTTCAACTGCGTGAACAGTTGCTCCCATCATCTCCATACGGAAGACATTGAGACGTTGACGCTCCACATCTTCTGCCCCCATGTAGACATCACAGGCCATACCAAACTTGGCTGCAGCCGCTGCTGTCGCAACACCGTGCTGACCAGCTCCTGTTTCTGCGATTACTCGTTTTTTGCCCATGCGTTTAGCAAGAAGAATTTGTCCTAAAACGTTATTGAGTTTGTGAGAACCAAGATGGTTAAGGTCTTCGCGCTTGAGATAAATCTTAGCGCCACCTAAGTGCTCTGTCAAACTTT
>CAJPKC010000187.1 GCA_905370255.1 Streptococcus oralis
GTCACGATAACATCAAACTTGGCAGGATTGGTAATCATGAGCATGGCAGCTGAGTCCACCAACTGGTGTTCCAGGATTACATCTGGAAAATCTTTTGCGACTTCCTCAGCCACTCTTCGCCAAAGTTTTGAGGTTGCCAAAACATTTTGCTTATCAATACTGGTCAGGATTTTTCTCCGACTTCTTGCGATTTCAAAAGCCTTACGAATAATTCGCTTTACTTCCTCATAACTATAATCATTGATATCACGCGCTTTTCGCTCTTCAAGGATATGATCACCAAAGTAAATCCCACCTGTCAACTCACGCACTACAACAAAGTCAACACCAGCAATTCGTTCAGGTTTGAGAGGCGATAAGTGCTTAAGACTATCAAAAATTTTAACTGGACGAATATTGGCATAAAGATTAAGTTCCTTGCGGAGTGCCAAAAGCCCTTGTTCGGGTCGAACTGTAGCATTATCATACTGAGGACTACCGATTGCAGCAAGGAGGATAGCGTCCGCTTCTCTAGCAGCCTTGAGCGTTTCATCAGGTAAGGGATGCCCTACAGCATCAATACCTGCACCTCCAAAAGGACGTCTATCTATCTCATAGTCAAAGCCTGTTTTTTCGGATATAGATGCTAGAACTTCTAAACCAGCTTCCATGATTTCTGGTCCAATCCCATCACCTGCTAGGGCAACAATTTTCTTTGTCATGGTATTCTCCTTTAAAGACTAGGCATATCGCGGTAGGAAACATTTGGACCGATCTCGCCAGTATTCTCTTTTTGAACAAAGGTATTGGCATTGATATAGGCAATAGCTGATGCTTTTAGCACATCAAAATCAAGACCTGCTGCGTTAAAGATTGTTTCAGTATCTCTGTTTTCAACAGTAACTAAGACACGTGCCTGAGCATCAATCCCGTCTGTTACTGCATCAATCGTGTAGGATACCAAGCGAACAGATTGATTAAAGAATTTGTCGATAGCGTTAAAGATGGCCTCAACCGAACCTTGTCCTGTTGCATTAAATTCAACCTTTTCACCATCCAAATTAGCCAAGCTAACAGTCGCTTCAATATCATTTTCCGCATGAGTTTGGAGTTGTAGATCATCAAAGTGGAAGCCCTCTGGATTTTCAACCATGGTGCCAGCTACCAGAGCTCGAATATCAGCATCTGTGATTTCTTGCTTCTTATCTGCTAAGGCCTTGAACTTAGCAAAAAGTGGTTTGATGTCCTCGTCTGTAAAATCTAGGGCCAAATCTCTTAGTTTCTCAACAAAAGCATGGCGACCAGACAATTTCCCAAGCGGAAGACTGTTGCTCTTGACACCCACCAGTTCAGGTGTGATAATTTCATAGGTAAGAGGGTTTTTAAGAACACCATCTTGGTGGATACCTGATTCATGAGAGAAGGCATTTCCACCGACAACTGCCTTATTTTTTGAAACTGGAATTCCTGAGAAGCGAGAGACCATTTCGGACGTATTAATCGTTTCGTTTAGGACGATACTTGTCTCTGCTTGGTAATAGTCCTGACGAATATTGAGAGCTACTGCTATTTCTTCTAAAGCAGCATTCCCAGCTCGTTCTCCAATACCGTTAATGGTTCCTTCAACACGCCCTGCACCATTCTTAACAGCAGCAAGGCTATTAGCTACTGCCATCCCAAGGTCATCGTGACAGTGAGGCGAATAGATAATCTGACGATCAGTTTTAACATTGTCAATCAGATACTTGAAGATATTCCCATATTCCTCTGGTGTGGTAAAACCAACCGTGTCAGGAATATTGATATAAGTCGCACCTGCGTCTACCGCTGTTTGAACGACTTGTAAGAGGAAATCCAGCTCAGTTCTAGTCGCATCTTCAGGAGAGAATTCTACCACTTCAAATTTACTACGTGCATAGGAAACATGCTCTTTAATAGCTTCCAATATTTCCTCTTTGCTTTTATTCAACTTAAATTCACGATGAATAGGACTTGTTGCAATAAAGACATGGATTTGTGGATACTTAGCATCCTTAAGAGCTTCATAACAAGCATCAATATCAGATTTAACAGAACGCGCTAACCCTGTCACTGCTGTTGTTTTCATAGCTTTGGCCATCTCTTGAACAGCTGTAAATGAATCTGGACTAGCTGCTGGAAAACCAGCTTCGATTGCTGAAATTCCCCATTTCTCTAGCTGTTTTGCTATAGCAACCTTTTCCTTTATTGAAAAATTGACACCTGGTGTCTGCTCACCATCTCGGAGACTGGTATCTAAAAACTCAACTACACGCATGAGAATTCTCCCTTCACATTTTCGATATAGAAAAAACATCTCGCTCGGAGTTCCAAGCGAGATGTTGATTTACTCCCGCTTGGTAAGCCAAACAGGACTAATGCTTTTGCACTAGTCCGAGTACCTCAACAACAAAGCAAATTGATTAAACTTAGCTGTTTTCATGTTTGGCTTTCTCCTTTGTTTGATGTCTTGTTTAGTATTCTAGCATAGGAAAAATCACTTGTCAAGAAAAAATCCAATATTTTCTGAAAATTTCTTCAATAAAGAATATTTTGCGAATTGAAAGTATTTGAAAACTCAAATATGTTTATTTATTTCTTAGAAGTCAAAAACCAACTTCTCTCAAATAATTCAAGCACCATTTCGTCAGTTAGAGTGTCATCGAGTGGAAGACTAATCCAATAGCGTTTATTCATATGAAAGGCTGGATAAATCCCATTTTGTGAAAGCAAGTCAGCTACTTGGTCGTGTTTGAGGTTGACTGCTTCCACTAGCCCTTCTCTCCCCTTATCTAGCCTATCCCAAGGAATTCTCATTAAAATAGCATACCACTTCTGATTATCTTCATGGCGTAAAACCGCCGTATCAGGTGATTTCTCCCATAGATATTCCAATTGATTTCCATAATTTTCTTGAACAAGTGCCATGATTCTCTTGGTCTGTGGACAGAGAAATTCCTGCACGTCAAAACAGGCCTTTCGAATGTCATAAAGAACTTCTAAACAAGCCTCTCGAACGCTTCCGACAAAAGTACCTCTCATACTTTCCATATGAACTTGAGGATAGAGGTCGCCAGTTTCTTGGTCATAAACTTGAAAATTTAAGTCTCCATCCTTAACTGTAAGCATCATGAGAAGATCTCCCTGCAAGATAGTCGAACTATAGGTCCATACACCTTGATTTTCTACAAATCCATACCCTTTGGCCTTTTTACTATTAAACTGATAGGCTTTAAAAATTTCAAACATAAGCGAAAACTGCTACCAAAAGCTAGCAGTTCCTTTCTATTTTTTAAAAGACAACCTTAGTTCCATGTAATTGTGTCACGCCCAGTTGGTCAATAAAGATTTGACGGTTGTCCATGTCAATCCCTCCACCAGGTAAAATTTCAATCTTTCCTGCAGCGTGTTCTAAAATTTTGTGATAGTGAGCAAAGCGTTTCTCTAACGAGTCGCCAGATACACCAGCACGAGTCAGGATGCGTGTCACTCCAGCTTGGCTTAGCCAATCAATGGCTTCCAACTGATCTTGGTCGCTCAATTCATCAAAAGCCATATGGAAAACAATTTCCATACCTTTAGATGCAGCAATCAATTTTTCAAGATTGGCCTTGTCCAACTTCTTATCAGCAGTCAATGCACCAAAGACAACCCCTTGGCTACCTGCCTGAGCAGTCAGGCGAATATCCTCAAGCATAATAGCAATTTCGAGGTCATTGTAAACAAAGTCACCACCACGTGGACGAATCATAGTCATAATAGTCGTATCGTAGTTAGATGCCAGCTCAACAGCTGCCTTAGTTACTCCAAAACTTGGTGTCGTTCCACCAACAGCAAGATTATCACAGAGCTCAATACGGCGAGCTCCAGCTTGCATAGCCTTTTCAAGCAAGGTTACATTTTCAGCACAAAATTCGTAAATCATTTGATACTCCTTGACGGTTTATTTGATATTATTATATCATATTGTTTTAAGCAACCCCTACTTTTTATCAAGGAAAATCATTACTTTTTTAGCTATTCTTTATCTGGTATTACCTTAAAGAGATAATAGGTTATAAATACTGTTAAACACCCCAAAGCAATTTTTACAGGTAAGAGCGGAGCGAAATAAATGGAG
>CAJPKC010000188.1 GCA_905370255.1 Streptococcus oralis
CTTCTACAAAGGATGTTGGGATTTACGATCAGGCTTTAAAACTCGTCAATATTTTGTTGACCTTAGTCACCTCACTGGGAAGCGTTATGTTGCCCCGTGTATCGAGCCTCTTATCCTCAGGAGACCATAAGGCAGTCAACAAGATGCATCAAATGTCCTTTTTGGTTTATAATTTGGTGATTTTCCCAATCATTGCAGGCATGCTGATTGTTAACGATGACTTTGTTCAATTTTTCTTGGGAAAAGATTTCCAAGATGCTCGCTATGCCATCGCTATCATGATCTTCCGTATGTTCTTTATCGGATGGACCAATATTATGGGGATTCAAATTCTCATTCCACACGATAAGAACAAAGAATTTATGCTATCCACCACCATTCCTGCTATCGTCAGTGTCGGGTTGAATGTGATCTTCTTACCTCACTTTGGTTTTATTGGCGCAGCTATTGTATCAGTTCTAACAGAGTCACTGGTATGGTTCATTCAATTGTACTATACCCGTCATTACCTCAGAGAAGTTCCGATCGTCGGGTCTATGGCAAAAATTGTATGCGCATCGGCTATGATGTATGGCCTCTTGCTAAGTGCAAGACCATTCTTGCATTTTTCACCTACTTTAAATGTTCTTGTGTATGCAGTGCTTGGCGGCCTCATTTACCTGCTTGCTATTCTAGTTCTGAAAGTGGTAGATGTAAAAGAATTAAAACAAATAATAGGGAAAAATTAGAAATGAAGAAAATACGGAATATAAACTTAGACTTGATTAAAATAATTGCTTGTATCGGAGTTGTTTTGCTTCACACTACGATGCCAGGGTTTAAGGAAACAGGGCGATGGAATTACTCATCTTATTTATATTATCTAGGTACTTATTCAATTCCCTTGTTTTTTATGGTAAATGGTTATTTATTATTGGGTAAGAGCAAGACAACATATCCCTATATACTACATAAAATAAAATGGGTTCTAATAACAGTGTCTTCATGGACCGTTATCATTTGGTTTCTTAAAAGAGACTTCACAATTAATCCAATTAAAAAAATTTTGGCTTCTTTGATACAAAAGGGTTATTTCTTCCAATTTTGGTTTTTCGGCTCACTAATACTTATTTATTTATGCTTGCCGATATTGAAGAAGTATTTACATTCAAAAAGAAGTTATTTATACTTTCTATCTGTATTAACAATTATTGGTTTGATTTTTGAATTGATAAATTTTTTGCTTCAAATGCCAGTGCAAATTTATGTTATACAGACGTTTAGATTATTGACTTGGTTCTTTTACTACATTTTAGGTGGTTTTGTAGCACAATTCAATATAGATAATTTAAAATCAATCTTTAAGGGATGGATGAAAATAGTTAGCTTACTTTTGTTATTGATTTCACCGATAATATTATTTTTCATAGCAAAAACTACTTATCATAATCTTTTTGCTGAATATTTTTATGACAATCTTTTGGTAAAAGTAATTAGTTTAGGACTATTTCTTACTTTATTGACGCTAACTATTGATGCTTCTAAATATAGAATGATCTACTTGTTATCAGTCCAAACGATGGGGGTATTTATTATACATACCTATGTTATGAAAATATGGCAAAAGTTGATAGGATTTAACATCGTAGGTGTATACTTATTTTTCCCTTTATTCACATTAATGATTAGTTTTCTAATAACTATGATATTAATGAAAATCCCTTATATCAATCGAATAGTTAAATTATAAAAAGGAGTTTATAATGTACGATTATCTTATCGTTGGTGCTGGTTTGTCTGGAGCAATCTTCGCACATGAAGCTACAAAACGTGGCAAAAAAGTAAAAGTGATTGACAAGCGTGATCACATCGGTGGCAATATTTACTGTGAAGATGTTGAAGGTATTAACGTTCACAAGTATGGTGCTCACATTTTCCATACCTCAAATAAAAAAGTTTGGGATTATGTCAACCAATTTGCTGAGTTTAATAACTATATCAACTCACCAATTGCTAACTACAAGGGCAGTCTTTACAACCTTCCATTTAACATGAATACATTTTATGCTATGTGGGGCACTAAGACTCCGCAAGAAGTTAAGGACAAGATAGCTGAGCAAACGGCTGATATGAAAGACGTTGAGCCTAAAAACCTTGAAGAACAAGCTATCAAGTTGATTGGTCCAGATATCTACGAAAAGTTGATTAAGGGATATACTGAAAAACAATGGGGACGTTCTGCCACAGACCTTCCACCATTTATCATTAAACGTCTTCCTGTTCGTTTGACTTTTGATAACAACTACTTTAATGACCGTTACCAAGGAATTCCAATCGGTGGTTACAACGTCATCATTGAAAACATGCTTGGTGATGTAGAAGTAGAACTTGGTGTTGACTTCTTTGCCAATCGTGAAGAGCTTGAAGCTTCAGCTGATAAAGTTGTCTTTACAGGGATGATTGACCAGTACTTTGATTACAAGCATGGTGAGTTGGAGTATCGCAGTCTTCGTTTTGAACACGAAGTCTTGGATGAAGAAAACCATCAAGGGAACGCCGTGGTCAACTACACAGAGCGTGAGATTCCTTATACTCGAATCATCGAACATAAGCACTTCGAGTATGGTACACAATCTAAGACAGTTATCACACGTGAATACCCAGCTGATTGGAAACGTGGGGATGAACCATACTACCCAATCAATGATGAAAAGAACAACGCCATGTTTGCTAAGTACCAAGAAGAAGCTGAGAAAAATGACAAGGTTATCTTCTGTGGACGTTTGGCAGACTATAAATACTACGACATGCACGTGGTCATTGAGCGTGCTCTAGAAGTCGTGGCAAATGAGTTTGATTAAGAGAAACGATAATCTATGAAATACTACTTAAAAGAAGAATTCCTGCATGATGTCAACGCAAAGAACGCGGGAAATAAAGCACGCAATGACGTAGAAAGTATTGTGAAAGAAGAAGGCTATCACCCCTTGGCCTTTTCCGTCGACAATTGGTATCAAATGAGTACCCTTGCGGCTCAACGCCATAAGGCAAAGGCTTTTGGACAAGCCTTGGATCAACTAAAGCAAGGAGATGAGTTGTTGATCCAGTTTCCAATGCTTCACCATAGCTTTTTCTCCACCCATTTGGTCAAAAAAGCGCAAAAAAGAGGGATTAAAGTCTATCTTTTGATTCATGACCTAGAAGTGCTTCGACATGCCAACATGACTTCACTACCTTTAAAACACAGAATTCGGATGTACCTTCAAGAAGCAAGTTTTCTCAAAGCAGCTGATGGGATCATCGCCCACAACCCGGTTATGAAATCTGTTTTGGTGGATAAAGGAATTGCGGAAGATAAGATTGTTAGCCTTGGCATTTTCGACTATTTGATTCCAGATTTCCAAGAGAAGACAGGTTTCACGAAGAATCAGCCAATTATTGTAGCTGGTAACTTGGCACAGGAAAAAGCCGGTTATCTTTATACTCTTCCAGAAGCGCCAGCCTATAACCTCTATGGTGTTGGCTTTGATGAGCGTAGAGCGCTTGCAAATGAAACCTACTTTGGTTCCTTCCTGCCTGATGAGCTTCCTGCAGCCCTTGAGGGTGGTTTTGGACTGGTCTGGGATGGGGATAGTGCGGAAACCTGTAGTGGTGTCTTTGGCGAGTACCTTCGCTACAACAACTCTCACAAGGCGTCACTATACTTGGCCTCAGGCTTCCCGCTTGTGGTTTGGAAACAGTCAGCCTTGTCTCACTTTGTGCTTGAGAAGGGCTGTGGGATTGCAGTAGAGTCGCTTCATGACTTGAAGGAGACAATCGACAATCTTTCAGATGCTGATTACCAAGACTTGGTGGCCAATGCCAAGCGTGTCGGTCAGGAAATCCGAGAGGGTCACTACCTAAAGACGGCCTTAAATCCTTTAGCATAAGATCAAAAGAAGTCAGACGGACTTCTTTTTTTAGTGTTTCAAAAAAATATCACTAATTTTAAAAATTTGCCTCATAAAACTTTTCATCGCTGAAACCGTGTGGTAAAATGATTAACGTATAAAATTTGTATAAAGGGAAGTTTATATGAAAAAGAAAGATCTTATTTTTTATGCCGGAGCGGCAGTCTTGATGGCTGTAT
>CAJPKC010000189.1 GCA_905370255.1 Streptococcus oralis
TCTCCATATTGGTCAATCGCTACAGTTCCTGAAATTGGCTTATTCAACATAGCTTTTCTTCTAGTTTTTTCTTCAAATTCCTTTATAACTTCATCTGAAAATCCATTTTGGTAATTTGGAAATGGTCTTTCCAACGGCACACCAGCAATTTCCCAATGCCCAGTCGTAGAATCTTTCCCATGCGACACCTCAATCGCTCTTCCATAGGCCCCTTCAGCACTTTCCACAGCTGGAGTCCCTTCAATCTCAGTAATATTTCCAAGTCCTAATTTACCCATATTAGGCAAACTCATTCCACCATGAGCTTTCGCCATATTCCCTAAAGTATTTGACCCACAGTCATCAAATAAATTCGCATCAGGCAATTCTCCTGCTCCAACACTGTCTAAAACTCTTATTGTTATTCTTTCTATCTTTTTCATTTTCTTATCTTCCTTTCTTTTTTATTTAATTTGTTAATGAATCCAAAAACGCAAAGAGTTTGGCATTCATTTCTCGATAATCGTAAGCACGAATGGCTTCAGGTTTTTGAACAAAGGTCAATTTTTGACTTTGTTCTTCCAAAACTTCTTCACCGTCAGCAGCAATCAAGAGATCAACTGCTTCTGGATCAAATTCCAAGTGGGCTTGGAAGGCATAGTGTTTCGGACTGAAGCGAATGATCTGACGTGGACATCCTTGACTGGTCGCAAGAACAACAGCATCTTTTGTCAATCCTGGCATATCGCCATGCCAGTGGCCAGTTTCAAGAATTGCTCCAAACTCACCCACATGCGGATCTTTGAGTCCTTCAGGCGTTAAGGTCACAGGAAAAACACCAATCTCACGTTCTGGACTGTGCTCATAGTTCGCGCCATAAGCAACAGACAAGAGCTGGGCACCAAGACAGACTCCAACAATATAACGATCAGCCTTCATGGCTTTTTGAATCAACTCGATCTCTGCCTGAGGATCGTAGTATGGAAAAGCTTCTCGATCTTCATCTGGCGATTGAGGTCCTCCCATGACGATCAAAAAGTCAATCTCATCCACTGACTCTGGTAAGGTTTCATTCTCATAGACTTTAGTCGTGGTCACTTGATGGCCACGCTCCTGTGCCCATTTTAGATAAGCGCCCGGCACTTCAAAGGTTTCATGCAGTACAAAATGTACCTTCATCATTTCTTCTCCCATCTCTTTCGAATCACGTAAGACAGACCAGCCGCAAGTACAAGCGGGATTGTCAAACTCCAAGCTTGGCCTGTAAATCCAAGGCTAAGAGCAATGGCTGTCAAAGGAGCTTCTAGGGTCGTCCCTAAAAAGACGGTCGCTCCAAGTAACATCCCTATAGCTGGATCCAGATGAATCCCAAGGACTGTCAAAAGCAAGGTCACTAGATAGCCAGATCCAATCCCAAGGGCAAATGATGGTGTCAAAGTTCCCCCATAAGCACCATTGCGCAAGAGGAGATAAACCAGAAGCCCCTTCACTACAAGAGTCAGTGGAAGATAAGGAATCGACTGGCTAGACAAGAGGGCTTGCGCTAGTACCTGGCCATTTCCCATAAAGATAGGGAAAAAGGCTACTAGGCTCCCCAGCACTAGAAAGGCTAGAGGAAGAGCCCAAAGAATCGTCCCATCCTTCTGCCGTTTGTGACTAGCCCGCTTGGCGAGGAAAGCAAAGACCAGAGCCAAGGGAGTGACCAAGAAAGCAATCACAATAGCCTGTAAGAAACTGCTAGCCGACCATGAGACTGCGGACAGGTGATAAAGGGCCTCCTGACCAACGATGGGCTGAGCGACCCAGGTGGCCAGATAAGTGCTGGTCAAAATCAGTAGAAAATTCTGCCAACTGTAGGCGAGTCCTAAGGTCTCAAAGACAAACAAGCTACTGGCAAAGGGGACCTGATAGACCGCAGCCAAACCAGCTCCAGCACCACAGGCGATCAAGACTTTTCGCTCTTTGAGAGCTAGTGAGAATCCCTTCGCCAAGCGACCAGCTAGAAGAGCCCCGACCTCACGTGGGGCTCCTTCTTTTCCGACCGATGCGCCTGCTCCAACAATTGCCACCTGCATCCCTGCATGAAGGAGGTGGGCTAAGGGCGCTGGATCCCTGTCTCCAGCTAAGTCAATTTGCTGGCGAATAGACAGGATCTGATAACGCTTTTGCAGGACATACCAGAAGCCAGCTGCCAAGCACCCAGTCACACACAAGACCAGAAATCTACGGAGACCTCCAGCTTCTTGAAATTGCTGGAGCAAATCCGAACTAGCTTGGCCAAAGGCCAGCTCTTGCACCCCTTCTAGTAGATAATGACAGGCAATTCCGACCAGACCCGTCCCTATCCCTAATGATAAGGTGGCTAGAAGAAACCTCAGTCCGTAGGGCAGCCTTTGGAGTCGTACTTTCATTGGATTAGAGTTCAGCAAGAATCGCTTTTAGCAATCCTTTGAAGTCGCCTTTGACGCGCTCTGTCACTTCTACTACTTCTTCGTGGTTGAGCTCTTCTTGGAAACCAGCCGCAAAGTTGGTAATACATGAAATACCAAGCACCTTCAAGCCAGAGTGTGCTGCAACGATGACTTCAGGAACAGTTGACATTCCGACAGCATCTGCACCAAGTGTCTTATACGCACGAATTTCAGCTGGAGTTTCGTAAGTTGGACCTGTTACACCGATATAAACACCATCGTCAAGTTTAACACCAAGTTTTTCAGCAACTGCATGTGCTGTAGCACGATATTCTGGGGTGTAAGCTTTTGACATATCAGGGAAACGTGGACCGAAGTCATCCAAGTTTTCACCAATCAATGGGTTTTGACCAGTCATGTTGATGTGGTCAGTGATAGCCATCAAAGTACCTGGACCAAATCCGATACCACCGGCAGCGTTGGTTACAATCACACCTTCACATCCCAAGACTTTCATAACACGAACTGGGAAGGTAACGACCTCAAGAGGATTTCCTTCGTAGAAGTGGAAACGTCCTTGAAGAGCCAAAACCTTACGTCCAGCAAGTTCACCGTACACCAATTTTCCAGCGTGTCCAACAACTGTTGAACGACCCCAGTTTGGAATTTCAGCGTAGTCTACTACGACTGGATTTTCGATTTCTTCAGCTAATTCTCCAAGTCCTGATCCAAGAATCAAGCCGAACTCTGGGGCTTCAACTCCCTTTTCTTTCAAGAAAGCAGCTGTTTCATTGATTTTTGCTAATAATGTCATTAGGTATCTCCTTCTTTATGTTTTAAAAATTGACCAATTTTGTCAAAGGTATTAGCGTTACGAATGGTAATATTGCGATAGAAAGGCATCTTAAGCAAGTGCTTATGATAAGCTGTTTTAGAGTAGCTAGCTTCTGACAATTTACCCCAGAAGATCCCTAATTTCCCAAAATGAAGCACTTCATCAACCAGTTCCAAACTGTTCACTTTCTCGATGACTTGATCCACATCCAAGCCCTCGGTGTAAAAGAGCACATCCTTTCGGGCCATCTCATGGTTCCACCAATCAGGAAGATTTCTAAGCTCCTTTTCATAGTCTTCGTGAGACAACAAGGAAAAACTCTGGATAAATGGATAACATCTTTCAAAGAAAGCCTGTAATTTCTCTATTAATTTAGTTCTAGGCACAATGCTATTAAAGAAAATATTGCCACTGTTGATGTAGGTTTCAACCTTTTCCAGTCTCAACTCTGTCAGTTCTTGACGAAGTTGCGCCATGACAACTTTATTTTTCCCACCGACATTAATGCCCCGAACAAGTAAAGCATATCGCGTCATCTTATACCAATTTATCTAAGAAACTTTCCCCAATCATGGCAGTTTCAACACCAAAGTTATCCGCAACTGTCGCTGAGATATCTGCAAAATGTCCAACTGGAATGACACCATTTCCTTTAAAGGAAGGGCTGTAAGCTAAAAGTGGAATATATTCACGAGTGTGGTCTGTTCCTGCATAGGTTGGGTCATTTCCATGGTCAGCAGTAATCAAGAGAAGGTCGTTCTCTCTCATGGCTGCGATAATTTCAGGCAAGCGTTCATCAAACTCATGCAAGCAATCACGGTAAACATGAGCATTGCGGCGGTGTCCATAAAGGGCATCAAAGTCAACTAAGTTTGTGAA
>CAJPKC010000190.1 GCA_905370255.1 Streptococcus oralis
TCACCAGCTGTCGCCTCATAGTCCGTCCAGGACGGCACAATGGTCAAGTCGTGGGTGATCCGAGCCGGCTCAAAGTATTTCTTCCAATTGTCCGCCCAGTCTTCCTCAGCCAGTTCCTGCCGAGTCAGCTGAATATTTCCCGTCTCCAAACCGAAGCCATCCAGCTCAGCCAGACGCTCATTGGCCTGAGCCGCAACAGCCTCTATATCCACCGAATCCGGGTAGTAGCCGGTAATCTTGACCCGATCGCTCTGCTCCACTTCTGGAAAAAGCTCACCATACTGGTCAACCTGCCCCAGATAATCTGCGCTGTCATCAATAGCCACACCCTGACTGCCCAGCTCAATCAGAATATTCGAGGCCGCTTCCTCCGCCTCCCGCTTCACTTCAATCGTTAATTCCTGCCAAGTGTCCATGTTATTTATCTCTCATCTTTCTATCAGTTCAAAAATACTTTTCCCAATAACAGGAATAAGATTTCCTCGTAACTTCTTTTCAAATTCTGAATCAATTCCACTAATTTTTATAAACTTCTCTTCCGCTTTTTCATATAGATGCCTCATTCTAATCGGATTTCCACGATTAAATTTAAGAACATAATGATAAACAATTACTGGAACCTCATCATCAATTGAGCGTTTAGCAATCTGATTCCACAGATATTTATCAGTAAAGCCTATAGACACTCCATAAAGAATAATTATGTCTGAGTTTTTAATTATTTCGCTATTACTAACATCCATATTTTCTCTATATTCTTTCAACATAGACTCTTTTACAAGAAATCCCTTTTGCTCATCACTAAAGGCATCTGAAATTTGTGACTCGTCACTGACACCTAAAATTGTACAAGCATCTAAAATACCATGCACATGGATTGGTTCTGATATATGAAAACTATAGGCATTATTCCGCTGACTATTGTTAAATGATACTGTTGATGATTCATATAACTTATCAAGTATACCAGTATAGTTTAAACTAAGAATTTTCACATAATCACTTTCACCTGGTTTGTCACTGTACTTTTTGCTAATAATTTCTTGATTTGATAGAGGTAAATCAGCTCTAATTCGATTTAGTGTCCCTTCAAAATCAATTTTATAATTTTCAATATTAAAGTCTTTCTCTACCATTTTTAAATAAGCAATTACGTCAGTAAAATCACCAATAAATTTGTTCTTTGTTTCTTCACTTACAATAATTTCTGAATTCTCTTTTGTTAACTTCCCAATAGATAACTCAAAATCTGACCAATTTTCATAATCATTTACTTCGTCAGCAAAAAGTGATTCATATATAAAGTTTGAATATTCTTCTTTTGCTTTTCTCTCAGAATATAGTTTATTCTGATAATCATAAAAATCTCTATATCTAGTTTCTAGTCCATATTGCAAATCTAATCCATTGCCAACAATATATGTAATATTCATATCTAAGTTCCCTTGTACTCCTGATATATCGGATAAGCATAAAATACCCACTATTCAAATTCAATTTCTTCATTTAAACTATTAAAGAGTTCTACTTGAGCTTCGACTTGCAACCTATTAACTAGCCATCCTCGTAATTCCGCTTGTTTAATAAAGTCTTCAATACGATTAACACCATTTAATTCTTTCAATGTAACTACCACACCAAAACGTACCCCCTGTCCATCACCACTTGTCAACCGTTCAATTGTTTTAATACTCATTCCCCACTGAGGATTAGAAGGATTTAAAATAGGTTTGACTCGCTTACGAGAAGTATATGACTCTCCAATATGCTTGACATTATCCCATTTCCTAAATATATTCCGAGCTGCGTTTTCTCTCACATAGCCTGGGGCATCTTCGGCATGTTGATTATCTTTATTTATTGATTCAATGCCATTTAGCTTTAACCTACCAAAAGTAATCTGCATCTCAGTATTTGTATAATCAACCCCCTGATTTCTAGAACAATTCGGGAAATAGCACATTGTTGCTTTAGCAACATAAGGATAATTTTTATTTGATATCGGCACTGGAAAATCATAATTATAGGTATCATAAGCCTTAGAGATATCCGACACAATAAATTTGATTTCATCATCAGGAGTAGATAAAATATCATCCATTTTTATTGGAACAATACCATTTCCCATCAAAGATAAATCTGTGAATGTTTTCTTATCATTCCAAGGAATTGCTGCATCAATTAGCAAAGCCTTTGCTTCTTCTCGACTAAGTCCCATAATATGAATGAGATAGGCCATTTTCCTTGCAATAAAAGGTGCCGCAAAACTTGTTCCAGCTACGCGACCTAATCCTAGGGGTTCACAAACATTTATAAAATCACCATTTCCTCCACCATAATATGAAACATCTGGTTTAACAAAGAATGATAAAACTATACCCTCTCGTGAATATGAAACCACTTGATTATTAAAATCAACAGAATTTACAATTACAGAATTAAGCGAATCAGCAGGAGCACCTATTCTTTTGCGTTTCCCATTTATGACTGAAGCATTTGTCCCAGCTATGATAAAAATCACATCATTCTCAAATTGAATCTCATCTAATAATGCTCCCTCAACAGAAATAAAATTTTCTCTAATTTCATCATTGGATCCTAAAGAAAGATTCCAAACTTTAATATCAGAATTCTGAGAAACAATCTCTCTAATTTGTTTTATGATTGTAAATGAATTGAAGCCACTTTGTAAGGATACACCGAAATGTCTTACTCTAAAACGTCCGCAACCATCATCTAAACTGGGATTCAAATTAGCCCCGTCAACTATAAGAGAAGTAACCGCTGTTCCATGTTTATAATCCTGACTCTCTTTTCTAATGTCATTTGAGATCAAGTCGTAATACTCAACCCACTCACTAAAGTAGACCCTCTCATCAAATAAGGTATCAATAACACCAATAACTGGTTCATTCATTGGAGATGGAAGATTGATTTTAAAATCATTATTATCTAAATAAAAATCATCTAGAGATAATTTAGAAAAATCTTCAACAATCATGGAGACAAGATAAGGAGCTTTTGATAATAACAATTCAATATTTTTTTCATCAAGCAAGACAGTTGTTTGATTCATAACATTGGCTTCTGAAACGTTAACATTGATTTTCTTAAGTACTTTTAAGATATCTGTTTGAACATCATAGAATGTAACAATAGAATTAGTTACATCTGAAATTTTAGCGTACTCAACGCCAAATTTCTCAACAAAGCAAGAATCTCTCAAATATTGCTGAAACTTAGATTTTGGAATACCATATTCCGAAAATTTTATGGAAGCAAATGTTGATGAATCAGAGAACATCTCATGTGTCATCACTCCATCAAAATTTTCCTCAAAAACTTCGATAACCTTACTCAGAACTATAATCGTCTTATTAAGTACATCTCCAGGGATGTAGTGAGTAATGATATGCTTTGTCTTCTCATCATTAAACTTTGCTCCTACAATGGTTTCATTAGGAGCTTGGTGACCTCCTCCTACATTGAGATACCCGTTAATACGGTTACTTTTGGCAACAATTTGATTATAATATACACTAATCAAAACACCATCAATAATGTTATTTTTCTCCCAATATTTTTTCGTTTCTTCTAGCGAAGAATGAAGATACTTCAAACGCTCCAGCGTAATTATTGCTTTTTTTGGTAGAGTTATTGGTCCCATACCATTATTTCTTGATTTTTGTGTAAAACTTTTACCACGTAATGTCAATAATGTATTCATCTCAATCCTCACTTAATGCTCGTGATACTCTGCTTTTAGAAATACCTGTTAAAATCTCAATTTCTCGAACAGTAAAACCTAGTTTTGATAATTTAGAAATAGATAAATTTTTTCATATTAAACGATTTTATAGATTTCTGCAAAAATACATATTATATTTGAATAATGCAAAAAAAATATATTTTTTTTGAAAATATCTGTTCTTGTTAATCTCAGTTTTTAATAGGATTTCCTCCAATAATCTATTTGACTTCAGCAGTTTTCTTCTTGATAGCGTTGATTACATAGCCAATGCGGTTCTTGGCTGTCCTCGATGGACCGACAAGGGAAGAAAG
>CAJPKC010000191.1 GCA_905370255.1 Streptococcus oralis
ACCGTAGGCAGTATCCACCACGTCGGTAGAAGTCAACCCATAGTGAACCCACTTGCGCTCTTCACCAAGAGTCTCAGAAACCGCACGCGTGAAAGCCACCACATCGTGGCGAGTCTCTTGCTCGATTTCCAAAATACGGTCGATGTCAAAGTCCGCTTTTTCACGAATCAAAGCCACATCTTCCTTAGGGATTTCCCCCAACTCAGCCCATGCTTCGTCAGCTAAGATTTCCACCTCAAGCCAAGCACGGTATTTATTTTCTTCAGTCCAAATGTTCGCCATCTCAGGGCGAGAGTAACGTTCGATCATTGTTGTTTCTCCTTTAAATTATCTAAAAAATGCAAATATCAAAAATAAAACTAGAAATACTGCCGTAGCAACTGCCCACTTTAGTCTTTCTTCTTTAGAGGTCTGAGGTTGTTCTGCAGAAGTTACATTTGAATAAAATGTTTCGTTTTCATCTAATTCATCTTCATTATCATCAGAAGATAAACCTAATGCATTTACCCCACACCCAATAAATAATACTAAAAATAACCACTTCATCTATAGCTACCCCTTCAGTAGAGTCTGTCTATATTCGAATGCTTCAGCGTTCTCATTTAATTCTATAGTTAACTCTTCGTGTTTATCCAAAAGTGCCTTAATTTTTTTAAATGGAACCTTGAAGTATTCTTTACGGTTATTTACTTTATTAACCTTATACTCACTTAGTTGATTATGTAATTCAGTCTCTAATGCAAAGGCTTCCTCACTAAAAATCAAAGCATGAACATCAAATTGAAAAGGTACAGACGCACTACTTAATTCCCTGATGCGTTCAAGAGGTTCTAAACGACGAGTAACTCCAATTTTATAAACATCTTCACCAAAAGAACCAATGTTAGAGATTACATATACGTAGCCGGCAGTTGCATGACCTTCACGATAATCAATATCTTCTTCGATTTCATCTAATTCAGATAATTTATCTTGGTACTCAGATAACTGTCTCTGAAGTTCTTCAAACTCTTCACCAGTAGCATTTTTCAAAAGTTCCTCAACCTTAGAAATCATATTTTTAAAGTGAGTTCTATCTTTTTCCAATTGCTTTCGACGTGCTTTAATTTCAGCCTGAAGTTTTTTGTCCTCACGCTCTTTTGCTCTTTGCTCTCGAAGTAATTCTTTTTCTTCTTGCTTTTGTAGCTCAAACTCAGCAGCTAGACGTAATTCTTCAATTTTCAAATTTAGATAGGGTATCGTAATTTCAATTTGATTACGTGAATACATTCTATTCAGTTGTTGGAATGCTTTCTTCAATGCCTGAATTTTCTTTTCAACATTCGAAACAGAAACTTTTACTAACAAGGCATCCGCTTCACCATTAAAGCCACGAATAGCTGCTTTAATAAGCTGATTCTGCATTGCCCTTCCCTTGCTTTGATTATTATCTAAAAGCATAGGTACTATAATTCTACCAGCCTGACCAGATTTAACTAAGTCTTTCTGCTGTTTTCTCAAATTATCTAAAGCTTCCTTATATTTTGTGCTATCAGAAAACTTATACTGTCTTTCAAAAAATCCAAACTCTTGTAATCCAAGTGTGTCATTAGCTAAGGAAATCTCGTTCTGAATAGCAAATAATTCTGACCGTTTCTGAGATAACTCAGTATTTAACGAGACTATATCGTCTGCTATCTTTATTTGAGCTTTTAAATCTGCCAGTTTTGCTTTTTGAATAGCAATCTCTTGATTTAATCTCTGAATTTTATTTTCTAAAGCTTCATCTTTGGGTTTTCCAAAATTAAATATCGCCATTAAGGTCTCCTACTCAAACTCCTCTTTCCCAATCCACACTGATGGATAGTGATCTAGTTTATTCAAATCAGTATCCATCGGCAAATCATAGATAGCTAAATAGTTTTCAGGATATTGAGCAACCAACTCTTCATACTTAGCTTTCACTTTTTCGTGATTGCTACTAGCATACAAGACTTCAACGACTGCTCCAGTCTTATCTTTCTCAACAAATGCGCTGACGATGAGTTGAATCATAAAAATTGATTAAATTCGAACACTGTATTCCGTTTTAGAAAATACAAGTACCCATGTTCCTTTCTTTTTATTTATATTTTTTATAAATAAAAAGATGTTTTTAACCTAAGTAAAAATACTAGAACTTTACCTTTTCTTTAAATTTTTGTTTATAAAAGGATTGACATATTCTTAGTCATTCTATAATCATATTTTAATTTCATATAATAATTTCTATTTAGTACGGATTATTAAAAATTTTTTCTAGAGTTTCACCATTTTTTGCAACTTCATCTAGTGCATGTTTTGTTGTATATCTAATATTTTGTGGTGGGTAAGTATCTCCTAACGGAATTAAGTTGGCATATTTTTCTGGTTTCCCATCAAAAATAAGTTTCCAATATCCTAAAAAATTATCTGATTCAACAATATCTTTTACTTTTGCAACATATTGTATACCACTTCTAGGTGCAACCTCATAGCCCGCAATATATCGAATTTTATTTTTCTTTGTCTTACCTATACGAATATCATACCATTCATGATCTTCTAAGAATACTTGTTGAAACCCTTCTTCTTGTGCTGGGACTATTATCGTTAAATCATCTTCTATATCATCTGGATTGTTTTCTTTATCTGAATCTACACCAACTAAAGCGTCCAATGTATCCAACATTTCATTTTCTTCAACATAAGTATATTTAGAAATAAGATTATCTTCAAAAGAATTTAAGGCTTTTGATATTTGAGAAACAACCTTTTCAACATCCTTTTTTAATGTTTCATAGTCATCTTTGCGAAAAAACGTATTATGAGCAATAGCATTTCTTTTTGCGATAGACTGACTAAGAACAGTACTCAAACTATTTGATAGTTTATCACTCTCTTTGATGCTATCTGATATATATCTATCCCATATAGACCTTGGAGAAGTCTTTAAAATTTCGCTATTTGCCATCCGTAGTTTTTTTTCTATATCCTGCCAATTATTTAAGTCCCCTACTTCTAGATTTTTTGAAATGTTTGATATAACTGAATCTAAATTTCCTAGAGCTTCTATAAAATTTTCTTGGCCATGGTTTTCATCATTTTTTTCTTCATAGATAGTAAATAATATTTTGGATAAATCACTAAAATATTTGCCATCTAAAGGTTTATATTTTTTCTCTTTCGATTTTCTATTGTCTCTAATTGATAAACTATTTGTCAGACGGGTCTCCCAATTTTGAGTATTAGATTTCAAAAACATTACCTCAGAGATTAATGCACGAGTCTTATTTTCAATAACATGAATTAATTCATAAGCTTCCTTGCTATAATATTGAGATAAAGCATCCTCTAATATAAACATTTCTAAATTATTGTATGACTCAATAAAATTATTAAGCTCACTATCCATGAACTCAAACTGTTCGATATCTGACTCTTTTTCTAAGTAAAAAATTAATACGAAAAATTTTTTATTATCTTCTTGGGAATCAGTGTTCATCATCTTTAGTTCATATCTAAACGAACGTCCTTGAACACTAACAAGATTCTTATCACAAGATAAACCTGTAGTATCATTAATCGACTGTAATAATTTGTGTATATCAGAATGTATATTTTTTTTTGACTTATTTTCTTTCGAGATGATTAAATATCTTGAAGTTCTATCCATTTAAAAATCAATTCCTTTCCCAAACTCAACCACACTATCTGGTTCATCACTAAACAAAGTCACATGACCCATTTTGCGGTTGTGCTTCGCTTCTAGTTTACCATACATGTGGAGGTGAGCACTTGGATTTTCTGTGACATAACGCTCAGCTGCTTCGACGTGTTGGCCGAGGACGTTGAGCATGACAGCTGGTGCATGAAGGTGGATTGCTGGAAGTGGTGCTCCGAGAACACCCAAGATATGCGTGTCAAACTGTGAAAAGTCGCAGGCTTCGATTGAGTAGTGCCCTGAATTGTGTGGACGTGGTGCGATTTCGTTGACGATGATGTCATCAGCTGTCGCAAACATTTCCACACAGA
>CAJPKC010000192.1 GCA_905370255.1 Streptococcus oralis
CCTTGGTATTCTCGCCGATAGAAGAACCGTTCACCTCAACAAAGTTACCAATATGAACTTGGGCACCCAGACTTGAACCTGGACGAATGTGGGCATAAGGTCCGACAGTTACGCCGTCTGCAACACTGCTTTCCTCAATCATAGAATTGGTAATGACAGCTCCTGCTCCGATAGTGCTGTCCACTACATAAGTACCATTTGTCAAAACAGTCTCAGCACCAATTCTCGTTTTCCCTTTCAAGGTAACATTGGCTTCGATTTGAACTTCAGAAGCAATCTCAACATCAATATCAATATAAGTTGCTTCTGGATTGACAAAGCTAACACCATTGACCATGTGCTGATGATTGATGCGGCGACGCATAACTGACTCAGCTGTCGCAAGTGCCACACGGTCATTTACCCCAAGACTTTCATCAAAATCCTTGAGAGTATAGGCCCCAACCTTCTCACCCGCATTACGGAAAATACCAATCACGTCAGTAATATAGTATTCACCTTGGGCATTGTTAGTGTTGATATTTTTAAGGGCTTCAAAAAGACGTTCATTGTCAAATACATAAGTTCCTGTATTGATTTCCTTGATTTGTTTTTCAAAATCAGTCGCATCCTTCTGCTCCACGATACGAAGCACTTCAGCATTCTCGTTACGAACAATACGACCATAACCAAACGGATCTTCAGCTTCTGCAGTAAGAATTGTAGCTACGTTCTTGTGATTAACGTGGAAATCAATCAAGTTCTTTAGACTTTCACCAGTAATTAGTGGTGTATCACCAGCAATAACCAATGTTTGTCCAGAAAGTCCTTCAAGAATTGGCTCAGCCATCATAACCGCATGACCAGTTCCTAATTGCTCAGACTGTCTTACAAAATCAGTTTGACCAGCTAAAACTTGTTCAACTAGCTCTGCCTTATGCCCAACAACTGTAACAGTTTTTTCAGGGTTAATTGCACCTACACTACGAAAAACATGCTCAAGCATTGAAATTCCCGCAACCTTGTGCATAACCTTCGGTAAATCTGATTTCATACGGGTACCCTTACCCGCTGCTAAAATAATTGCATAATTTGCCATATTTTTCTCTTTTCTATAGAAATTCTTTATTATTATACCACAATTTACTTCACGATACACAAATTTGTTGACCTCAACCTAACGCTAATGACTGTCACTACTCCGTTTTGAGTAAATTTTTTGATTTTTTTTACAAATTACGATAAACTATAGGAGTATGAGAAATAAAATTCGCCCAGCTTTTATAGTTATTATATTTGCTGCTTTTATAGGACTCTTGATTCTCAATCGTCCACGATTCGAAGAACATCCTGTAAAAACCAAACAAAATCCAGTTCAAATAGAAACACAAGCTCTACATAACTTGGATAAGCCTATCATCGATATCTCTGGTTGGCAGAGACCATCGGAAATCAATTACGATATTTTATCTCAAAATATCTCTGGTGTCATTGTTCGAGTCCACGGAGGAAATCAGATTACCACTGAGAACGATGCATCTTATACAAACGGTATTGATAAAGCTTATAAAAGTCATATCGCTGAGTTTCAAAAGAGAAATGTTCCAGTTGCTGTATATGCCTATGTATCTGGAAAAAGTGTAGAGGAAATGGAAAAAGCAGCTGAATCATTTTATAATTCAGCTTCACCGTACAACCCTAGCTACTATTGGTTAGATGTCGAAGAAAAAACCATGTCAGATATGAACCAAGGAGTTGAGGCATTCCGTGCTAAGTTAGAATCACTTGGTGCTAAAAATATTGGTATATACATTGGTGTTTACTTCATGAAAGAACATAGCATCAGTACAGATAAGTTTTCTGCTATTTGGATTCCATCCTACGGACTTGACTCAGGCTACTTTGAAAGTTCACCAAATACAGACCTTGACTTTGATCTTCATCAATACACCTCAAAGGGTAAACTGGTTGGATTTGAACACCATCTAGACCTAAATCTTATTTCTTTGTCAAAAGATAAGCAAGAGACGTTTAGAAAATTATTCTTAAAACCTTAATTTCATTCAGCAAGCAAGATATTACTTCTGCTTGCTTTTTTTATTTCTCTTACTTTGTGATATAATACAAGAAGAGAATTTTAGAGAATAAATATGGAGAGAGTTTATGTTATCTTGGATTTCAAAAATGATTAAAGGAATTGTTATTGCCCTAGGATTTATATTACCTGGTATATCTGGTGGTGTTCTGGCAGCTATTTTAGGGATTTACGAAAGAATGATTCGATTTCTTGCCCATCCATTCAAAAACCTAAAAGAAGATATTCTTTATTTCTTGCCTGTTGCTATTGGGATGTTACTAGGTATAGGGTTATTTTCTTATCCAATTGAGTACCTCCTTGAGCATTATCAAGTTTATGTTTTATGGAGTTTTGCGGGTGCTATTATTGGTACAGTCCCAAGTCTTGTAAAGGAAGCTACACAAGATTCAGAAAGAGACAAAGTCGATCTTATCTGGTTTTGGGTGACCTTTATTGTTTCTGGAATTGGTCTTTACGCTTTAAACTTTGTGGTTGGTTCACTAAGCGCAAGTTTCACAAGTTTTATCCTAGCTGGTGCTCTTCTTGCTCTAGGTATCTTGGTTCCAGGATTAAGCCCCTCAAATCTTCTTTTGATATTAGGACTTTATACTCCAATGTTAACTGGATTTAAAACTTTTGATTTATTTGGTACCTTCCTTCCAATAGGAATTGGGGCTGCTGCCACTCTGATTATTTTTTCAAAATTGATGGACTACGCTCTTCGCGTCTACCACTCCCGCGTATACCATTTTATCATTGGAATAGTTCTTTCAAGTACACTTTTAATTTTGATTCCAAATGCGGGTAATGCTGAAAGCATTAACTACAGTGGTTTATCTCTTGTGTCTTATGTGATTGTTGCCTTCTTTTTTGCTCTTGGCATTTGGTTAGGTATTTGGATGAGTCAGTTGGAGGATAAATACAAATAATGGCTAAGAAAGTTAAAGTTAAAAAAACCTTAGTAGAGCAAATTTTGACTAAGGCAGGTGTTGACCATCAAGGCATTCAAATCAACGCTTTAGAGGGAGAACTTCCTTCTGGTTATGATAGAAATCATATCTTTAAGACCTTGGCATTATTGGGTGACAAGACTGGGCCGGTTATTGGAATTGTTCCTATCACCGAACACCTTTCTGAAAAGAAATTAGCAAAGATTTCAGGTAATAAAAAAGTGGCCATGATTCCTCAAAAGGATTTAGAAAAAACAACTGGATATATCCATGGAGCTAATAATCCAGTCGGTATCCGACAAAAGCACAACTACCCTATTTACATTGATGAAACAGCTTTAGAATTGGAAAAAATGATTGTCTCTGCTGGAGAAGTCGGACACAGTATCATCATTGCGCCACAAGATCTGGCAAACTTTGTAAAAGCCAGCTTTGTAGATATCTTAGAGGAGATAAACTGATGAAACTTTACTTTGTCCGTCACGGTCGAACAGTCTGGAATCTAGAAGGTCGCTTTCAAGGCGCTGGTGGAGATTCCCCTCTTCTCCCTGAATCTATTGAAACTTTAAAAGACCTGGGCCGGTATCTTAAAGATATCCCTTTTGACAAGATCTATTCGAGTGATTTACCAAGAGCGGTAAAATCAGCTGAGATTATCCAAAATCAACTGACAAACCCATGTCCCTTGGAAATTGTTCCTGAACTCAGAGAATGGCACCTGGGTAAGCTTGAAGGTCTAAAAATTGCGACTTTAAATGCTATCTACCCTCAGCAAATTCAAGCCTTTAAAACAAACTTAGCCAAGTTTGACACTCGTATGTTTGAAGCCGAATCCCTC
This sequence comes from Streptococcus oralis, assembly GCA_905370255.1. The sequence goes on from CAJPKC010000192.1 coordinate 3,845, forward strand.
TACAGCACAACTCACCGAACCATTCAATTTATCAAATCTTTAAAGGATTCTAAGGCTGAACAACTCTTACTGGTTTGTTTTTTTTTTTTTTTTTTTTTTTGTCTTCGTACTCTTTTAGGCTATAATGAAGCTCTTCTCCGCAAAGATGGCGGTTTGGCCAATGC
>CAJPKC010000193.1 GCA_905370255.1 Streptococcus oralis
TGGTTATGTATTAGATTTGCATTGGTGTTAATCGTTAAGAACCAAGACTCCGCAGTCACAAATATTATGAAATTCAAAGGGTAGTTGTTGGTTCTCTTGTCATGGAAGAATTTGCCGTACTAAACGAAATCGCCTGCGTTCGTTTTGGTAAGGTTCATTGTAGCTTTAAAGATGTGAGCGAGCTCGAAAATCTTCTCAAACAAATTACGCAATCTTCAAAGAAGAAAAAGGAAAAATAAATGAAGCCTAATGATCGTTTTTCTTTTCTAAAGAATAATCGGGTGTCGCAAGATCCCACATCTCTGGTGCAGTGCTACCTCCCGATTATCGGTCAGGATGCGCTGAGTCTTTACCTTTATACCCTAGCCTTTTGGGATGATGGACAAAAAGAACACCTCTTTGCTGCCATTCTCAATCATCTCAATTTTGGAATGGACAGGCTCTTAAAAGCTTTTAAAATCTTATCAGCTTTCAACTTGCTTACCCTCTATCAAAAGGGTGATGTCTATGAAATCGCCATTCATCCAACGCTTTCTAGCTCAGATTTCTTGCGTCATACGGTTTATCGTACCTTATTGGAGAAAAAAATCGGTGAGCCAGCAGTTTCTGATTTGCGCCAAGAGCAGGCAGGCGGAGAGCCTTTGACTGTTCCTTTGAGTCATGCCTTTCCAGAGATAGAAGAATTGGCTAGTCATGATGAGACACCAGTAAAAGCTGATTTTAAAAATGATTTTGATTTGGAGCATTTTCGTCAGCTCATGGCGAGAGATAATCTCCGTTTCCAAGATGAACAGTCAGATGTTTTGGAGTTATTTAAAATTGCTGATGAGAAAAAATGGACCTGGTTTGAAACCTATCAATTGGCCAAGGCGACATCTGTTTCTCAAGTTATTTCTGTCAAGCGTATGCGTGAAAAATCAGCGCAAAAATCTGTTTCGTCGGACTTCAGTCCCCAAGAAGCGACTATTATCAGGGAAGCTAAAAGTAAAACGGCCTTGCAATTTTTAGCGGGGATCAAACAAACCCGAAATGCTGGAATTATCCAAGCCGAACGTGATTTGCTAAAACAGATGGCAGACCTAGGCTTGCTTGATGAAGTTATCAATGTCGTTATACTATTGACCTTCAACAAGGTTGATTCGGCCAATCTCAATGAAAAATATGCCATGAAAGTGGCCAATGATTACTCTTATAACAAGATTCGTTCTGCTGAAGAAGCTGTACTTCGAATCAGAGAGAAGAATCAAAAGGGGCAAGAACAAAAATCAGCCAAGCCAAGCCAAGCCAAAAGCAATGTCCCAAAATGGAGTAATCCAGAATATAAAAATGAAACCAGCGAAGAAACTCGCTTGGAGTTAGAACGTAAGAAAAAAGAAATGTTAGACCGATTAGGAAAAGGAGGAGACTAGATGGAAAGTGTAGGAGATGTGCTAAAAGGTCATCCCAGCCGTTTTCAATACCAGGACCTGGTCCATCAGATTGTAAAAGATCCTGATGTTGCGGCTTTTATCCAGAAGGAATCTCTCAGTCAAGAGGAATTGAATCGTAGTATCTCTAAGTTTAACCAATACATCACCGAGCGAGATAAGTTCCTTCGTGGAGATACCGACTATATCGCGCGTGGCTATAAGCCTATCTTGGTCATGAATCATGGCTATGCGGATGTATCCTATGAGGAAACTCCGGAACTGATTGCGGCTGAAAAAGAAGCGGCTATCAAGAACCGTCTCAGACTGATTAATCTTCCAGCTAGTCTTAAAAAAGCTAGTTTGGCTCAAGTTGATTTGGATGATTTGGGACGCTTGCCAGTTTTTGAAAAGCTCATTACCTTTGTTGAGCAATATCCAGAAGTCCGTAAAGGTCTCTATCTCTATGGAGACTTTGGAGTTGGAAAGAGCTTTATGGTGGCTGCCCTAGCCCATGATTTGTCAGAAAAACGTGGTGTTTCATCCACTCTCCTCCACTATCCTAGCTTTGTCATTGATGTCAAAAATGCTATCGGTGATGGGAATGTTAAGAATTTGGTGGCTGAAATCAAGCAAGCTGAAGTTTTGATTTTGGATGATATTGGTGCTGAACAATCAACACCGTGGGTCCGTGATGAAATCTTGCAAGTGATTCTTCAGTATCGCATGCAGGAAGACTTACCAACTTTCTTTACTTCCAACTTCAATTTTGAAGATTTGGAAAAACATTTTGCAAAAGGCAAGAACGGAAATGATGAAACTTGGGAAGCTAGACGTGTCATGGAGCGTATTCGTTATTTAGCAGAGGAAACAAGATTAGAAGGAGAAAATCGTCGATGACAGAAACGATTAAATTAATGCAAAGCCACTCATCAGTGCGCAGATTTAAGGAAGAAGAGATTCCACAAGAGGACTTGAATGAGATTTTATCAGCTGCCCAAATGGCTTCTTCTTGGAAAAATTTCCAATCTTATTCTGTGATTCTAGTCAGAAGTCAAGAAAAGAAAGATGCTCTTTTTGAGCTGGTTCCTCAGGAAGCGATTCGTCAGTCTGCTGCCTTCCTCCTCTTTGTAGGAGATTTAAACCGTGCAGAAAAAGGGGCTCGTCTCCATACGGATGTATTCCAACCTCAAGGGGTGGAAGGACTCCTCATCACTTCAGTAGATGCTGCGCTTGCTGGGCAAAATACCTTGCTTGCGGCAGAAAGCCTAGGCTACGGAGGAGTGATCATCGGTTTGGTGCGTTACAAGTCTGTTGAATTAGCAGAATTGTTCAAGCTTCCTGACTATACCTATCCAGTCTTTGGGATTGCACTAGGTGTGCCAAATCAAAAGCATGATGTAAAACCAAGATTGCCACTCGAGAATGTTGTTTTTGAGGAAGAATACCAAGAACAAACAACTGAGGCTATTGAAGCCTATGACCGTGTGCAGACTGAATATGCAGGAGCTCGTGCGACTACCACTTGGAGTCAACGTCTTGCAGAGCAATTCGGTCAGCCTGAACCAAGCTCAACTAGAGAAAATCTTGAACAAAAGAACTTATTGTAGAAAGTGAGAAAACATGGCCTTACCAACTGTTGCCATCGTAGGACGTCCCAATGTTGGGAAATCAACCCTGTTTAACCGTATTGCAGGGGAACGCATCTCAATCGTAGAAGATGTCGAAGGAGTGACACGGGACCGTATCTATGCTACTGGTGAATGGCTCAACCGTTCTTTCAGTATGATTGATACAGGAGGGATTGATGACGTTGATGCTCCATTTATGGAACAAATCAAGCACCAGGCAGAGATTGCCATGGAAGAAGCTGATGTCATCGTTTTTGTAGTTTCTGGAAAAGAAGGCATCACAGATGCTGACGAATACGTAGCCCGTAAACTCTATAAAACTCATAAACCTGTTATCCTTGCAGTTAACAAGGTCGATAATCCCGAAATGCGAAATGATATCTATGATTTCTATGCTCTTGGATTGGGAGAACCATTGCCAATTTCATCTGTGCACGGGATTGGTACAGGGGATGTATTAGATGCCATCGTCGAAAATCTTCCACATGAAGTCGAAGATGAAAATCCAGATGTCATTAAATTCAGCTTGATTGGTCGCCCAAATGTCGGAAAATCTAGCTTGATTAATGCCATTTTGGGAGAAGACCGCGTGATTGCTAGTCCTGTAGCTGGTACAACTCGTGACGCTATCGACACGCATTTTACAGATGAAGATGGTCAAGAGTTTACCATGATTGATACGGCTGGTATGCGTAAGTCTGGTAAAGTCTATGAAAATACTGAGAAATACTCTGTCATGCGTGCCATGCGTGCTATTGACCGTTCAGATGTAGTCTTGATGGTCCTCAATGCCGAAGAAGGTATCCGTGAGTATGATAAGCGTATTGCTGGTTTTGCCCATGAAGCTGGTAAAGGGATTATCATCGTAGTTAACAAGTGGGATACTCTTGAAAAAGATAACCACACCATGAAAAACTGGGAAGAGGATATCCGTGAGCAGTTCCAATATC
>CAJPKC010000194.1 GCA_905370255.1 Streptococcus oralis
AATAGCTGCAGAAGGCTGGTTACTTCACCCAGTTTCCAAAGGGAGTTAAAAGGCGTCAAAAGAAAAACCAGGCGTCCAAAAGTTTGAATACCTGGAGTTTCCACTCCTGTAGGAAGTTGAGGCTGGGGAGTAAAACAAAAACAGACGATACAAAGACTGTATAACACGATTCCCAGGCTTAGTAATGTTTTTCGATTCATCTTATGGATTTACTTCAGCTACTGCTTTTTGGCGATCACGCTTCATGGTATTTGAACGCAATTGTCCGCATGCGGCATCGATATCTGTACCGTGTTCTTGACGAACAACACAGTTGACGCCTTTTTTCTTGAGTGTATCATAGAAGGCCATTACACGCTCTTTAGGACTACGACTGTATTGGTCGTGCTCACTGACCGGGTTGTAAGGAATCAAATTGACATATGACAATTTCTTAATATTCTTGAGCAATTCTGCCAACTCAAGTGCTTGTTCAACTCCATCATTGACTTCATTAAGCATGATATACTCAAAAGTTACACGACGGTTGGTTGTTTCGATGTAATACTCAATCGCTGCAAAGAGTTTTTCAATTGGAAAGGCACGGTTAATCTTCATAATGCTTGAACGCAGTTCATTGTTTGGAGCATGAAGAGAAACAGCAAGGTTAACCTGTACTCCTTCATTGGCAAACTCACGAATCTTATGAGCCAAGCCAGAGGTTGATACGGTGATATGACGAGCACCGATTGCCATTCCCTTATCGTCATTGATGGTACGGATAAAGTTCAAAACGTTATTGTAGTTATCAAATGGTTCTCCAATACCCATAACAACGATATGGCTAACACGTTCATCTTGTCCACGTTCGTCAAAATATTTTTGAACAAGCATAATTTGAGCTACAATTTCTCCGTTATTGAGATCCCGTTGCTTTTTGATCAAGCCTGACGCACAGAAGGTACAACCAATATTACATCCTACCTGAGTTGTTACACAGACTGATAAACCGTAGTGTTGGCGCATAAGAACAGTCTCAATCAACATACCGTCTGGTAACTCAAAGAGGTACTTCACAGTACCATCGGCTGACTCTTGAACGATACGTTGTTTCAAGGGATTGACTACAAACTGCTCGTTGAGTTTGGCAATCAAATCCTTAGACAAGTTAGTCATTTCTTCAAATGTCTGAACACGTTTACGGTAAAGCCATTCCCAGATTTGATCCGCTCGGAATTTCTTTTCTCCTTGCTCTAAGACCCATTCTTGCATTCCTTGACGAGTTAAACTATAAATCGACGGTTTCATCTTTTCTCCTTATTTTCTAGTCTTTCTTACGGATGACGAAATGACGTTGTCCCTTTTCTTCATTCTGAGGTTTCTGTTCTTTACGACGACGTCTATTTCTCTTGTCCGTATGATTTCTTTTCTTATTTTGAGAAGACTTTTTCCCTTTACGGTTGTCTTTCTCTTCTTCTTTCTTGCGCATTTTTTGGTCAAATGGTGCTCGTTTAGGAGTCTCATTTTCTAAGACAAAGTAGGCACATCCATAGCTACAATACTCGAGTAGGTAATCTTGTAAACGACTGATTTTCTCGAGAGATTCTTCAGCTCGCTCATTTTTGTAGAATCCTCGCAAGCGCAACTGCTCATTGCTCCAGTCTCCTACAATATAATCATACTTATTTAAAACTTCCGAAAAGCGTTGAGTAAATGCCGTTGCATCAAAAGCATCCTTGCTATTTTCAACCAAAGTAAAGGTAAACCCTTCAGCTTCGACTTTATCTCCAGATAGATGAAATTCAGGACCAGGGAATTTATTGTAATTGTATAATTCAGGTGCAATTTCTTTACGCATAATATTCCTTTTTAACGTTTACTTAATACTCTATTTTACCATATTTTTGCCATATTTACATCTTTTGATTTAAAATGAAAAAAGTCTGACGATTTCACTCTTTAATTCTAAAAGACACAACTGTACTAAAAAGAAAAAAACTGGGAAAACCCAGTTTTTAAATATTATAGGTAAAGTAATTTGAAAAGTGCTACAGCGGCAATAGCAGCAGCAATCGGTGCAACTACTGGTACCCAAGAATACCACCATTTTGAATCACCCTTGTGTTCACCAAGGATTGATTTCGGAAGTACAGCGTGAAGAAGACGTGGTCCAAAGTCACGAGCTGGGTTCAAACCTGGTCCTGAAGGTCCACCAAGTGAAGTAACCAAAGCCATTACCAAGAAACCAAGTGCCAAGTGACCTACTGCAACACCTGCTGTTGTATGTGGTGCTGTTTGAGCCTTAATCGCCAAGTCAGAGAAGTCAACAGTTTGTCCAGCTTGAGTTGCAGCTTTCTTCATAAATTGAAGGACTTCAGCACCAAAGAAGTTCTTTGTTAAACCAAGTGCTGCAAAGAAAAGAACAAATGATCCAATAAACTCATTGATAAATCCGTTCACAGTTGCTGCATAACGTGATTCTTTTGTTCCGTGGTCGATACTTGAAATTGTTGAGAAAGTTCCCAAGATGTTATTTGGATTTTCTGTCTTCAAGTAGTAGGGACGGTGAGTCGCAACAACCAAGGCTTGTCCGAAGATTGCTCCCAAAACTTGCGCGATGATGTATTGGGCTACTTGTGACCAAGGGAAGAGACCGCTAACTGCAAGTCCAAGAGTGAAGGCTGGGTTGATGTGGTTACCAGAAACATTACCAAACATCAAGGCTGGGATCATAACCCCCATACCGTAACCAACAGCGATAACGAGCCAGCCACTTTGGTGACCTTTCGTACCTTTAAGTTCAACGTTGGCAACTGCACCATTACCCAAGATAATCAAGATGGCTGTTCCCAAAAATTCAGTGGCATATTTGACTGCCCATGTGAAATCCATTGATAGATTCTCCTTAATATTTTTTAGACAATCCCTATTCTATCAATTTTTAAGCCTTTTAGCAACAGATTTTCTAAAAGAATCTAAGGGGAAAACGCTTTTATTTCAAGTCTACAAAAAAGACCTAACAAACATCCTTTGTTAAGTCCTAATTTCGATTATTCTTGACGCTGACCAAAGTCCTTAATCATCTGCTCCATTTCCTCACGACTTGGTGTCGTTAGCATATAGAGATAGTCTCCTTGCAATTCAGCAAAGGCTGCAGGCATGATTTTCTTGACCTTGAATTGCTGACCGTATTTAGCGAGTAAGTCTTCTTCTGAATAAACATAGTTGGCATTAGCACGGCGTGATGTCGCCAAACAGTATAGGGGCTCGAATTGAGAAGCTGGGAATGGTTCGCCTGCAACGATCGCTGCATATCCCTTATACAAGTCAAAAGAATGGGCATAGTTATAGACATCAATGGTAAAGCCACCCGCTGGACGGTTATTGTATTCAATAGCAATATAGTCATCACCCTCACGGAAGAACTCAATATGGAAGAAACGTTCCTTCATGCCAAATTCTTTGATAATTGCCTCACCATATTTACGCAATTTTGGATCCATCTCCTTGAGAACATAATAAGAATTGTCCATCTTGTAGATCATGAGATCTAGGGGTGTATGAGCATAGTCAAAAGTCGTAGAAAAGACAATATTTCCATCTCTATCTACCAAACCATCGAAGGTACAGATTTCACTAGAGGTGACAAATTTTTCAAAGAAATAGATGGTTGAGTGGTCCCATTCAGCTTTAAAGCGATTGATATCATCTTCTGTTTCAAGTTTGAAGGTTGCGGCTGCTCCTACTCCATTATCAGGTTTGGCAATCATTGGAAGGCCAATTTCTTTCACAGCTTTGTCAACATCTGCTTCTGTTTGAATGACAGCACCTGGCACAACTGGAACCCCAGCTTTTTTGAAGAGTTTTTTCATCTCAGACTTGAACTTGGTCTTCTTGAGGTCTTCTGGTTTGGCACCAAAAACATTGAATTGTTCACGAAGAGCAGCGTCCAACTCTAGCCAGTATTCATTGTGAGACTCGATACGATCAATTGGAC
>CAJPKC010000195.1 GCA_905370255.1 Streptococcus oralis
GGTGTGATTCCTGCCATGTATGTGAGAAAGGAAGAGCCATTTGGCTCATACAAGATTATGACTTCAGTTGTTGTAGTAGGTACCCAGTGGGGTGATGAAGGTAAAGGGAAGATTACAGACTTCCTTTCAGCTAATGCGGAAGTGATTGCTCGTTACCAAGGCGGAGATAATGCAGGTCACACAATTGTTATTGATGGAAAGAAATTTAAGTTGCATTTGATTCCTTCTGGAATTTTCTTCCCAGAAAAAATCTCTGTTATTGGTAATGGGATGGTTGTCAACCCTAAATCTCTTGTGAAAGAATTGTCTTATTTGCATGAAGAAGGTGTTACAACAGATAATCTTAGAATTTCTGATCGTGCGCATGTTATTTTGCCTTATCACATTGAGTTAGACCGTCTTCAAGAAGAAGCTAAGGGTGATAACAAGATTGGGACGACAATTAAAGGAATTGGTCCAGCCTATATGGACAAGGCAGCTCGTGTTGGAATCCGTATCGCAGATCTTTTGGATAAAGAGATTTTCCGTGAACGTTTAGAACGCAATCTTGCTGAGAAAAATCGTCAATTTGTAAAATTGTATGATAGCGAACCTATTTCATTTGATGATATTTTTGAAGAATATTATGAATATGGTCAACAAATCAAGCAATATGTAACAGATACTTCTGTTATCTTGAATGATGCACTTGATAATGGCAAACGTGTTCTCTTTGAAGGAGCTCAAGGCGTCATGTTAGATATTGACCAAGGTACTTATCCATTTGTTACTTCATCAAACCCTGTGGCTGGTGGTGTGACAATTGGTTCTGGAGTAGGTCCAAGCAAGATTGACAAAGTTGTCGGTGTATGTAAGGCTTATACAAGTCGCGTTGGTGATGGTCCTTTCCCAACTGAGCTATTTGATGAAGTTGGTGATCGTATTCGTGAAGTGGGGCATGAGTATGGGACAACTACTGGGCGTCCTCGTCGTGTGGGTTGGTTTGACTCAGTTGTGATGCGTCATAGCCGTCGTGTTTCTGGTATCACAAATCTCTCTTTGAACTCTATCGATGTTTTGAGTGGCTTGGATACAGTAAAAATCTGTGTAGCTTATGATCTTGATGGTCAACGTATTGATTACTATCCTGCTAGTCTTGAACAATTAAAACGTTGCAAGCCAATCTATGAAGAATTGCCAGGTTGGCATGAAGATATTACTGGAGTACGTACTTTGGAAGATCTTCCTGAGAATGCACGTAACTATGTTCGTCGTGTTAGCGAATTGGTGGGTGTTCGTATTTCAACATTCTCAGTAGGTCCTGGTCGTGAACAAACAAATATTTTAGAAAGTGTTTGGTCATAGGAGATTTTTTAAGATTTGTTTAAGACAGGTCGGATATACTATAGACAGTTACAAGAAGACCTCCTAACTTGTTGTAACAAATTTCCTAAACTTTTCTTTTTCATAATAATCTCCCTATAAAGTCACCGCATTCGGTGGCTTTTTTTGTCAGCTTTTAAGTCATATTTAGGTGGCTTCTTTACTTTTAAGACAAAGAAAAAAACAGTGGGACAGAAATCTTTAGACCAACTCTCGATTTGGTACACCCAGATCTGTGAGGTTTCAACATTTGGGTAAATTGGTTAAAGTTGTGAATTGAGAAAAGAAGTTTTGGTAAAAAAACTTTTTGAATTCTCAAATACCAACAAATCGTTCAATTTGCCATCACATCAAAGGCGCATAACTAAGAAAAAATGAGGTTGGGATTTCTGATCCCAGCCTCTTCAGTGAACTATTTTCTTGAGAATTTGTAAGTTAGACAAACTTGAATTTTTTCTGAATCAGCTTACTTGATTATCTGATTTATCACTTTGAAATTGCTTCATTTCGTGCATAAAAGCATCTGCTTTTAGTTTGCCTGTGATGATACTGACTCTGACTAGCTTATTTAGTTTTTTTTCATGTCCTTCTAAAAAAATAGGATTTCTAATTTTTATGCTTAACTTTACGCAATTAAAAGGACGCTTTTTAATGGTTATTTGTTCGATATCTTGAAGTCCAAATTGATAATGTAATAGGCTGTGGCCTCTATTGCTATAGGTATAATACTGAATAATATTGTTTTTATAAATTTCTAATTTTACTCCATTTATGAAGAGATAATACCCCATAAACCATATAAGGAGGGGAGCATAAATCAGCGCTACCGCCATAACAATCTTGTCTGCAAAATCAGTATTGTAAGTCATCAGACGCTTCAGAATCCAGAGAATCATAACAGATATAGATATCATGGATGGTCCCCCTACTCTATTAAATGTATCTTTATATGGAAACATCAAGGTAAGTTTTGGTTCATCCTGTAAAAATTCTAATTTCATTATTTACCCTTTCATCTTGTTTATTATTTAAATCTCAGGATAATCATCTCTTGGAGACTTATAGTTAAAAATCTTCCGACAGATCTGGACATTCTGTATCAGTTGTCTCCATTACTCTCAGTTCATGATTTCTAGTGTTTCTCTAAATTTTGCTACCATTATACTCTTTTTATAACATTATTTCTACAAACCAGAGATTGAATACTATCTAAAGTTGGTTTCTGCAAATATTATAGAGCTCTTTTTTTGTCTAGGAAAACATGCTATAATGATAGAATTGATAGGCGAGAAAAGAGAGATGTTATGGATTATACAGTTGAAGAAAAAGAAGTTTTTATGAGAGAGGCCTTAAAGGAAGCGGAGATTGCTTTAGAGCATGATGAAATCCCGATTGGTTGTGTGATTGTAAAGGATGGAGAAATCATTGGTCGGGGGCACAATGCACGTGAGGAGTTGCAACGGGCAGTCATGCATGCGGAAATTATGGCCATAGAGAATGCTAATTTGAGCGAAGAGAGTTGGCGTTTGCTCGATTGTACGCTTTTTGTGACCATTGAGCCTTGTGTCATGTGTAGTGGGGCAATTGGTCTCGCACGGATTCCAAACGTGGTCTACGGGGCTAAAAACCAGAAATTTGGCGCTGCTGGAAGTTTGTATGATATTTTGACGGATGAGCGGCTCAATCACCGTGTGGTTGTTGAAACAGGCATTTTAGAGAGTGATTGTGCAGGGATTATGCAAGACTTTTTCCGAAATCGACGTAAAAAATAATTTCTCTTTAAAAACAGAAGGGAATGTGGTATAATAAATAGTGGAGCAACAGTTCTGCGTGAAGCGGGTCAGGGGAGGAATCCAGCAGCCCTAAGCGAGTGTGAATTGTGTGCTCTTTTTTCGTGCTTTTTTCGAATAAATAAGATAAAATAGCCTAGAATAAATGATTATAGAAAAGAGAAAAATATGAAAATTCGTGGTTTTGAATTGGTTTCGAGTTTTACAGATGAAAATTTGTTACCGAAGCGAGAGACAGCCCATGCAGCTGGTTATGATTTAAAGGTTGCAGAACGCACTGTGATTGCTCCAGGAGAGATTGTTCTCGTCCCAACAGGAGTCAAGGCTTATATGCAGCCGACAGAGGTGCTCTATCTCTATGACCGTTCATCAAACCCTCGTAAGAAAGGCTTGGTCTTGATTAACTCAGTTGGGGTCATTGATGGGGATTATTATGGAAATCCTGGGAATGAAGGCCATATCTTTGCTCAGATGAAAAACATTACTGAACAGGAAGTCGTCCTCGAAGTTGGAGAACGTGTGGTCCAGGCTGTCTTTGCGCCTTTCTTAATTGCAGACGGAGATGAGGCAGACGGGGTTCGGACAGGTGGATTTGGATCAACAGGGCACTAAGATGAAGATTATCTTTGTACGTCATGGAGAGCCAGACTACCGTGAGTTAGAGGAGTGTTCCTACACTGGCTTTGGATTAGATTTGGCTCCTTTGTCTGAGAAAGGAAGTCGACAAGCTCAGGAACTTTGCCAAAATCCTTTGCTTGGCTCAGCTGATATACTGGTGTCTTCTGCAGTGCCGCGAGCATTAGAAACGGCTTCTTATCTTA
>CAJPKC010000196.1 GCA_905370255.1 Streptococcus oralis
AATCATAGGCATGCTGAGCCGCATAAGCTTCACGCACTTGCTCCAAGGACATGATTGGAGCAGCTGGGTTTTCAATTGGAAACTCATTGATGGCGATGATTAAGCTTGGCTCTGCTACTTCAACAATGGCAGACACGCGCTCCAAGGCAGAATGGCTATCAATTGGGATATAGGCATGGCCAGATTTGGTCAAGGCCACAAAGGTTGCTAACATTTCATATTCTTGGCCACCAAAGACCACAACAGGTGACTTTTCAGGAAGTCCCATTTGGTCAATATGGGCTGCTAAGCTATCTGAATCAGCCTTCAATTGGCCATAGGTATGCTCTTCTCCAAGGACATTGTAGACCGGAAAATTAGGCTGCTTTTGAGCATAATGCTCAATGGTTTCAATCATATCTACTATTGGTTTATTTGACACAATAGGGGTTCTCCTTCAAGTTAAAATTCATTATAGATAAAGCTACCTTGAACCTGACCGAGATAACTAAAAAAGTAAAGTAGGCCCAAGAAAATGATAAAATACAAGGCTGTCCGACCAAGAAAGAGATAGAGTTCATTTCTCTGTTTCATCAAGAAAAACCTTTCATTCCTGTAATTTTCAACTAAAATAAAATCAATTTCTTACTAACTTATTTTTCTGCTATTATACCACTTTATAAACTATTTTTTCAATTGTTTTCCGTCCATTTCCACTACATTTAAACATCATTAAATTGTTCCATATGATACCTTCTAATGATAGCTTTAATGCTTTCCAGTATAGATTATATTGGGAGCTACAACAAAGTAGGCTCTATACTACCTATAGAGGATTTCCCCACTATAAATATTATAGAGCCTTATCTTATGTCTCACTTTATCGGTAGAATTCCCTTAATCTAGAGATTTTTATAATATGTAATCTTAAAATTCACTATAGATGAAATCTTGAATGTTCGAAAAATCGGTCACAAAACAGTAGATTACGATGCTTAAAATAACCGTGTAGAAAAACAAAGTCCACAATAGTAAACGATGTGTGTCAGTTAGTTTCATTTGCAAATTTGTAAAGTTCTTTTTCAACTTCCATCCATCCTTTCACCCCAACGTGCATCACGTCAAATAAAAAGTAATCTTCATACTCTTTATTTCCATAGTTTAGCACCGTTGCCCCATGAGCTTTTGCGACATCTTCTATTTTTTTATAAGTTTTCTCCCGCATCTCTCTTGAGACACCTGTATAATCATTCCATTTACCATTTACAGGAAAGATAATGACTTCAACTTCAATTCCCAATTCCTTAGCAACTGTCAAGAAGAGTTCCATATCTGAATACTCTGGTGACTCTATGTAGCTCAAGTCTTTGTTAGAATCTTTCAACGAAGCATAGCGGTCTCTCAAGTAGGTATTGTAGTAGTTATTATCCACAGCATAATCATTGTTATCTGTTTTCTTTTTAACTTCTTCTACAAACTTCTTCGTCATCTCCTCCCAATCATAATCCGGCGTTTTATCTCCTAGTGCAGGATAATCTGATTTGGCATGATTTTCATAAAATTTTCGTTTAAGCTTAAAGGAATAAACGGCGTTGTCAAGTTCCAACAGTTTTTTATCAATGATTGTTCCTTTTCCTTCTATAAAATAGCTTTTATACTTTTTATAGATATCATTTTGTTGTTTGTTTCCTTTGGTAATCTCAATAATGCGATTAATCAGTTTTTCTTTCGTTTCCTTACTGATTTTCTCGTTATCTAGCATGTGAAAAATATGTTCCTGAGAGGCCTTGTTTAAGAAGGCGTCTTGATGAGTCCCATCCTTTTCGAACCATTGAACAGACTCTACGATGGCTACTTTTCGCTTGCTCATAGCCCCCTCAATCGAGCTCAAGGTCGTAGCTTGAATGATATTTTGAGAATAACTGGTTCCTATCTGCATGATATTAAAATCATTATAGTTAAAGATTTTATTGGGATGGTAATCCTCATTTATTGTCGCAACTAACTCTGAGGAACCCATTAGAACTAGTGTATTGGGAGTGATATTATTTGTTAGAATATCTCTACTTTTATACTTTTCATAAGAAGTGCTGTAGCGAATACTATTGTCCTTGACTTTATAATAGTCGTCAATCTTCTTGACATATGTCACATTTAAAAGAGCAAGAGTCGCAATTACGAGCACAAGCGATAGTAAAAATGCTTTTAACTTAATCATCTTGTTTTGTCCAATCTCCTTGTTTTAGCAGATCTCTTTATCTACTTAGAATTGCCATAATTATCTTATAAGGTTCACCTGAAAAGATAAAGAAGCCAACCATAACTAAATTCATGGTCACAAACCAACTTATTAGCTTGTACCAAGTTTTATTTTTATGTTTCTTATAAAAAGTGCTTTTCTTTTGATAAATTTCAAATCCAGACATCAAGATTCCATGGTAAAAACCATAAGCGATGTAGCTGACACTAATTCCATGCCAAAATCCCATAACCAACATATTGACCATATAGGCATAGGCTGCATTGTGTAATCTATTCTTAAACCATTTCTTTCTGATAACCTGCATCAAAACTCTTGAAAATACGAAATCTCTCAACCATGTTGACAAGGTGATGTGCCATCTAGTCCAGAAATCCTTGATATCAATACTCAAGAAAGGTTTATTGAAATTCATCGGTGTCTGAATACCCAAAACATTACTGCTTCCAACAGCCATCAAACTATACCCCGCAAAGTCAAAGAACAGATAGAGAGTATACAGGTACATATATTTGATTGAGTAGACAACTGTACCAGTATTGCTTAGAGCAAGTAGTATCTGGTAAACATAGGTTGATAAAACAACCTTGTAGAGAAGGCCTAAAACGATGCGATAAATACCATCACCTGCTAACTCTAGGTAGTCTTTTCTAGGCATGACTTCATTGATCTCTTTTAGAAATCTTCTGCTACGATCGATTGGCCCAGAACTAACTGTAGGGAAAAAGAGTAGAAACTGCAGATAATCTTTTACACTGATTTTTTCTTTGATTAAACCATCCGATATTTCTAGCATGATCTGAATGGTCTTAAAGGACATGTAGGAAATCCCAATAAAAGCCAACAAATGTAGCTGGGTTATGGCAAAGACTTTATTGACCACTAAAGGTAAAATGGATAACATAACTAGAGGTTTTAACCGTTTTGAATCCATTCTTTGTGCTATGAAAACTAGGACATATTGGTAGATGATGAAAGCCAATAGATAAACAACCATGGATTTACTCTTACCATAGATGGCTCCTGCAAATAAAATTGACAGACTTAAAATATAATAATCCTTACGCTTGCCAAAATAGTTTAAAACAAAGCCAATCAGTAAAACCACAAATAATAGAAGGAAAAACTCATTCCCCTCAAAATAATTCATACCAGATGGACTCCTTTTCTCTTTTTCTCATCTCCTGATTTGTCATTTTAGGATTAGTCCCTATCATATTATCAAGGATAATTAACTTTATTCATTATATCATAATTTAAAAACTATATACTTCTATTATCCAATTTTCTAAAATAAAAAACCCAAACGACTCTTACTACTAAATCCCAATAACGAGACAAAATTATTTATACAATAAATAAAATTCAAGAGTAAAAAATTGACTTGACTCAGCTTTTTCTATCAAGTCTCCTAAATACATTCGTTATCCCTTTCATTTTCTCCTTCAAGCATAGCATAATTTAAAAAATGCTAGAGAACTAGCAAACACACGGCTCCACCTTTGGGCATTTTTATGCTAAAATAGTAGCTATGGATAAAATTATTAAAACAATATCAGAAAGTGGATCTTTTCGTGCTTATGTACTAGACAGCACTGAAACTGTCCGCACTGCTCAAGAAAAACATCAAACCCAGGCTAGTTCAACCGTAGCGCTTGGCCGTACCCTTATCGCCAGCCAAATTCTAGCTGCCAACGAAAAAGGAAATACCAAGCTAACC
>CAJPKC010000197.1 GCA_905370255.1 Streptococcus oralis
TTGTCTAATTGATTTAGATATCAAATGGGTAAATGATTTATACCTAAATCAGAAAAAAATAGCCGGTATTCTAACTGAAGCCATCACTTCTGTCGAAACAGGCCTTGTTACAGATGTTATTATTGGTGTTGGTATCAACTTTTCTATAGCTGATTTCCCCAAAAACCTACAAGGAAAAGCTGGAAGTCTCTTCTCTCAAAATAGCCCAATCACTCGCAACGAGCTGATTGCAGAAATCTGGAAATGTTTCTACGAAACTGAGGCCGATGAGCTGCTTTACCTTTATAAAAAACAATCAATTGTTTTAGGCAAAGAAATTTCCTTTAAGAAAGATCAAGAAATCATCTCAGGAAAAGCTTGTGATATCTCTGACCAGGGTCAACTACAGATCCAATTAGCTACTGGTGAGAAAATTTGGCTCAATAGTGGCGAAGTTTCACTCACTAAATGGTGAATTATTTTTGAAAAATAAAAAATCGACCTCTCTTTCGAGAAGGTCGTTTTTCTTATCATTTATTTTTTCAAACGCTCCACATCACGCGCAATCACAAGTTCTTCATCAGTTGGGATGACAAGTACACGAAGTGTCGCAGCATCTGTAGAAATGTCTCCAGTTACTCCAAAGACATTTTTCTCTGGGTCTAGATCACAACCAAACCAAGAGATACCTGAAATAACTTTCTCACGCACAAGAGTTGCATTTTCACCAACACCTGCCGTAAAGATAATAGCATCTGCTCCGTTTAGGACTGCCAAGTATTGTCCAATATGTTTTTGGATACGGTCAACATACATTTCAAAGGCCAAAGTAGCATCATGATTCCCTGCTTCCATTGCAGCAATCACATCACGCATATCACTAGACTTCCCTGAAACACCCAGCAATCCTGACTCACGATTAAGAATACGACTGATGTCCTCAGGCTTGTTAAAGTCCTCTGTATATTGCATTAAATAAGGAATGATAGCTGGGTCAATATCCCCTGTACGAGTTCCCATCATAACACCACCAAGTGGAGTGAATCCCATTGATGTATCGATTGATTGACCTCCCTTAACAGCTGTGATAGAAGCACCATTACCGATATGGCAAGTGATCAATTTCAACTCTTCTAGTGGACGTCCCAAAAGTTTTGCTGCTTCTTGAGAAACGTACTGGTGACTTGTACCGTGTGCTCCATATTTACGAACCTTGTTTTCTGTATAGTACTTAGTTGGTAATGGATAACGATAGGCCTTTTCTGGCATTGTTGTGTGGAATGATGTATCAAAGACTGCTACACTTGTAATATCTGGCAACAATTCTTTGAAGGCACGAATACCAGCTGCATTGGCAGGGTTGTGCAATGGAGCAAGAAGTCCTAGTTCTTCAATTTTTTCTAAGACATCACCTTCAACAACTGTAGACTCTTTGAAGTACTCTCCACCTGCAACGACACGGTGTCCAACACCAGTAATTTCATCATAAGATTTAATAATATCAAAACGAATCAAGTCATCAAGCAAAATCTTAACTGCCAAAGTATGGTTGTCAATGTCAAGGACTTGTTGTTCTGAACGACCATCAAATTTAACTGTAGAAATAGAATCTTTCAATCCAATTCGTTCAATCAACCCTTTTGCTAATACTTTTTCTTCTGGCATTTGGTAGAGTTGCCATTTCAAGCTTGAGCTTCCAGCGTTAATTGCAATGGTTTTTGTCATAATGTTTCCCCTTTTTTAAGCGTTTTCAACTATTATATCAAAATTTATATTAGATTTCATGTTCTTGACACCAATTTTGAAAATTTTCCTTAAATTCCATCAAAATTTCAGGGTCACGAAGACTCGTAAGTGGATAAACAAATGGTTCAATCCCTTCTCCCGTCTTCTTCTGTAGAACAAAAATTGTTTTAGACTGAGCTCCGTGTGCAAAGAGATCCTCTGGTAAAGCTATGATTGCTACTAGTTGGGCTTTTTCAGTCAGCCATGATTTTAAAAGTTCACTCTGAGGGCTCGTCAAGAGGTCCGTTGGAGCTAGAAAAATCGCATAACCACCTGTTTTAAGATACTTGAGTGATTGTTCCATTAACAGATGATGCGCATAGGTATGTTCGTCCTTGGCTGCCACTTGATAACGCGAGGCTGTCTGATTATCTGGATAGTAACCGACAGGCAGGTCACTTACAATGATATCACTTTCTTTTAATACTTGTGGACGTACTGCATCTCCTTGGACAAAGCCCATTTGAAGATCCATTACTTCCGCCATGCTTGCCGCCAAGTCAATCAAGAGATCATCTATCTCAATCCCCAGGTAGTCTACTTTTTTGTTTATAGATGTCAAGAAGCTAGCACCCAGAATTCCCATCCCAGATCCCAATTCCAATAAGCTCACATTTTCAGCAGGGAAAAGTTGTTCAATGATAAAAATCATCAAGTGACCAACCGCATCCGGTGTGAACTGGTGATTGGCTTGAAGAGGTTCTGTTTGAGCTGCCTTCATTAACAAAAATTGATAGGTCCGTAACCACTCCTCTTTTCGAAGTGCCAAACGTTTTAGGGCCTGGTTATTTTTTTTGACTTGCTCTAGATTGGTTTGACCATCGAGATAGATCCCATTTTGTTCAATCAAGGCATCATAAAAGCTTGTCGCCAAATCGTTTTGAATGATTTGGACATTTTCTAGTAAATAGGTATATGCTTGTTCAATTTTTTCAAAATCCATAATCTTATCTTACCAAATTCAGAGCCGATTTTCCAGATTTTCATAATACTGAAAACAAATAAAAACCTCTGAGATGACTCTCAAAGGTTTATTCTACTATTTACTATTTTCAACAGCTGCTGTTACAAAAGCAGTGTAAAGTTCTTCTGGACGATTTGGACGACTTGAAAGCTCTGGATGGTACTGACAAGCCACAAAGAATTTGTTTTCTGGGATTTCAACAATTTCGACCAAGCGATTGTCTGGTGAAACACCTGAGAAGACAAATCCTGCCCCTTCAAACTGTTCACGGAAGGCATTGTTAAACTCATAACGGTGGCGGTGGCGACGTTGGACCACTTCTTTGTTATGATAAGCTGCCGCTGCCTTAGAACCACGTTTCAACTTAGAAGGATAAAGTCCCAAACGAAGGGTTCCCCCCATATCCTCAACATCAATCTGATCACGCATGATATCGATGATAGGATAGTTTGTATCAGGATCAAGCTCTGCTGAATTAGCTCCTTCAAGTCCCAAAACATGACGGGCAAACTCGATACAAGTCAATTGCATTCCCAAGCAGACTCCCAACATTGGTACATCATTTTCTCGAGCATAGCGAATCGCTTGAATCTTACCTTCTGTCCCACGTTGACCAAAACCACCTGGAACGATAATTCCATCAGCGTCATCTAATAGTTCCGCTACATTATCAGCTGTCACATCGTTAGCATTGACCCAATCAATCTTGACTTCTGCATCATTGGCATAACCAGAATGTTTCAAGGCCTCTACGACAGAAATGTAGGCATCTTGCAACTCGACATATTTACCAACAAGAGCAATTTTGACTTGTTTTTTGAGATTCATAACCTTATCAACCATAGCTGACCACTCTGTCATATCTGCTGCCGGTGCATCAATCTTCAAATGGTCACAGACGATTTGATCCATGCCTTGAGCTTGCAGATTAAGCGGAATTTGGTAAAGATGATCTACGTCTAAGGACTCGATAACTGCTTCTGGTGCCACATCACAGAACTGGGCTAGTTTGTTTTTAATCCCTTGTCCTGCTGGTTTTTCTGTACGAATGACTAACATATTTGGCTGGATTCCCAAACCACGCAATTCTTTGACAGAGTGTTGAGTCGGCTTGGTCTTCATTTCTCCAGCCGCCTTGAGGTAAGGAAGCAAGGTTGTATGAATATACATGACATTTTCTGCTCCGACATCAGACTTCATTTGACGAAGCGCCTCTAGGAATGGAA
>CAJPKC010000198.1 GCA_905370255.1 Streptococcus oralis
CGATTGTACTCTGGCATTGACACAAAGGCTTCCATGGCTTTTCGGCTAAGCAGTCTTAATTCAGATTTTCCATCTGTTAGATGCACATCCATGGAACGATTTGACAAGAAGTAAAACAAACGTGCAAAGGAACTTCCTACAAAAGATTCTCCTTCACGAGTTCGTTGGCCACTAACAATATCATAGCCCTCATTATAAGCTTCTAAGAATAAGGGAATCAAGTATGGTGGATGCTGGAGATCCCCGTCCATGACCATCACCGCATCCCCACTGGCATATTTAAAACCAGCCAAGATACCGCTCTCTCGTCCAAAATTTCGACTGAAACGGATATATTTGATGCGGTCGTTTTCTCTTGCAAATTCTTCAATTAACTCAAAGGTCTTGTCACTACTTCCATCATCGATGTAGAGAATTTCATAATCAGAGAGCTCTTTCCCTAGCATTTGCTCAAGCTGATTAGAAATTTCACGATGGGTTTGAGGAAGTACCAGCTCCTCATTCAAGAGGGTTATTAAGATTGATAATTTCATCCCTTTTCTCCATAATACATTCCCAAAAAAGAGAGAGCTCATGCTCTCCCCTTATGTAGAAACTCATTGTTTATTTAATAGACAATTTTCGTTTCAATACGACTGCACCTGCTAACACAAAGGCTCCTGAGAATACAAATCCAGTTGCTGCAACTTCACCTGTATTAGGAAGAAGCGCTTTACGCCCTCCTCCATTGTTTCCACCTTTTGGTCCTGGTTTTCCAGTTGTGGTCGTCGTGGTTGATTCTTCACTTCCTGGAGTCACCGGTTTCTCTGGAGTTGTCGTTGTTGTGGTGGTTGGTGTTGGTTCTACAGTAGTCGTCGTAGTCGTTGACTCTCCTGTTGTTGTGGTTGTAGTTGTTGTTGGCTCTACAGTAGTCGTCGTTGTCGTTGACTCTCCTGTTGTTGTGGTTGAAGTAGTCGCCGGCTCTTCTGTTGTCGTGGTTGTAGTAGTCGTCGGCTCTTCTGTTGTTGTAGTTGAAGTAGTCGTTGGCTCTTCTGTTGTTGTAGTTGAAGTAGTCGTCGGCTCTTCTGTTGTTGTAGTTGAAGTAGTCGTTGGCTCTGCAGTAGTCGTAGTTGTTGTCGGCTCTGCAGTAGTCGTTGTAGTGGTTGTTGGCTCTGCAGTAGTCGTTGTAGTGGTTGTTGGCTCTGCAGTAGTCGTTGTAGTGGTTGTTGGCTCTGCAGTAGTTGTTGTTGTTGTCGTTGGCTCTGCAGTAGTCGTGGTTGTTGTCGTTGGTTCTGCAGTAGTTGTTGTCGTTGTTGTTGGCTCTGCAGTAGTCGTTGTGGTTGTCGTTGGCTCCGCAGTAGTCGTTGTAGTGGTTGTCGTTGTTGTGGTAGTTGTAGTCGTTGTCTTTTGGTCTACAATCGTCTTCTCTACTGGAGCTTTTGGTGTTTTAAATTCTCCAGCTTCCACAACAGTATCTGCTGCCAAGTCATAACCTTCTGGAGCTGAAATTTCTTTGATGATATATTTGTCACGCAAGATGTTTTTAACAGTAAATTCACCGTTCGCATCTGATTCGAATTCACCAATAACTTCACCAGTTGCCTGACGAACAACTTGGAATTTCGCACCTTTAAGTGGAGCACCGTTTTCGTCTACTTTTTTCACTTTAATGCTAAATTCGTAACCGATACCTTCACCACCAGCGATTTGAATATCTACTTTACTTTTTGAGTCGTAAGGTTTTTTGTTGTCACCTGCGATAGTCGCTGTATTCTTAATTTGTTCGCCGTCAACAGTTTCATAGTTAGCAACTGCTTCATATTCTACTGCAAAGTGATCGTTAGCAGAAATATTACCAAAGTCAATAGAGAATGACTTATCTGTTGCGTTTACAGTATAGTTAGCCGTAACGTCTTGTTTATTGTTAAGAGTCCATTTTCCATTAGCGTATTCCCAAGTACCTTTGAAGATTTTGAAACTATCCTTTTTGTAGGTAACCCCTGCTGATGTTATTGAATCTGAAAGGACTGCATTGTTGATTGCTTCGTTAGTTCTGTTTACAGAGATACGGAATCCAAGGTTTTTGTGATCTCCATTATCCCAACCAGATTTGATGATTGTGTAACGTTTACCTTCACCAACTGTTGTACTTGTTACTTTACCGTTGAATTTTACATTACCGTTAACAGAAACCTTAACAGGAACTTCACCATCATTTGGGAATTTATCTTTGTTAACACCAGCATAGAAGAAGAATGAACCTGAAACGTCATTTTTCGTTTGAGCGAAATCTGTGAATGTCAAGACAATCTTACCAGTTTTTGCATCAACTTTTGCATCGGCAATCTTTTTACCAGTGATTGTATCGTTGATTTCAAAATCCTGAGACTTGATATCGATTGGTCCATCGATAGTGACTTCAGTTGTATCCCCTGCTTTAACATTTTTTCCTTCTAAAGCAAATTTTGCATTCAGACGGAAAGTGTCATAACGACCTAGACCGGTTGCTAATTCTTCACCTTTGCTATTTTGGATCTTGATCTCCGTGATGACATCGACTTTTTTAGACGTTTCCGCCTGTACAGTTTTAGAAAAAAGTGTCAATGACACAATCAATAGCGAACAAACTATTGACAAATAAACTGCTAACTTTTTCATTTTTTCTCCCTTTCTAGGCTGATTTTTTATAAATCAACGCATATAATATAGCAAAACATAGTGAGAAAGTCAAGATTATTGAACAAAAAATCCATCTTTTGTATATTTAAGGGCTATTGGGCTTGTAAATTTTTTCTAAATAAGCCTCCCTCTTTCAAACAATTATTTTTCCAGAATCAGCACATCTTTTGTAGATAAGTTGCTTTCTTTATACCCTGATTCTTTATAGAGTTTTAGAGTGGCTGTTTCAGAATAGCCATTTTTTTCCTCTTGAATTTCCCTTGGAACTACTACTATGTCAATCTTAGAATCAAGCTTTTTGTTATTATGGTAGAAAATATCATACAATTTTTCATGACTGCGAAGACTTGGCGTATAGCCACCTGCTGCTAAGACCGCTTTATCTTTAGGGATGGCCTGCAAGGTTTTTTCGAGCCCATCAAAATAGTCTTTGCGTGTTTGATAGTATTGGATTTCAAAATTCCAATTATGCGTGAAACTATATAGAATGGCGCTTGAAAAAATGATGGAAGAAGCTAATAGAGCCACCAATACATTATCTGATGCCAACTGGTTCTTGCTTAATTGATCGATAGACAATAAGGCCATCAAAAATAGAAGCGTAACCGAACCATAGCTATACTGAAAACCAATATCATATTGGTAAGGCCAATCCATCAACAAATTAATGAGAAAAAGGGGCAGCATCAGAAAATAGGTAGACCAACGTCGCTGAATCAGTGGTAAAAAGCTAAAAGGAAATAGGACCAAAAAGAGGTAGCCAAGCCTTTTCGCTGTAAATAAACTTCCCAAAACATAAAGCGGATTTAGGACTACATTTTTCACAACCATCAAGAGGCCGTTTTCGCCACTCAATAATAGATTATTGTATCGAGAAACCATAGCTCCCTCGCCATATCTTGCTAAGAGGAACATGGCAAGTGCAAAATAAAGTATCGGTAAGGCAAACAGGCTGAGATACAACCACTTTTTAAACTTGGCCTCAAAGGTAAAACGATGTTGAAAAGTAAAATAAAGTCCTAAGGACAGCACGTAGACAAAGGCATCCTCTTTCACAAAAAGTAGCAACAAGGTGAACAAGATAGTTCTTCCACGCCACTGAGAAATCAGGCTGTAGAACAACCAAAGTATCAATGGAGGCAAAAAACAATTTTCATGCAAATGGAATCCACCACTCGTTGTCATGACCGGAGTCACAAAAAAGAGGGCAAGCACGAGCGGCGTCATGACTTTTGGCAATTGTATTTTCTTTAGGATCAAACAAAGCGGGATAACTGCAGAAAAGACA
>CAJPKC010000199.1 GCA_905370255.1 Streptococcus oralis
TTGCTAGCTTGAGGGGTTTACCGCGTTCCACTCTCTCTGTTTCCAGAGAGACTTCGTCACTGTGGCACTTTCAGAGCTACTAAAACATATCCGAAAACTTAGTCTATTCACTCGCCGTAACGATTTCTCGTCCCTAGGCTTATGGTTTCGCCTAGCACAAACACTACAGGCATCACAGCCTGTGCTAGCATGGACTTTCCTCATGAAAAGATAAACTCTCCACGCGATTATCCAAAAATTGCACAACTGTATAATTCTTAGAAATCAGAATTTTCTACAATTTGTTTGCCAAATACTTCTTTTTCAAGACGATTCAAGCGTTTCAAGATATCAAAGTTAGTCATAGAAGTCGTACTTCCAAGCTCAGCAGGCTCAGACGTTACAGATACAGGTTCCACTTGAGGTTTGTTCGCCAATTGTTCTTTCAATTCTGCGACTTCCAAACGCAATGATTTAACCAACGCTGCATAAGTTTCATAATCCTTGATAACGTCATCTAAGAATTCATCTACCTCTGCTTTACTGTATCCACGTACTTCTCTTCCGAAATCCTGCTCAAAAATATCTTTTGCTGTAAAAATAATACTTGCCATGTCTCTCTCCATTCTCAGTTACTAGTATTATTATATAAAAAAAGGCAAACAAAAAGCAAGGTCAAAGCCTCAATTTTCGGAAAAATTTTCGGCTATTTCGTTTAAATCCTCAAATGTTAATCTTTTTGTAATATAGTTGTCTTTCTTTTTCATCAGTTCGTAAAAAAATCTCAGTTTTGTTTCGTTTTCTTCATCGTAAAAAAGATAGGCTCCATCCGTATTTTCAAGTAAAAAAGTCTGATAATCTCTCAATTGACCTTTATGCTCATAAGCCGGATAGGCATACTTGATAAAATCGACTTGTTTAAAATCACTCAATTTGATCTGATTTGCTTCATTCCAATTCGAGCCATGTGTTTCAAAATCAAAAATAGTCGCTAGTTGGAATCCATAGTCATCTTTCATTTCCTTGGCGACTTCTAAAACCCAATGTTCAAAACCAAGAGAACCCGTAAAAACGAGCCATTTCAAGCCTTCTTCAGCTAATCTTTCCAAATCTCTACGGATAGCTTTTTTGATGATTTTTAACCGAATATCCTTTTCATTTAACAATCCTAAATCAAAAGCTGAGTATCCTAAAACCAAGGCTGTATGCATTTTTTCACCCTTTCTGTTGACCTTTGTGGTATAATAGAGTGATGTTATTGTACCAATAAGGAGAACTATGGTCAACTATCCACATAAACTTTCATCTAAACCAAGTAAAACTTCTCTGCCCCAAACTAAAAATTTCGCAAATCGAGGTATGAGCTTTGAAAAGATGATAAATGCTACGAACGACTACTATCTATCACATGGAATAGCAGTCATTCACAAAAAGCCAACCCCAGTTCAGATAGTTCGAGTCGACTACCCTCAACGGAGTCGCGCTAAAATTGTCGAAGCCTATTTTAGACAGGCTTCAACTACTGACTACTCGGGTGTTTATGAAGGATTTTATATCGATTTCGAAGCCAAGGAAACCAAACAAAAAAATGCTTTCCCGATGAAGAACTTCCATTCTCATCAGATACAGCATATGGAACAGGTCCTTGAACAAAAAGGAATTTGCTTCGTCTTAATCCATTTTTCTTCTTATCAGGAAACGTATTTATTACCGGCAATTGACCTCATCCGTTTTTATCGTCAGGATATGGGAAAAAAATCAATGCCGCTTGATTATATTCGAGAGCACGGTTTGGTAATTGAACAACAAGCCTTTCCTCAAATACCTTATCTCGATATCGTCAAACAACATTTACTAGGTGGTAAAACAATATGAACAAACAACTTATCTGGCGCATTGCTAAATATCTAGGAATTGGATTTTTAGCAGCCTTTATTGCTGCAATATTGATTGGTGGAAGTGTCTTCTTCTACTATGTATCTAAAGCACCAGAACTTTCTGAAAGCAAACTTGTCGCAACAACTTCAAGTAAAATTTACGACAGTAAAAACGAATTGATTGCTGACTTAGGAGCCGAGCGTCGTGTCAATGCTCAAAGCAATGAAATTCCTATTGAACTAGTTAATGCAATTGTCTCTATCGAGGATCACCGTTTTTTTAACCATAGAGGAATCGATAGCATTCGAATAGCTGGAGCTTTCCTGCGAAACTTAACTAGTAGAGGTGGCCTCCAAGGTGGTTCAACCTTGACGCAACAGTTGATTAAGCTAACATATTTCTCAACTTCTTCATCAGACCAAACAATCTCACGTAAGGCCCAAGAAGCTTGGCTAGCTATTCAGTTAGAAAGAACTGCGACCAAACAGGAAATTTTGACATATTACATCAATAAGGTATACATGTCAAATGGTAACTATGGGATGCAGACTGCTGCTCAAAATTACTATGGTAAAGATTTAAAAGACCTATCAATTCCACAACTTGCTCTTCTAGCCGGAATGCCACAGGCACCTAACCAATACGATCCTTATTCTCATCCAGAAGAAGCAACAGAACGTCGTAATCTAGTCCTATCAGAGATGCAAAAGCAAGGCTATCTAACAGCTGAACAATATGAAACGGCTATAAATACACCGATTACTGATGGTTTACAAAGTCTGAAAGGAAGCAACACCTATCCTCCATACTTAGACAATTACCTTAAAGAAGTGATTGAACAAGTTGAAACAGAGACAGGTTACAACCTTTTAACTACTGGAATGGACGTCTACACTAACGTAGACCAAGATGTTCAAAAGCGTCTTTGGGATATATACAACACAGATGAGTATGTTTATTATCCGGATGATGAACTTCAAGCAGCTTCTACTATCGTAGACGTTACAAATGGTAAAGTTATTGCTCAGCTTGGTTCAAGACACCAGTCAAGCAATGTATCCTTCGGACTCAATCAGGCCGTTGAAACCAACCGTGACTGGGGTTCTACTATGAAACCAATCACAGATTATGCACCTGCACTTGAATACGGAATTTACGACTCTACCGCAGCAATCATAAAAGATGCTCCTTATAACTATCCTGGAACAGATATTCCTGTTTATAACTGGGATAAAGCATACTATGGAAACATCACACTACAATATGCAATCCAACAATCGCGTAACGTACCTGCCGTTGAAACACTTGAAAAGGTTGGTTTAGACAAAGCCAAGACTTTCTTGAATGGTTTAGGTATTGACTATCCGGATATGCACTATGCCAACGCTATTTCAAGTAACACGACTGAGTCAAACAAAAAGTACGGAGCAAGTAGTGAGAAAATGGCTGCTGCTTACGCTGCTTTTGCTAACGGTGGTATCTACCATAAACCAATGTATATCAACAAGATTGTCTTTAGTGACGGTAGTTCAAAAGAGTACTCTGATCCTGGCTCACGTGCCATGAAGGAGACTACTGCCTATATGATGACAGAAATGATGAAAACCGTATTAACCTACGGAACTGGTCGTGGTGCCTATATGTCTTGGTTACCTCAAGCAGGTAAGACGGGGACATCTAACTATACAGATGATGAAATTGAAAATTACATTAAGAGATACGATTATGTCGCACCTGATGAAATGTTTGTAGGATATACCCGCAAATATTCAATGGCTGTTTGGACAGGTTATTCAAATCGCCTCACTCCAATCAAAGGAGATGGATTTAGAGTAGCGGCCAATATCTACCGCTCAATGATGGGATATCTGTCAGAGGATGATCATCCTGGTGATTGGACAATGCCTGAAGGTTTGTATCGCAACGGCGAATACGTCTTTAAGAACGGTGCTCGTAACAACTGGATTCCACAGTCAACTCAAGCAAGTTCGACAACAGAGAGCTCAAGTTCAAGTACAACTTCAACAACTGAAAGTCCAAGCTCTTCGAATGATAATACGAATGGCGCTACCAATCCAAATG
>CAJPKC010000200.1 GCA_905370255.1 Streptococcus oralis
ATTATGGATGATATCGACGATTTTCGCCCTGGTATCAAGGCTCGGGACGAAGCGGGTGTCCGCAGTGTCTTGCAAGAAGCCGGCCTCTATAAGACAGAAATTCGTCAATTGGCCAAGGAAAGAGGGGTCTCCAATTGGAATAAGGTGCCATCTTGTAGCGTTGCCTCACGCTTCCCATACGGAGTGAAAATCACTTCAGAAAATGTACAACGGGTTTTTGAAGGGGAAGAGTTCCTTGTAGGACTTGGCTTTGAGCAAGTCCGTGTGCGTGTGCATGGAGACTTGGCGCGCATCGAAGTGGAAGAAGACCATCTGCTTAAAGCCATCCAACTGCATGACAAGATCAATGACTACATGAAAAAAATCGGATTTACCTATGTAGCCTTGGATTTGGCTGGATATAAGTACGGCCGGATGAATGATGCATTGGATGAAAAAACAAAAGAAAAAATTATGGCAGGTTAAGCAATGAAGGAAGTGATAAGGTTCTGGTTCGAAGAGTTGAAGCCAGAGGATTGGTTCAAAAAATCAGAAGCACTGGATCAAGAAATGCGGGAGCGCTTTGAGGAACTTTATTGGAAGGCCAGTCGTGGGGAATTGTTTCACTGGCGGGCTACGGCAGAAGGGCGTTTAGCAGAGATTTTGCTCTTGGACCAAATTCCTCGCAATATTTTTCGAGGGACTGCCCAAGCTTTTGCGACAGATTCCCTGGCCTTGGTCTTGGCCCAAGAAGGCCTAACACAAGCTCAAGAATTACCAGTTGTACAAAGAGGCTTTTTCTACATGCCCTTTATGCATTCGGAATCTTTAACCATTCATGAAGAAGCTCTGCGCCTATTTGATCAACCGGGCTTAGAAAAGCGTTTGAAGTATGAGAAGATGCACATGGACATTCTTCAACAATTTGGGCGTTATCCACATCGGAATGCCATCTTAGGACGGCCTTCGACCAAGGAAGAAGAGGAGTATTTGAAAGAACATTCTGGCTTTTAAGGGAAGATGAGGCCCACAGATTTCAAAACTCTTTTCTCTCTTCATGAAATTGCCTGAAACAGCAGGCATGATGTCAGAGTTCCCTCACCTAGGCTTTTCCAAGCGTCTAAAAAATGGTATAATGAACTGTAAATTTCAGAAGTTGGAAGGAATGTTATTGCTATGATGAATATGCAAGACTTAATTTAAGATTCTTTAAGTCTTGTTATACATAGAAATATTGATTTTAAAGGATTTAGTCTGCGACATAATTAACAATTTTTAGATGTATTACACTATATTGGACAGTGACAGAGTGTTTGAAGAATGAGTATAGAAAATTAATTGCTTTTTAGAAAAATATCTAAATTCTATTGACAAAGTGTTCTAAATGTAGTATTATAGTATAGTTATTATTTAATAAGTTATATAATGACAATATCAATAGTATTAAAAAACTACTCCATATAAATGAAGTAGCTATCGATGTATATAGTTTTGTGGTTTACGGCAATAAACTACAAAATGATTTACTTCTCCACAAATAGGAGTAAATTACTTAGTTACGGTTGCGCATTTTTTTGCGTAGCCGTTTTCTTTTTTTGTTTGTTAGCAAACTGGTTGACGTGCAACAATACATCTTGTCCAACGTAGAAATCATTTGTGGTAGCACTTTTGAAAGTAACTTCAGACAAGAAATGTATGAATTGCTATGTGTTGAAACAAGCATTAAAAGAATGTGAGTTGTTAATAAGACAAATTGAAATAATAGGACTATTCCAGATGCCTTTGTTTTGCTTTGAGGTTTGTTTTTGTTAAACCGCAAATTGGATATAAATCCCAAGATAGACACTAATGTGTAAGTATCCAAAACTTTAGCTGAAGCAGAGATACAAGTGGAAGTATGAAAAATAATCACTTGTAATAGCATAGTAACAAGAAGAGCAATTAATGGTTTATTTTTAAATTTGATCATAGATTCCCTTTCAGTTCAAAAGAAAGTGGAGAAATTAACCATTTAATATACATCTAAGAGGAAAAAATAAAAAACCGTCCTATAATTCTGCCTTGATGAAAGTATGCAGGTGGTAGCAAACGCCCAAAAACAAACCTAACTCAAATTAGGTATTGTCCTGAGCACACATTACCATATCTCAGCCTATTCGAGCTAAGATTTCTTCCATACTTCTCAGCGACAAGTATATATAACGATTCTCCTATATTTTACATGATACACTTTTTATAAAAAGCGCACAATTATTCCTCTATAAAGATTATATCACAATTAGTAGGAATACACAATTAAAAAATTTCTTACAAAGGAAAAATTTGGGAGCCTATATAATATACAAGATAATATTTTGAATAATACTTATTTGCTGTTATAACAGACATTGACACAATTTTGTAATATTATTTTGGTAAAATAATATTACAAAAGGAGGCGAAGGATATGAAAAAATTTATAAGTGTTTTGCTACTTTCAATAATGGCAGTGATGTTAATTGCATGTTCTAATAGCAATCAACAGTCCTTGGATGGATAATATTATTGGGTATCAAGTGAAAGAAACAAGCTGGCATTCACTATAAAAGGTGATAAAGGTTCCATTGAACATGGAGAAGCCGATAACTTTAAGATTGATAAACAAAAGAAAACCATTGAGTTAACTGGACAAGATGTTGCAAATAGGACAGAAGAGTATTCGTTTAGAGATGGGGTCTTTTCTGTTGATATTAGTGGAATGAAACACGACTACTACTTAAAGGGTAGCAGTGCCTATAAGAAAGCTCTCAAAGAATTTGGATACAAATGACATCATATACACCTATTTTACCGAATAGGTGTATTTTAGAGTATTATAGATGATTTTTCTATTTTGGACTTATCTATTTGTACCAAATGGTTTATATTTCTTACCAAATAATTAAATCAAAAAATTATATAGTACTTTATTCTATAATTGATCCATGAATAATTTAAAAGAAGAAAATATTAGAAGAGCTATCTGGGGGAGAAGCACAACGTGTAGCCTTAGCAAAGATCATTTTAAAAGATCCTCCTCTAATTTTGGCAGATGAATTAACTGCCGCTCTTGATCCTGAGACCTCACAGGAGATTATGGACTTACTCCTAACATTAAAAAATAAGGAACGTCTGATCATTATTGCAACACATAATCCAACCATTTGGAAACAAGCTGATCAAGTGGTAAGCCTAAAAATTAGTCAATGAAGAATAGGGTAATAGCACAGATTTTCATTCTTCTATATATTAATTTTCATAACAAAACACCCCAAAAGATAGATTATAACATCTATCTTTTGGGGTGCTGTTTATTATTAATTTGACACTAAGTCTTTTTCTACGATTCTTAATCCGATTGGAAAATCATCTTTTCCCAATTTTAATTTCTGTTTCTCAATCATCTTATCACCACTGTTTAAACACGAAAACTAGAGATTAACATACGTTGCTACATCAATTTTTTCTACTCGATGTAACTCGAGCTTATTCTCTTTCTTAGTATATGATTGAATACTTTTTGAGGTGACCAAGTAAAGATTCGATTCTGGATCAACTTGAAACATTGGTGTTTGGACCTTAGAACAAGAAAGCAAAAGGAAGAATAGAAATAAAATCCCAAAAAGATAAGAGCGTTTCATAGGTTATCCCTCCTATCCATTTCACGACTCACTTTCTCACCAAGCATAATTTTTCTCACCGCATGTAACCATGGCTGCTAATAACTCCTCTGGTGTCAGTTTCTTCAAGCCTCCATAGGTTGGATCCTGTACATGTGTATCGGGGTCTAGATAATAGATTGCTGAGATGTCCTTGCCATCTGCTGTCAATTCATAGCCAACTCCAATCACATTATGTTCCCCACTTTTTCCAGGATAGATTTGAGCTACATTAAAGGTGTAATAGAGAGGATACCCATCATC
>CAJPKC010000201.1 GCA_905370255.1 Streptococcus oralis
GGCAGTCGGTTCAGTTTAATTGGACTTTGAAAGACTTGGGACGGTTGAGCTATACAAATGATGAAGGATTAGGCCTGACAGCTGATCAAATCATTGAAACTTATGGCTTGGCTAGTTCAGCAGAATATGATCGTAATCGTCTGTTACTCCGATGGGGCCCTTCTGTCAGGGACAAGGAGCAAAATATTTCTTTTCAATTTGATAAAGTTGACCAGAACTACTATCTGAGACAAGTGGTAGTTGGAGATTCTTTTAAAGAATATAGAAAAGGGAAGGAAACGACAGATTGGAGCGTATTATCTCCCAAAGACCTTGAACGTTTGAAAGAAGGAGACAAGGAAACGGGTGAAGGAGGAACAGCTTTATCAGAGGTTCTGAAGAAGCATCCTGTTCCGTCAGAAATTGTCATCACAAGCGAGCGTGACGTAGATAATAAGATTATCTCCAACCGTCTGATTGCTGAGGTGACTTATAAAACAGAAGATGGTTATGAATACCTATTGTTTGTAGGCCAGCCAGATGGAAATTTCTTATATATAAAGTCAGAGGAAATGTAAGTTTTTACTTATTTAGTTTATCTTTTGTGACTGACTGTTTTCAAAGCATTTCGTTATTAAAAGAGAACTGATAAGACTATTGGAAATAAACAAGAAAGAGGAAAGAAGATTGACAGAACAGCAAACACAGCATTCTTTTGAGCCTTCAAGGAATGCTCAGTCGCAAGAGGAATTCTCGCATCATTTTCAACCTCAGCAGGGTCATGTTTCAAGTCCGCAGGGACCAACTCCGCCTTTGACCAAGAATAAATCCTGGAAAGGAATCCTGATTGGTGGAGCCCTGCTCTCTCTTGGTCTTGGACTAATCGGAGGGGGAATCTGGGGCTATAGAATGGGAGTAGCGGATGTCATCAAAGGAGAATATCCTGTGCTTCATCCTTTAGCAGATGCTAGGGAATCAAAGAGAGATCAATCAGGTCAGTACATTGACCCTGATACTACTGAGTTCAAGTGGGATATTGATAGTTTGTCAGAGTTACGGTTCAATACTATTCAGACAGATACGAATGGTACTTCTGTGGAAGATATTCTTGATAAATATGGCAAGGCTTTAAAAGAAGAAATCTCTCGTGACAGCCTTGATTTAGAGTGGGGAACGCTTCAAGATTCTGATGATGAGGAGGATTGGCCAATTTATTATACAGATCAAACTGCTTCTCTGGATTTTGAGAAGAAAAAAGATGGTTTCTATCTGAATAGCCTTCATATCTATAATATTCGCTTTGAAGGAAGCAAACATAATGCTGAGGACGAAGCGATG
This sequence comes from Streptococcus oralis, assembly GCA_905370255.1. Next base: position 1,318 of record CAJPKC010000201.1, read on the forward strand.
GCGGCTGATTACTTTGAAAAATTGAAAAAAGGCGATGCAAAGACTGGTAAGGATGGCATTTCCTATAAGGAAGTTTTTAAGGAATATGGCAGTCCGAGGAGTATCTCTATTCGTGTGGATGAAGATTTTAGTGAGGATACTAGTCAAACCATTATGGAGGTGGCTTATGACGCTCCTAATGATGGAACTTATAGGTTGTTCTTCGTTCAGCAGGAGGACGGAAACTATCTTTTGTCCACTACTGCCAATAAATAAAATAGAACTCGAATAATAAAAGGAGAAACGATGTCAGAACAAAATAAATCGCAGGAACAATCTTTAGAAGGATTGGCTCCGTATCCACAGCAAGACCAGTCATCAGACTCAGGACAATTTGTAGCTAACTCAACAGAGGGGCAGCCTCTCCCAGCAGAAGGGGGCAGTCCTGAAATGCCGAATCCTAATCAAGATTTTGGTGTTCAGCAACCCATTTTTGACGCTCCACAGCAGGATAATTGGGGAAATCCTGTTTTTCAAGAAGCAATTCCTCAGGGATTTAATCCAGCTGGTCAGAACTTTGCCGGATCACAGCAAGCTGCAAACTTCGCTGGCCAGCCAAGTCCAGAGCCAAAGAAAAATAGTACGGGCAAGCTGATAGGATTTTTAGGAATAGGTCTGGCAGCGGGACTATTGCTAGGAGGTCTTGGCGGCTATTTCCTAAATGATTTTATGAGTGGCGGCAGTGTGCCAAGTCTGTCTCGAAAGGGACATCAAAGCGATGTTGCTTCTTTTGTGGCTCCGTCAAAAGAGGATGTATATGAGTGGGAAGTGAAAGACCTTGAAAAGCTGAGCATTGTTAGTGCGGATGATGAAGGATTGACCCCTGAACAAGTAGTCAAAGATTTTGGCTTGGCCAGCAGTGTGACGTTTCAGGAAGAAGGGCTCTCATTGTCTTGGTTACCTGACTCTAGTTATACCACTCTGACCTTTATGAAACACGAGGATGGTAGCTACCATCTTCAGGGTATGAGTATTATGCCCGGCAGTGATGACTATAATCAAAAGGTGTCTAGCCAGATTACAGAGAGCTTAAAGATGGGTGATGCGGAAACAGGCGAGGGCGGTTCTTCCTTTAAAGAAGTAATCAAGGAATACCCAGAATATCAACATATCTCAGTTTATGGGGATGGTGAATCAGAGCCGAAGATGCTTGTAAACTATGAAACCTCTTCAAATAAGGAGATAACTTTGACTTTTATCCGTCAGGAAAACGGACAGTATCTATTGAGTAATCTTTCTAAATAGAATAAATGAATAGGGGTGCTTATCTCACAAGCTGGAAGCTCTGAACGGTACGCAAAAGATTAAAATAACCATTGATGCTAACAGCGGGAACATTTTGAACGAAAGAATTAAATAATATCGTTGGTATATGGTTTGGAATTGCTTTGTTAGGCACGGACGAAAGTTCGTGTCTTTTTCCTTGTAGATTTAGAGCTAAACCTGTTCAAAATATGATATACTGGAACAAGACTGTCTTAGCGAAACATTGCCTTTTCAAAGTGTTTAGAGGAAGGGTGAACTGAGAAGTTAAAAGGACTACTCATCAAAGTCTCACATTAGTTATTTTTGTTGTAAAATATTTTAAATAGTAAATGATGTTTTAAAAAAGTTATTGATACAGATATGGTATTTCTAGCTTATTGAAGAAAGAGAAGCTAGTGTCTGTCTTTCCGAGTAGTTCTATCGAAATGAATGAAAAATGCTATCTTACTAATGCTGATTAGTTTAAAAAATATGATTGGGAGAATATATGGAAAAAAGAAATCTGGAAGCCTTAAGACGGGAACATAAATCAAAATTTAACAAGGTTCAGCCTAAAAGAAGGGACTTCAACCATTCTGTATTCCTATCCAAAAAATCTGAAGAAGATAAATCTCAGGTTTTAGCTCAATCACAAATGACTGAGAAAAAATCAGTAGAAAACATTAAGTCCAATGAATCCTCCTTTAATCCAGTAATTAATGTAGGTGACAAAGATAGTGGAGCTCCGTTAAGCTATCAGGATGTTTCAGAGACTCCAGACGATTTGAGAACTGAAACAGAGATTAAACGAGTTTCAACGGCTGAGTCAGATGACTTCTTACACCTGAGGGGGAGAGAGTTATCTCGCCTTATTTTTGCTTTAGAATCCTTGAAATCTAAGAAAAAAGAATCACTCTATTTTAAGGATGAAACTAGTCGTCCAGACTCAGAACTTGTATCTGAAGCAGAAGAGTATGAGCTTCGTCCGAGATTTAGTGCTGAGGAGCTCGCTAAAAAAGAAGAGAATGAGGCTTTTTGGAAGGAAAATTCGGAGTCTTCATCTGATAGTTCTATGGGTTGGAAACTTATGTGGGCGTTTTTCATGTTACTCATAGGACTAGGAGCTGTAGGGCTAGTTTCCAATCCGAGCTCTAAAACAAATAATATTTATAATGATTCTTTTGATATTTATCAGGGGGGAACGTCATCTAACAGCGAAAGGGATTTAACTTCTACTAATCGTTCAGAATTGATTGCTGGAGAAGAATATCAGTTTCATATCACTTATGATGATAT